>CAZKQL010000015.1:0-3023 GCA_964554925.1 uncultured Gammaproteobacteria bacterium | reverse complement strand
TCTTTCATGCCGTAATGCGACAGCTCTCGTCCAAATCCGGATCGTTTTGCTCCGCCAAATGGTAATCGCGGGTCGGACTTTACCATGCCGTTTATAAATACACAGCCGGATTCTATTTTTTTCGCCAGTTGTTTTGCTTTTTCGGTGTCTCGTGTCCATATAGACGCGCCAAGTCCAAATATAGTATCATTTGCAACTTGAACCGCTTCGTCCGCGTTTTTTATTTTTATCACAGACGCGACCGGTCCAAATAGCTCTTCGTGATACGCCGGCATGCCGGGTTTCACGTCTATCAAGATAGTTGGTTTATAAAAATATCCTGAGCCCTCGATACATGCTCCGCCGGTTAGAATTTTTGCGCCTTTTGCGACCGACTCACCAACTTGTTGCGCGATCTCTTCTCGACTCGATTCATTTACCATGGGTCCCACGTCTGTGTCTTCTTCCATTGGGTTGCCAATTTTCAATGCTTCGTATTTTGTTTTGTATAATTCGCAAAATTTTTCGTGCACTTCTTCTACCACAATAAATCGTTTTGCCGCGATACAACTTTGGCCGTTATTTTGGAGTCGCGCCGCAACGGCGCTCGCGCAGGCGGTTTCCACATCCGCATCAGCGAGCACGATAAACGGATCGCTTCCGCCAAGTTCCAAAACAGATTTTTTTATTTCGTCTGCCGCAGCTGCGGCGACTTTGCGTCCGGCATATTCGCTTCCGGTAAGTGTGACTGCTTTTACACGCGGGTCGCGAATTATATTTTCAACTTTGCTCGATCCAATTAACAAATTTTGAAATATGCCTTCGGGAAATCCTGCACGCAAAAATATTTCTTCAATTGCTTGTGCGCATTGCGGAACATTCGACGCATGTTTCAAAAGCCCGACATTTCCGGCCATTGCGGCCGGCGCGATAAAACGAAATACTTGCCAATAGGGAAAATTCCAAGGCATTACTGCAAGCACAATCCCGAGCGGATCAAATTGCACGTAACTTTCGCTCGCATCGGTTGCAATATTTTCTTGTTTCAACATTTCCTCGCCGTTTTCTGCATAATAATCACATGCCCATGCGCATTTTTCCAGTTCTCCGATTGCTTGCTTGATTGGTTTCCCCATTTCTGTAGTTGCGAGCTCAGCATATTTTCGAGCATCTGCGCGCAAAATTTCCGCGGCTTTTTTTAATTTTGCCGCGCGCTCGGAAAATGAAGTATGTCGCCATGTTTCGAATGTGGTTTGTGCGATTTCAATTTTCTGCGCGACTTCAGAACCGGACAATTCTTCGAATGTTTTTACGACTTCGCCTGTTGCGGGATTTTGTGATTGGATGGGCATAATATTATTTTATTTTTTTAACTCGGACAAATTCTATTATTCAATTCTTCAGTTAATACTTTTTGGTTTTCCGAATAATCAATGGGCACTTCTATTAATTTTAATCCGGGCGTGGAGAGACATTTCGCCAACAATTCAGAAAATTGTCCTGCATTTTCTACTCTAAATCCTTTTGCTCCATACGCCTCTGCATATTTTACAAAATCAGGATTTCCAAAATCCAATCCGTATGAGCCAAATCCTTCGGCATCCTGTTTCCATTTTATCATGCCGTACCCATTGTCGTTTAGAATAATGACCGTGAGGTTAAGCCCCAGTCGTACCGCGGTTTCCATTTCTTGCGAATTCATCATAAATCCGCCGTCTCCGCACACTGCCATTATCTTTTTGTCCGGATACATCATGGCCGCTGCCATCGCGGAAGGAAGCCCCGCGCCCATGGTCGCGAGCGCGTTATCGAGAAGAATCGTATTGCGCTCGAATGCTTGGTAATACCGCGCAAACCATAATTTGTACATGCCATTGTCCAGCGTCAAAATTCCGTCGTTCGGCATTGCGGCTCGTACCGCAGATACTATGCGCTGCGGAATGAGAGGGAACCTCGCGTCAGAATTGTCGCGCGCCACATGTTCGTCGATCTGTTGTTTTATTTTCAAAAAATACGCGAAATCCCATTTTGACGATGGTACAATTTTTTCTTTTATTTGCCACAGAGCATTTCCAATATCACCAATCACTTCGAGCTGCGGAAAATATACCTCATCAACTTTCGCGCTCAAAAAATTTATATGAATCACTTGTGCTCCGCCCTCAACGAGACCGGTGCTAACACCACCCGCCTTCATAATAAACGGCGGTTTTTCTATAACATCGTGGCCGACATTTATTATCAAATCAGCATTGTCTACCGCGCAATGCAGATAATCATTGCTCGATAGCGCCGCGGTTCCGAGGTACAAGGGATGACGTTCATCAATCACACCCTTGCCCATTTGCGTGCAGAAAAAAGGAACGCCGGTTTTTTCGATCAATTCGCCGAGCATTTTTGAAACCAATTTTCGGTTTGCTCCCGCGCCGACCAAAATAAGCGGATGCTCCGCCATCTCGATCATTTCTACTGCTCGGGAGATTGCTTTTTCCTCGGCTATAGGTCGTCGTGTTTTGTTGATGGCGATAATGCGTGCGTCGCTTTCTTCCGCTGCAATATCCTCGGGTAATTCCAAATGCACTGCGCCCGGGCGCTCTTCTTCGGCAATTCTAAACGCTTCGCGAATAGAAGACGGAATGCTGTGAGCGCTTACGATCTGTTTAGAAAATTTGGTAAGCGGCTTCATCATACCGACTACGTCTACAATCTGAAAATATCCTTGTTTGCTTTTTTTCATAAGCATGGGCATGGCGCCCAGTTGCGCGTAGGCCGCGGCAGTTACCAGATTGGTAGCTCCGGGTCCGAGCGTGGAAAGACAAACGCCGGTTTTTCCTGTAAGCCGGCCATATGTCGCTGCCATAAAACCCGCTCCTTGTTCGTGCCGAGTTACGATAAGTTTAATGGTCGAATTTCGCAGAGATTCAACAAAATCCAGGTTTTCTTCTCCGGGTACGCCAAAAATATATTCAACTCCTTCGTTTTCGAGTGCTTTTACGAATAAATCAGATGCTTTCATAGTAAAAGGAGTATATAGAATAACAAAT
>CAZKQL010000014.1:16826-17437 GCA_964554925.1 uncultured Gammaproteobacteria bacterium | reverse complement strand
AACTCGTAAGAGGATGTATAGGGGGCGATGCCTGGCCAGTGTCAGAACGTTAAAGGGAGAGGTTAATCGCAAGATGAAGCTTTGAACTGAAGCGCTGATGAACGCCGGCGGTAACTATAGAATGGACGATTGTAGTTATTGAAAGGTAAACAAAAATTAAATTTGGCTATATGCGGAAAACTCTGGTGAATGTGTTGAGTACTCATCCCGACTTTGTCGGGGTAGTAACAAGCTCACACTGCAGACAATTCGCAGGAAAGATTCCATTATTACTATGCAAAACCATACAAATTGGTTAGAGCAAATACCATCTGATGTAGGCAACTACATCGCTGGTTTTGTAGATGGCGAAGGAAGTTTCAATATTTCACTCCGGAAAAGAGCAGACCATGCTCTAGGATGGGATATTGATCCGAGCTTTAATGTATCACAACGAGATCGAGTAATACTCGCGTTCCATAAAAAAATTTTTGGTTGTGGAACACTCCGAGAAAGGCGAGATGGAGTTGTATACTTCGAAGTTCGTAAGCTTTCGATGCTCAAAGAACGAGTGATTCCTTTTTTTGAAAGGTTTCAATTTCGTTCGGCGGCAAAGAAAAAGAATTTTACCA
>CAZKQL010000014.1:15526-16816 GCA_964554925.1 uncultured Gammaproteobacteria bacterium | reverse complement strand
TAGTTATTCTTTCATCCGGCCCTTTTTCAGAAGAAATTTTGAGAAAGGTTGTCGAAATGAGAGAAACGTTAAACGAAGGTCGTGGACGCAAACGTAAGTATGAAGCGCGTCACGTCTTCGATGGAAGATCCTCAGAGACTTTACGCCAGACTCGACTTCTTTCCAACACTGGGAAAGAAACCACGAGATGATAAAGTCCGATCTCATGGGCGACCATGAGCCTGGAAAACAGGAACCTAAAAATAGGTTAACATATGAACCGTCCTAAGGTAGCGAAATTCCTTGTCGGGTGAGTTCCGACCCGCACGAATGGCATAATGATGTGAGGACTGTCTTAACCATGTACTCGGCGAAAATGCAAGTGTCGTGAAGATGCGACGTAACAGCAGTTAGACGAAAAGACCCCATGAAGCTTTACTATAACTTGATATTGATACTTTGCTTCACATGTTCAGTATAGGTGGGAGCCGAAAGGCGACAGTGAGATACCACCCTTGTGCTGCGATGTGTCTAACCGTAGACCTTATACAGGTTTGTGGGACAGTATCTGGTGGGTAGTTTAACTGGGGCGGTTGCCTCCCAAATTGTAACGGAGGCGTATACAAAGGTCGGCTTGGTCCGGATGGAAATCGGACTGGACGTGCAAACGCATAAGCCGGCTTTACTGCAAGGGCTACCACCCGCGCAGTTACGAAAGTAGATGTTAGTGATCCGACCGTACGATATAGGACGGCGGAAGCTCAACGGATAAAAGTTACTCTGGGGATAACAGGCTGATCGCGCCCAAGCGTCCACAGCGACGGCGCGGTTTGGCACCTTAACATATCGGGGTGCACAAACAGTGATGTTTTTCCCAAATCTTTTCGTTTAGAATTAGTTTTTCAGATAGATAAAGAGACAACAAATTCGGCTTATAACGGTGAACCCGTCAGTGATTGCGACAATCACCCGGAAATACCGTGGGAAGTCCTCGCCTTAAAAAGCGAAGTGACCCTGTAACGACTGACCCGAAAGGGGAGAGCCGCCCGGTCTGACCATATGGTCGAGACGGGCGTGCTAATACGCCGACTCTTGCAACAAAAAACAGAGGCCATGCAGGTCACGATCTGATGTAAGTCAGGTTCTGCTAACGTCCTGTGCAAGAAGAAGATATAGTCTGCGCCACACGAAATTGTGGAAGAAAGTACGATGTCGGCTCATCACATCCTGGAGCTGGAGAAGGTTCCAAGGGTTTGGCTGTTCGCCAATTAAAGTGATACGCGAGCTGGGTTCAGACCGTCAAAAGAACCC
>CAZKQL010000014.1:629-15483 GCA_964554925.1 uncultured Gammaproteobacteria bacterium | reverse complement strand
TGTTGGGTAGCTAAGTTCGGCACGGATAAGCGCTGAAAGCATCTAAGCGCGAAGCCGTTTCCAAGATTAATATTCATTTGAGATTCCTTCGAGACTAGAAGGTTGATAGGCGCTAGGTGAATGCCAAGGCGTACTAATATATCGAGCACTACAGAAGCACTTAGTTGTGCTGTACACAACTTTTAGGAATTACACATTTGAGGCATGCCTGCGTTGTCGCTGCGCTCCTAGCTCGACGTAGCTGTACTACGCCTCGCTTCGGTGCTCGCTGCCGCCTTGGCCTGCATCAAATGTGTAATTCCGACACCATGTCTAATAAACAGGTATAGAATCTAGGTGGCTGTTGCGGTGGGGGTACACCCGTTCCCATCCCGAACACGGCAGTTAAGCCCATCAGCGCCGATGATAGTTGAAAGGCAAAAGTAGGTCGCCGCCTAGATTCTGTACCTGTTTTTTATTTGCTCGAGTCAAGGTAAATTGATTGACTCCCGGCCTTTCGGCTGGTAGGATTGTCGCAAGACAACATTGGAGGCTTTATGCAGCCGACTGGGTTTGAGAAGTTCTGTTGGATCGTCGCGACGGTGTTCGGCGCAGGTTACTTGCCGCAGAATCTCGGCTTCAGGCCGGGCGCCGGGGCGGGTACTGTAGCGTCACTCCTGACGCTACTCGTGGTGCAGGTGCCTATGGTGTTTCTCGGCGCTGGCCTCTACAGTGCCGCCGCGGCTTCCATGGTAGCGTTCATCATCGGCCTCGTCATCGTGGGGCCGGCGGACCGCTACATCCGCAAGACAGAAGGTGAACAGCGCCGCCACGATGGTGTCGAGACGGATCATGACTTCAACCAGAACTGCTGGGACGAGGTCGTGGGCCAGCTCGTTGCCGGAGTTCCGGTGTTCTGGCTCTACGACATGCAGGAATCATGGCCAGATAAAGATCGTATCTCGTTTTCGTCCATGCTCATACTCCTCGTCGACGCGTTCGTCGTGTTCCGCATCTTCGACATCACGAAGTGGCTCGGGATCCGATGGATCGAGAGGTCGCTCGGCAAGAACGCTCTCGGAATTCTCTGGGACGATGTCGCGGCCGCAATCTACGCATGGTTCGCGGTCGGACTCGCAGTCGGGTACATGTACCTTTTTGATAGTCGCTTTTACCTGTTTATCTTGTTTGCCTCGGCTGTGATGCTGATTTTCGTCTTCGTGATTGCATACATCCTCCAAGATGAACTCGCAGACATCAACAACACATAAGGAGGTGCTTATCGACGCCAATATCAAGGGGAATATCCCGCGTATGCACTCGTTTTGGGGAACGATGTGCGTGCGCGGGATTCGGTTTTATACACCAATTTCAACCCCCACCGGACAATGATCAGATCCAAAAACTTCCGGCAAAATAAATGCTTTGGTGACTTTTTTTTCTAACGATTTTGAAACGCATACATAGTCAATTCGCCAGCCTACGTTTCGATCGCGCGCTTGCGCCCATGGCGACCACCAGGTATATAATCCGGGTTTGTCAGGATAAAACGTACGCAATATATCGACAAAACCCGCTTCAATAAGTTTATCAAATCCCTCCCGCTCTTCTTTGGTAAATCCCTTTACGCCTTCATTTTGTTTTGGTCTGGCCAAATCAATTTCTTGGTGCGCCACGTTAAAATCGCCGCACATGATTACCGGTTTTTTTTCTTCCAATTTTTTGCAGTGTTTAAGAAATAACGGATCCCAGATTTTATAGATAAATTTCAGTCGTGACAAATCATCTTTTGCGTTTGGGCGATATTGGTTTACCACATAAAAATGTGTGTATTCTGTGGTGATAATTCTGCCCTCATCAAAAACATTTCTGCCTTGATCGTCCAGAAGCGTATTATTTTTATGCAGCCCGTCCAAGAATCCGAAATGAATTGAAATCGGTTTTTCTTTTGAAAAAGTTGCTGCCGGAATATCCTTTTTTGACCGCGGAATTCCAGTATTCTTCGTAATTTGGCAAATCAACCTCAACCTGATTTTGCATTGCTTTTGTTTCCTGTAAACACAAAATATCCGGGTCATATTTTTTTATAAAATCCATGAATCCCTTTTTTATCGCCGCGCGAATTCCGTTCACATTCCATGAAATTATTTTGGTATTTTTCATATGGGTCTATTATAAAGGTTACCCTGTATTTGTCCACATTGGCTATACTTGCACAATATCCCCATGGCTGTTATAGTCTTCTTGCTCCAAAAATAAATACTCAATAACAGTCACGCATATGGACGAAGAACGACACGCCAATATCAAACAAGCATTGCTAAATCATGTTAGAGAATTATTTCAGGAAATACAAGCTGATTTGGCTCGTTCTCACGAGGAGCGCTACGCGATGCTCGAGGATATGCTCGAAAACGCGTCCGATACCGACGAGTTGCGCGTGGCATTTGAGCAGTGGTATGCGGACCACGCGGAGGAATTGGAACTGGAGTATGAACTCGAAGAAATGTGGGATGCCGCAGTACACAGAAGTGAAGACGGGGATTCATATTAGTAGAAATTTTTACGCCCGATGTTCAAAAAGACCATACTTGAAAGTATGGCTTTTTTGTTATAGGATTGAGGGTGATTTAGGGCATTTAATCTGAAACTATGGATAGAAATTTGGCTCTTGAATTTGTGCGGGTAACCGAGGCGGCTGCGATAGCGGCTTCAAAATGGCTCGGCCGCGGAGACAAGCATGCGGCAGATGGGGCGGCCGTAGACGCGATGCGTGATCGATTTAATTATATTGATTTTAAGGGTGTTGTCGTAATAGGCGAGGGGACAAAAGACCAAGCGCCTGAATTATATATTGGTGAACAATTGGGAAATAATAATGGCGATGAATTTGATATAGCGGTAGATCCGCTCGAATGTACGGACAGCGTGGCAAACGGCAGACCAAACGCAATGGCGGTAATCGCGACCGGGGCAAAGGGAACATTATTCAATGCGCCGGACACCTACATGCACAAAATCGCATGCGGTCCAAAAGCAAAAGGCGCGATTGATCTTGATGCCTCGATAGAAGAAAATATTGGACGCGTCGCGGAAAAATTGGGAAAGAAAATTTCTGAAATGACCTTGGTTGCGCTCGATCGTGATTATAATGCGGAAACGATCGAAGAAATCCGCCGCGTTGGTGCGCGCGTACAATTAATAACCGACGGCGATGTTGCCGGAGCGATTGCAACCTGTTTGCCGGATTCCGGAATTGATTTGCTCATACAAAAAGGAGCAAGTGCGGAAGGAGTTCTTGCGGCGGTTGCCATAAAATGTTTGGGTGGAGATTTTCAGGGACGACTCGCACCAAAAAATGATGAACACATGGCGCGTGTAACCGCGATGGGAATTACTGATGTAAACAAAAAATTGATGTTGGAAGATTTGGCTCGCGGGACTGATTTAACTTTTACCGCAACCGGAGTAGTGGACGGGCCTTTGCTTAAAGGAGTTCACTATGGCGGCCATTATACGACTACTCATTCTGTGGTAATGCGTGTAAGTACGGGAACCGTGCGTTATTTGGAAACGTGGCATGCGTTGCCGCGGTAAAATTTTAATATGGGCAGTGAGATACCCGGGTCTGAAATTCATGAAAAGATTACTTCTGTTGTTTTTCCATTACCAGAAGACCGGTATGAAGAATTTTTACGTTTAGTGGAAAGATTTCCGACTCCGGAGGATGGTGACAGAGGAGAGTTTTCTCCGGACATAGCGGAAATGGTACTCAGTGATCTACGCGAGAGCAATGTAGCGGTCGGAGTTGAAGCAAGCGGTAGATTAGTCGCGGCGGAGAGTGGCGTGATAAACGGTGAAAGAATATTTTTGAATCATGCTGTTGTCGATTCACAATTCCGAGGGAAAGGACTGCTATCTCAAATGGAAAATATCCTTATAAAAGCGGCTCGCGAAAAGGGTTGTCGGTATGTTTCCGCACATATCTCGCTATGTAATGTCCACAGTTTGGTTTCTCATTTTAAAAAGGGATTTGTGGCATACGCACACCCGCAGGCACCGGATTTTGTAAAAATAATAAAAGATATTGATGTTAAAGATCAAGAAAGCTTGATACCGAACGGAGAAGCGATAGAAGTTCCACTTTCTGAAATCCATGAAATAGAACAACGCTTTAAAGATGGCTTTGTGGGAGTGGATTTAAAAAATGTTTCAATTCAAGACGGAGAAAGTGTAGTCGCCGATAAAGAAAATAGGAACACAAGCAACTGGACCCTAATCATGAGAAAAACAGACCCCGGCGTATTACCTTGGAATCGAACCGTTCAATAATAAGAATATTTAACCAATGAAAATATATGGCACATGATTACTCCGCGATTCGCGCGGCAATCGGCGAAGACGCGACTACTTTACTCGATTTCAGCAGCCCGAAAATTTCAAAAGATCGGCTGCATGCTCCGGGTCCGGATTTTGTCGACAATGTATTTGGTATTTCCGATCGCAATAAAGACGTACAAAAAAGTCTCAAGGCTCTGCGAGATACCGGCCGACTTGCGGGAACCGGGTATTATTCCATTTTGCCGGTAGATCAAGGAATCGAACATTCGGCGGGCGCGAGTTTTTCAAAGAATCCGGATTATTTTGATCCGGAAAATATTGTGAAGCTGGCGGTGGAAGCGGGATGTAACGGAGTTGCTTCGACGCTTGGCGTGCTCGGCATGGTCAGCAAAAAATACGCTGACAAAATTCCGTTTATCGTAAAAATAAATCACAATGATTTTTTGCGGTATCCAAACGCGTACGATCAAAGAATGTTTGCCTCGGTTGAACAAGCGTACAATATGGGCGCGCGAGCGGTGGGAGCAACCATTTATTTCGGTTCCGAAGAATCCGCGCGTCAAATAGAAGAAGTAAGCGAGGCATTCGCGGAAGCTCACGCGCACGGGATGTTTACCATTTTGTGGTGTTACTTGCGCAACAGTGCGTTCAAAATAAACGGTGTTGATTATCACGAGGCGGCGGATTTGACCGGTCAGGCGAATCATTTGGGAGTTACCATTGAAGCCGACATTATCAAGCAAAAATTACCCACCGTAAACGGCGGATACAAAGCACTGAACGAAAAAGGAAGCTATGGAAAATACGACGAGCGCATGTACACTGAACTATCGAGCGATAATCCGATTGATCTATGCCGCTACCAAGTAGCGAATTGCTACATGGGCCGCGCAGGCCTCATTAATTCCGGCGGAGAAAGCAGCGGCAATGATTTGGCTGACGCAATGAAGACCGCGATCATCAATAAGCGCGCGGGCGGAACGGGATTGATTTTGGGACGCAAAGCATTCAAACGGCCGTTCAAAGAAGGTATTGAAATAATCAACGCGGTGCAAGATGTGTATTTGTGTGAGGAAATTAGTGTTGCGTAAAAATTTTAGGGAATTATATATGCAAATTAAGAACAAATTATTTTTTCTTTCAGCGCTCGTGTTGGTTGCGGGAGCCGGATGTGCCAAACCATATATCCAACCTCCAGAGCGGCAGTCTGTCTCAGTAACATCTACAGAAGGCAACGTTGATGCCGCCATCTATACAAGTGACGAATTGGGTGTTAGATTTCAATATCCCAAAGAGGCGGAAGGTCGATTGACTGAAAATGGAAATGAAATCAGAGACCCGCAATGGGGAGAAAGTGGATTTATACGCATATTTGATAAAACAGAAGATGAATCAATCGAGGCTGCTATAGAAAAAATAATCACAGCAGAGGGTAAGAATCCAAAAAATTGTGTAGTCAAAAAAAATGGCATCTCTGAAGATGGTGTTGACATGCAGTATATGATCGTATTAGCTAGTACAACGCCAGAAATTTTATATACTCAAGAAGAAAAAGATCGAATCAAAAAAGCCGATGAAACGGCAAAAAAAGATGGGGGTCCTTTTGGTGGTGAAACGGAAAAACAAGTTATTTATAATGAGAAACTGGTCGCAGCATGTTCTATCTATGCACAACCTTCATGGCCCGCCACATCAAAAAATATCGGCGCATGGTTTATGTATAATCCGGTAAAATCAACAACAAAATTTGTATATATGCCTGCCACAGCAGATCCATACTTTTTTGACACGAGCACCATTGAATTCACAAAATAAGCAGAAAATTATCTATGGAAAGACCACTACGAATTGCAATTAACGGATTTGGACGTATCGGACGAATTTTTACCAGAATTGCATTTGATAATCCGAATATTGAAATTGTTGCCATAAACAGCCGCTCCGAGTGCGACATCTACGCACATTTGTTAAAGTACGATTCCGTGTATGGCCCATGGGAAAAATTGGTTACCTTTGATGATAACAGAGCGATACTGGTTGATGGAAAACGCATTGCATTTTATCACGAAAGCGACGCAAAAAACGTTCCGTGGAAAGAACACGACATCGATATTGTTTTGGAGTCTTCCGGCGTATTTCGAGATCGCGCCTCAAGCGAAATGCATCTTGCGGCAGGCGCGAAGCATGTGGTTATTACGGCTCCGGCAAAAAACGAGGACATCACGATGATTTATGGTATAAATTGTGATATGTTCGATCCGGTAAAACATAAAATTATTTCCGCGGCATCCTGCACGACCACCTGCCTTGCTCCTGTCGTGAAAGTCTTGAATAAAGCATTTGGCATAAAGCATGGAACCGTCATGACCACGCACGCGTACACTAATGATCAGCACTTGGTGGATCATCCGCACAAAGACAAAAGTTTTCGCCGCGCTCGCGCGGCCGCGACGTCGATTATACCAACCTCAACCGGAGCCGCAAAAGCAATCGGCAAAGTGATTCCGGAACTGAACGGCAAACTCGATGGAAATGCATTGCGTGTACCGGTCTCTGTCCCGTCTATTTTGAGTTTTGTCGCAGAACTGGAGACAAATACAGACAGAGAAGCGGTAAATCGAGAATTCAAACGAGCGGCTCGGGAAGATTTTCCGGGGAATATCGCGGTTAGCGATATTGGGCTCGTGTCTATCGATTATGTTCGATCTCCGCACGCGGCAACTATTGATGGTTTATCTACACTCGTAACCAACGGCACGCAAGCATTTGTACAAGCGTGGTATGACAACGAATGGGGCTACGTCACGCAAGTCGTTAATTTAATTCAAAAAATGCAACAAAAAATATGAATGCAATTGTAGAAAAATATTATGACAAGAGCGAAGGAGAAGTGCATTTGTCGTGGGAAGACGTGGAAGACGCGGCAAAAAAAATCATTCGTGACATGAAGCTCAATAATTTTGAGCCGGACATAATTATTTCGATTGCGCGCTCCGGTCTCATTCCCGCGTCGCTCATTTCGTATGCTTTGGGGAACAAAGAATTATACGTCGTGAAAATTGATTTTTCAAAAACGCAGCAAATGAGCAATCGTCAGGACATGCGTGACAAACCAAAGATTTCACAAGAATTGAGCAAAGATATAGAAGGACTCAACGTGCTTGTGGTGGACGAAATGGTGGTGTCCGGAACCACTTTAAAACTCATGAATGATTATTTGCAAATGAAATCTCCGAAAGATGTTAAATATTGCGTATTGTATAAACAGCCGTGGACTGAATTCAATCCTGATTATTGCGGACAGGAAATTCGTCAATGGCCGATTTTTCCGTGGAAGCGTTTGAATGGAATGGGGTAGTGTGCGCCGCTGTCTCGAGTATATCGGGACAGCGGACGCATCCTCCGAAAATGAACGGTGAGTTGACCCAAGAGATCGTGGCGCGAAGATTCACGCGTGTGTAATGCGGCGCACCGCTGCTTTTGGGTATCTAGACCAGCCCCGGACCGCGTTGCCGGAGTCGTTCCGCGCGGGTGGCTGCTCGTCCGTGATCGTGTAGACCGCGCAGGGTCGTTTGATCGGCTGCAGGCGCCTCGACCACGCGCAGTGGTTCACGCTCAACGTGTTGGTATGGCCGCAGGGGCTCGAGGTCAGCGACTCCGACTTCTTCGAGAGCACGGATCAGCGTCGCGGAGGCTTCGCCCTTGGGCAGGCAGCTCGGGTTCGTGACCGACCGAAGCCGCCACTGATCCGCATCGAGGCCAAGCCTTACTTCGCACTTAGTCTCACGGAAGTGGAGTTTGAGTCCCGGACCTCCGTTTTTCGGACCGAGCGGCGAGACATCGACGTTCATGTCTGCGGCAGCAAGCTGCCGGCGCAGTGCGGTGGCTGCTGTTCTTGGTGACATGGCTTTCGCCATAAATATTTTACCCCACATTCCAGAGTTTGCTCTAAAACTAGCGGTTTTTTAGGTTTTTGTCAAGCATATATTTTTTATCCCCAGAATACTGTCGAAAAAAAGTTGACAGATTTGCCAACCATGATATTATTCACAATACGGCAAAAATATGGACATAAATTTACTACAAAAACTTGGATTTTCTGACAAATACGCAAAGGTCTATTTGACTCTGTTACGTTTGGGTCCTACTTCCGTCAGAAATCTTGCGGACGCGACCGGTCTAAATAGAGGCACCACCTACGATGCACTGAAGTGGCTTCAGGAAAAAGGAGTGGTGAATTTTTATAAAAAAGATAGCAAACAGCATTTTGTCGCGGAAAATCCGGAAAAATTGCATCGGATGGTGGCGGATCAAAAAGAAGACTTGGATGTGGCGGATCGACAATTGGATAGGCTGATCCCCGAACTGCACGCGCTGTATCACAAAGGCGGCGAACGGCCGGTCGCTCGATATTTTACGAGTAAAGAGTTGCGTCTTATTTTGGAAGATGTTTTGCAAACATGCGAACGGAGTGAAGATCCGGAATATATGATTTACTCCACCGAAGGCATACGAGAATATTTATATAAAGATTTTCCGACTTTCAGCGACGTGCGGATTGCAAAAGGCATCAGTGTAAAAGTAATTGCCATTGGCGACGGAGGAGAGCTGCGAGGACTCGATGAACGAAAATGGCTGGCGAAAAAAGACGGAACACCCACCTATATTATTTTGTATCCCGGGAAGACCGCGTATATTTCGCTCGACGCGAAAGGCGAGGCAATTGGCGTAGTGATAGAAAATGATGGAGTGTATCAAACGCAAAAGCATATCTTTAATTCGTTGTGGTCGTCACTCTAGTATGTATATATTTGATCTTGACGATACATTATTTGACACGCATCGGTTCAAGCAGAAACGTTACGAGAGTCTCGCCCGTTTTGGCGTTACGACGGAACAATATTTAGAGACTTCTCAAAAAGCGCACCGGATGGATAATGGATCATTTGGTTATACCAATGAAAGACACGCGGAAGTGTTGGCAGCGTTGGGTTTTGATAAAGACAGAGTTCTTGATGCACTTGAGGCCACGAGCATGAAAGAAGCTCTGCAAACTTTTTTGAATGAAGGCGCGATTGAATGCCTGGAAGTGGTAAAAACAACAGGTAAACCTATGATACTTTTGAGCCTCGGTGATCCGGATTTTCAAGAATTGAAAGCGACCGGATGTGGGGTGCATACATATTTTGATCGCACCTTTATGGTGGATGATACAAAATTGCATGTGCTGCAAGAACTGTTTTCAAAATATTCCCCAAAAGATGCTTGGTTTATAAACGACAAAATTAGCGAGACAAAAGAACTCGCTACTCATTTTCCGGAAATGAAAATCGCTCTGAAAAAATCAAAACAATTTGATGAAAAATTATACAAACAAAGTGGCCTCCCTTATTTTTTTACCTTAAAAGAAATCGCAGCATATGTCACCACATAACATAACAATTGTAATTTTGGCTGCGGGAGACGGGAAGCGCATGAAAAGTGAGCTGCCGAAAGTTTTGCATACGCTTCGCGGTAAGCCCCTTATTGAGCGCGTGGTGGATGCAGCAATTTCATCGGGTCTGTGCGAGAAGCCTGTCGTTGTGGTGTCCGCAAAGCATACGCTGATTCAAGATTATCTGAAAGAGAAAGCCGAATATGTAGTGCAGCATGAGCAGCTGGGTACCGGTCATGCCGTGGCGGTTACGGAACAGAAATTAAGAGGTACGGTGGATACGGTAGTAGTGCTTTATGGCGACATGCCATTTCTTGAACCTGAATCCATAAGAAAGCTGGTAGAATATCATGTGGAAAATTCCGCAGTTTTAACGTTACTAACCACAACAGCTTCGGATTTTACCGGCTGGCGCCGTGCGTTTTATGCCTTTGGCCGCATCATACGGGACGCCGCGGGAAACATTACACGAATAGTTGATGTTCGAGACGCTACGGACAAAGAATTGGAAATAAAAGAAGTCAGTACGTGTTTTTTTTGCTTCAAAGCCGATTGGTTGTATGAGCATCTGAAACAGCTTAGAAAAAATAACGCGCAACAAGAATATTATTTGACCGATTTGTTGAAGATAGCATTTGATGAAAGAGCAAAAGTAGCGTCGCTTGGTGTAGATATGAAAGAAGCGATCGGTATAAATTCAAAAGAAGATTTGGAAAACAGTAATCAAATTATATGAAAACCATCCAAGGCCTAACGGTCGACATCGCAAAAGAGGGGTGGGAGGGATCGCGCGGTTTTATAAAACGAGAATTACCCATGCCGAATTTGGATGAAACCAAAAATCCAAATGACGCGTTGTGCGTTATCGTGCGCGTTATGTACGCGGGCATGTGCGGATCGGATCGCGGTATGTGGTGCCGCAATTCATTTTCCGACATGGTAAAAAATTCTCTGAAGACACAGGAGAAAACAATGCGTATCATGGGTCATGAATTTGTAGGAGAAGTAATGCAAGTCGGATCCATGGTAGAATCAACAACCTACGATATTCATGTGGGAAGTTTTATATCCGGAGATTCGCATGTTACTTGCGGACGCTGCTATCAATGCCGCCTCGGCGAACAAGAGGTCTGCCGCGATCAATCAATTTTGGGAATCAGCATCGACGGTATTTACGCGGAGTATGTAAAAATTCCGGCAAAAAATTTGTGGGCCGTTGATTTTAGCCGCGTACGTCCGGAAGTGTGCGCGTTGTTTGATCCGTTTGGAAACGCGGTGCATGCCTTGAGTAAAGTCGATGTGCGGGGTAATCGAATTGCCATATTTGGAGCGGGACAAATAGGCATGTTTTCTATTTTACTTGCGCGATATTTTGGGGCTGCAAAAGTTATTGCCATAGATACCAATCCATCTAACCTCGAAATTGCAAAAAAACTCGGAGCCCACGAAACCATTCTTATTGATACTGCAGTACAAAAAGAGCATGCCTATGACCCCGACAGGGGGGCGATTGAGAAAATTAAAGAGCTCACCCATGATAAAGGAGTTGATGTAAGTTTTGAGATGGCGGGGTTTAATTCTTCGGTAAATAATTGCATCGAAGCCACACGCTATGGCGGGCACATTATTTTATTTGGTATAAAAGACGGGGATTTTATATTGCCTAACTTTTCGAGTTTGGTGGTCAAAGGATTTACACTACATAATGTAATCGGCCGGCAAATTTTTAAAACATGGCAAATAGCGCAACGCATGCTATCTGATAAAAAAAATGGAATTCAAGATGCTATCTGGGAAATTATTCTAAACAAAGGAGAGGGTCCAATTATTTCCTTGGATGAATATTCCATTGAATTGGTTGAAGAAAAAATGAAGCAGTATCCGAAATTGGTATTTAATATGCAGCCTATGCAAAGACACACCGCAGCGCCGGACCTTCGTTCGGTATGCAAAAAAGTGGTTGATGAAATAAAAGACGGCGGTTTGTACAAAGAACAGCGCGTGTTGAGTACTCGACAAGGAGCACATGTTACCGCAAATGGCCGTGAGTTACTCAATTTTTGTGCCAATAATTATTTGGGACTTGCAGGACGTCAGGAGTTGGTTGAAGTGGCAAAACAAGCGCTCGAAATGTATGGATACGGTATGTCGTCGGTGCGTTTTATTTGCGGAACACAGACTATTCATCGCGCGCTTGAACAAAAAATCGCCGCGTTTTTGCGCAAAGAAGACGCGATTACGTTTACCTCGTGTTGGGATGCAAATGAAGCCGTGTTTGCGGCACTCCTAACAGACGAAGACGCGATTATTTCGGATGAATTAAATCACGCGAGTATTATTGATGGTATTCGACTTTGTAAAGCCGAACGAAAAGTATACAAGCACATGGATATGGTGGATTTGGAAGAACAATTAAAGGCTTCGCAAGATAAGCGGCTCCGTTGCGTCGTAACTGACGGTGTGTTTAGTATGGATGGCGATGTGGCGTCGTTAAAGGAAATCTGTGATCTAGCGGAAAAATATAATGCGTATGTGGTAGTGGATGATTCACACGCCACCGGATTTTTAGGCGTGACCGGCCGCGGCGCCGCGGAGGCAACAGGCACGCTTGACCGGGTTGATATTATTACCACTACATTTGGCAAAGCGCTTGGGGGCGCGAACGGCGGCGCGATTGCCGGACCGCGCGAGTTTATTGAACTTCTGCACCAGCGGGCGCGGACAACGTTGTTTACGAATACGCTTCCGCCCGTAGTTGCGGCGACCACCATGTATGTACTCGATGTTATAGAACAGCATCCGGAATTGCGCGAACGCTTGATGGAGAATACCTTGTATTTTCGATCTCGCATGACGGGAGCGGGATTCAATATTCCAAAATCGATTCACCCGATTGTGCCTATTATGCTTGGCGAGGGAAGATTGGCGGCCGGGATGGCGCGGGATATGCTCGAAGAAGGAATTTATGTGATTGGATTTAGCTATCCCGTAGTGCCTCAAGGCAAGGCGCGTATTCGTGTCCAAATCTCCGCGGCGCATTCAAAAGAACAGATAGATATCCTCGTCGCCGCATTCGTGAAATTAGGTAAAAAGTATGGCATACTGGATGGCGGTCAGGATTTGGAAGAAATGGGAGACCAAAAACTTACGAAACATTTATAAAACGCTTTTGATAATAAACATATGTGTGGAATTGTAGGCTACATCGGCAAAAAAAACGCGCTCCCCATACTTCTCGACGGTCTGCATCGTTTGGAATACAGAGGCTATGATAGCGCCGGTATCGCGATTCTTAACGACGGAAAACTTGCTCGCGTACGGGCGGTTGGAAAGATTGATAATCTGGAGAAAAAAATCGGCAAAGATCAAATTCCGGGTACCATTGGCATCGCGCACACACGCTGGGCGACTCATGGAGGAGTGACAGAAGCAAACGCGCATCCGCATCTTTCGATGAATGGCAAATTGGTATTGGTACATAATGGAATTATAGAAAATTATCGCGAACTGAAAAATCGTTTGGGCTCGGCCTACACATTTACTTCTGAAACGGATTCCGAAGTATTGGTAAATTTAATTGAAAAACATTTTTCACAAATTGAAGAAACCGATATGCACACACGGCTTCGAAAAGCCGTACAATTGGCTCTTCGCCATGTGCATGGAACCTACGGCATAGTGGTTATGCATGCTGATATTCCGGATTGTCTCATAACCGCTCGGCTTGGCAGCCCGATTGTGGTTGGTATTGATGATGGAGAATATTATATTGCAAGCGATACAAGTCCGATGCTCGCGTATACCAAACGCTGCGTGTTTCTGGACGACGGAGAAATTGCGCAAATAACCAGAGAGGGAATGGAAACATTTAACTTAAAAGATGAAGGTATCATAAAAAGTGTTGAACAAATCGAATGGGACGAGGACCATGCGCAAAAAACCGGGTTTGAGCATTTTACGCTTAAAGAAATATTTGATCAGCCGCGTGTGTTCCAAGATGCTATTCGCGGTCGCTATAATTTGGAAGAAGGCACCGCGCGTCTTGGAGGACTCAACATGACTGACGCGGAAATGCGTAATGTAAAAAGAATTATTTTGATTGCCTGCGGTACGGCGAGCTATGCGGCGATGATCGGCAAATATGCATTTGAACGACTTTCCGGCATTCCAACCGAAGTGGATGTTGCCAGCGAATTTCGCTATCGTGATCCTATAATCGACAATCAGACATTGGTATTTTGTATTTCTCAATCCGGAGAAACCGCGGATACCCTTGCGGCGCTGCGCGAAGCAAAACGAAAAGGCGCCTATGTGCGCGGCATCGTGAATGTCGTGGGTTCTACCATTGCGCGAGAAAGTGATGGCGGTACATATATTCACGCAGGCCCGGAGCTTGCGGTTGCGTCGACCAAAGCATACACCAACACCATCGCGATTTTAGTTTTGTATGCGTTGGAGTTTGGTCGTCTAAAGCGCGTTACACTTGCGACCGGACGGAGACTGTTGCAGGCGCTTCGCGAGATTCCGGCAAAAATGAATAGTGTGTTGGAGCAATCCGACAAAATTCGAGAGATTGCGTTAAAATACAAAGACGCTCATAATTTTTTCTTTATCGGTCGGGGTATAAATTTTCCCGTGGCTCTCGAAGGATCGCTCAAGCTGAAAGAAATTACTTATATTCATAGTGAGGCGTATCCCGGGGGAGAGCTTAAGCATGGACCTCTCGCGCTCTTGAGCCCGCAATTTCCGGTGTTTGCCATCATGACCAAAGATCAGTTATATGAGAAAATGAGAAGCAATATAGAAGAGGTTCGCGCGAGGAAATCTCCTTTAATTCTTCTCGCGACCGAAGGGGACGCCCATGCGGCGGAATTGAGCGATGATGTACTGTATGTTCCCGACACTATGGAATTATTGGAGCCGTTGCTCCACACCATCCCCATGCAATTATTCGCGTATCATATCGCGGTAGCGCTTGGCCGCGATGTTGACCGTCCTCGTAATTTAGCAAAGTCTGTAACCGTAGAATAATCTATGAAAAAATTTCTCGTTTTCTTATTGGTCTCCATTGTATTTATTGGCGGGTGCGGCAGACAGCCA
>CAZKQL010000014.1:0-609 GCA_964554925.1 uncultured Gammaproteobacteria bacterium | reverse complement strand
CGATCAACCAGAGACAAAAAAAGAACTTACCTTGGTTGATTATGTAACGGCATTGCCAAACGCGTATTTTTCTTATTATTTTCCCGTTGGTACCACAAACCCAGCCGTTAGAGAAAAAGCAATCGCAATTAAAGATTTGGAGCACGAATACATAGAATTCAAAGTAAAAGATACGGTGAGCGGCACTGTGCATTGGGCGATAAAGGGTTTAACCGCGAATGATGGGACAAAACTGTTGATGGTAAGCGATATGCTGCAGACCGATGTCGTATCGCAGCATTTGTATATTTTAGAGAAAAGCGGAGAAAAAGAATGGGCGGACGAGACAGCGGCGTATTTTGGTCCTGTTACGAAAGAGATACAGAAATTGAATGTCGAGAAGTTGATACGCGATCATTATGAAGATAGCGTGGAAGCGAAAAAATTAAAAAACGGCAGATTTATTTTTTCTGCTACGAGTACGGAGATTATTGGCGGGGTTGGCCCGGCTCTCACCGAGGGCGGGGCATTCGGCAATCCGTGGAGCGTCGAATTTCCGGTGTATACCATTTTGTGGAATGGAGAAAAATTTACATTAAAAACCAACGCGACTGGTTCGGGGAATTCCGT
>CAZKQL010000013.1:15646-17717 GCA_964554925.1 uncultured Gammaproteobacteria bacterium | reverse complement strand
GTTTTGCGCCGAGTGTGGTCTCCACAATTTTTGTCATGAGTTCCGCATCCTGCTTTGAAATATTTTTGTACGTCGCGCGCTTCTCACGCAAATGCGTTTTAAACCGTCTCTTGAAACTCGTGGCGCCGGTCTTTCTGAATGTTTTTCCTATACCCGCTTTAAATCCTCCATCGGCTTCTTTTTCTTTCGCGACTTTCGCTTCTTCTTCTTTGCGTGCTTTTATAAGCTTTTTAACATAACTATAGCGACGATAATCTCGTGCTTCTGATTCTTGTTTCGTATCTTCGCCATAAATTGAATGCTGTTCTTCACCCTGATGAGCCACCGAAGTCACGGCCTCGCTATCCCCATGCATCGCCCTATATACGGAAGTTGTTGGCTTTGTGTTTTCTTGTCCTGTTATAACCTGATGCATGGAAACGGCGGCATTCCCCACATCTTTTTGCTGCTGCGTCTTTGCCGTACTCAAATCCTGCACATTTCGACGCGCGCTTATTATGGGACCCCCTGAATTGTGCGGAGCACTGCTCGGCAATACCGCCGGCAAATTTTGATCCATAGCACATTTTTACCTTAACTAACATCATTCTATCAGCTCGCGAGGAATGTATCAACCAATTTTTCCGCTTGTTCGTAGGTATCGCACCAATGAATTCTCTTGTCTCTTTTGAACCACGTCATCTGGCGTTTTGCGAATTTTTGCGTATCGTGCCGCAACTTTTTTTTGGCAAGTTCCAGACTTTCTCCTTTTTCAAAATAGTCTTTCATCTGTTTGTACCCGATACCATTCATGCTCGGCAAATTCCAACTGTATTTTTGTTTTAACAGATTTTCGATTTCCTGTACCAACCCCTCGGCAGTCATTTGCTCCACCCGATCGTCAATTCGCTTGTGATGTACCTCTTTTGAAACTCTCGGGCCAATCAACAACACATCAAATAGCGGTTCACCTTTTGTTCGTAATTTTGAAAAATGTTCCCCGGTCAGTATACAAACTTCGAGCGCTCTAATGAGGCGCCGTTTGTTATGAATATCAATGTTCGCAGCCGTGTCCGCGTCCAATTCTTTGAGTAATTTCAATAATTCCACGTTGGTTTTTTCTTCCAAACTCTTGCGCAATTTTTTATTCGGTCCAACTCGAGGAATCGTAAAATTATCTATAATCGACTGTATGTACAATCCCGTGCCGCCAACAATCATGGGAACGCGGCCGTCTTTGTATGCCAATTTCGTATATTTCAAAGCTTTATCTCTAAACTCCGCGACCGTAAACGCTTTTCCAGGATCGAGAAAATCAATCAAATGATGGGGAATTCCTTCGACAAAATATGTTCTCCGGAGTCCGTTCCATTTCCATTCCCCCTTCACCTTTGCGGTGCCAATATCCATTTTTTTGTAGATCTGTCTGGAGTCAGCCGAGATAATTTCACCACTTATTTTTTTGGCAATTCTAAGACTCCATTCGGTTTTGCCGCAGGCTGTCGGACCGAGGATTACTATCAACTTGGGTAGTTTTTGATTTTGGGTAGACACAGCATGGACATTAATTCGTCTCTCTCACTTTAACTATGCACCAAAAAAAGGCGGCTGTCCATCTGTTGATTTTGGAGCCATACAGTCATTCTACACGCGTGACTTTATTTCGCTTAGAACTTTTTCAATAAATGCCTCACGCGAAAATGTCTCCTGCTCTTCTTTTCCTCTAACCCGAATCATCCACTCGCCGCCCGCGAGCTCTTTATCTCCAACCACTACGATATATGGAATTTTTTGCTGTGTTCCTTTGCGAATTTTCTTGCCGACGGTTTCGTCCGCGCCATCTACTTGCACGCGTATTCCTTGTGCCTTTAATTCCTCTGCAAATTTTTTCGCGCCCTCCAAATGATTGTCGTTTGAAACCGGAATAAAATGTACTTGCACCGGAGAAAGCCACAGCGGAAAATTGCCCATCGTGTGCTCTATATATACAGACAAAAATCGCTCAATAGAACCCATGAGCGCAAAGTGGATCATCACCGGCGTTTTGTCTGTTCCATCTTTGTCAGTGTAGGTCAAGCCAAATCGCGCAGGC
>CAZKQL010000013.1:14643-15636 GCA_964554925.1 uncultured Gammaproteobacteria bacterium | reverse complement strand
GTACAAAATCAAGCTGCGGAGTCGCCACTTGCCATTCGCGCCCAAGCGCGTCGAGCGCCATAAAATCAATTTTCGGTCCATAAAATGCGGCCTCTCCCGGCGCTTCGTAATAATCCAAATTATGCTTCTTTGCGATGTCGAGAATGATATTTTCCGCTTTGTCCCAAAGTTCAGTCTCGCCCAAATATTTTTCCGGTTGCGTTTTATCTCTATACGACAGACGCGCTTTTAATTTCATGCCAATAGTATTGTAAAATTCCTGTACAACTTTTATCAATGCTCCATAAATTTCCTCGATCTGTTCCGGTGTGCAAAACGTATGACTGTCGTCCTGCGTAATCGCGCGTACACGAGAAAGCCCAAGCAATTCTCCCGCTTTTTCATCTCGATAAATCGTCGTCGTTTCCATAAATTTCAAGGGCAAATCGCGATAACTTCTCGGTTCGCTCGCATATATCTGCTGATGATGCGGGCAGTTCATAGGCTTCATCACCATCTGATCATCGGTTTCCTGACTTTTAACCAAAAATAATTCAGCGCCGAATTTTGCCCAGTGTCCGGATGTTTCGTACAATTCTTTTTTGGTGATGTGCGGAATCCAAACTTTTTGATAGCCGATTGCCGTGCGAAGTTCCTCTGAATAGCGCGTTAATTCGTCGCGCAAAATGGTTCCTTTTGGAGTAAACAATGGAAGTCCTGAGCCGATCATTTCCGAAAACGTAAATAGACCTAATTCTTTTCCCAGTTTTCGATGATCTCGTTTCTTTGCTTCTTCGAGCATGCGCAAATGATTTTCCAATTCTTCTTTGCTTGCAAACGCCGTACCATAAATTCTCGTCAACATTTTTTTCTTTTCGTCTCCCCTCCAGTATGCTCCCGCGATCTTCATTATCTTGAACGCCTTTATCTTCCCCGTATTCGGGATATGCGGCCCCCTGCAAAGGTCAATGAAATCGCCCTGCTGGTATGCAGACGTCGGTTCCTTGAATTCCT
>CAZKQL010000013.1:11252-14633 GCA_964554925.1 uncultured Gammaproteobacteria bacterium | reverse complement strand
CGGATTATTTTCCGTAATCGTTTTTCCTTGCGTTGCAAAATCTTCAATCAATTCCAGTTTGTACGGATTTTCCGCAAAATCTTTCCGTGCTTGTTCAACGGAAACTTCTTTTACTTCAAATGCGCTCCAGCCTTTCAGAAGCTCGCGCATTTTTTGTTCTATTTTTGGTAAATCCTCTTCAGAAATTTTGTGGTCGGCCATGTCGAAATCCTGATAGAATCCGTTTTCTATCGAAGGACCGATTGCATTTTGCGCGCCCGGGTATACTTGTTTTACCGCCGCCGCTAGCAAGTGCGCGCAAGAGTGACGAATGCCGTTTAGATGTTCTTGATTCATAAAATTTAACATTGATTATTTTTTAATATCTTGTAATCTCTAACTTGAAGAGAAGCTCCTTCCCAATCATAAAAAACGTCCATACACGGCTCTAGACCGGGATAATTAGATATGGAAAATTCATTGAATCCAATACAATTTTCTCTATCATCATTTCCTTTTAAACAAAGACCAACAACTGTCGGCACATCCTTAGTAAGAAACGGAGCAAAATACTGTTTACCCCCTGGTAAATTCAATCTAACATTTTTTGTACTCTCGCTCGGGCTAATTGTTAAAGTAACTAGATCGCACTTTCCATCTTCATAATTACATCTAAATTGGTTCGCAATATCTTTGTAAAAATCTTGTATTTTATCAGTTGGTTTTAAGGGTACCTGCGTGCCGATTGAGGTGCTGCCATTAAAAACCATGTTATCAGCATTAAACCCATTATTCACTCCAACAACATTAATATTCTGTATAGCTGGTACTAATTTAAAGCTACCCCATACTAACCCAATAAAAAACAACATTGCACTGACTAAAACGCCGGCTCCAGTCCACCATTTCGCAGATAAAATTTTTTTGATTTCTTTCTTCACAATTTTTAAAATAAAAACCCCAATGCGCCAAACATTGCTGCTTGCGCATCGGGGTCAAAGTTTTTGTGTATTTGCCGCAAGCGACAATCCTACAACTTAGACGGTTCCACCCGAATGTTTTACTTTTGTTGAATTGATACACGCGTTTGGGGATTTTCAAACTTCAAAAGTGGTGCCTCGCGTATTATTCGCGACCTGCTTTTGGCAAATGCAGCCGGTTTCTGAAAGAAGCTCTCAACTATGCTTCTTCTCTCTGTCAGACCGTGCCGCAGGGCTGGCTTTCTCCCTACATGTATAGAGAGATTATAAAGTATACGGTGTTTTTGTCAAATGCGATCTGTATTAAAGAGACCCTCTTTTTAAGAGGGTCTCTTGGTAGTCCCGCCCCTCATTGAGGCGGGTTCGTGGACGAGGGGAGAATCGAACTCCAAAAGCCAACCTTGATAATGGTGGCTGTGGAACCACCCACACCTCGCCCCTTGGCTACCAATTTTTATTATATCAATGTGTGTCAAATTCTATTTAAATTCCAATCGAGTAATTTTGTATAAACAATCAACTGTGTGGGTATAAAAACCAAACCCCACTCTCATCGAGAGTGGGGTCGGAATTCGAGTGGATATAATTCCACGCCACCATTATCAAGTTAATTTTATTATACAATAACTTTTTTTTTTGTCAAATATGAGCTTCTCCGCCATATTTATTTTTAAACTTTGTCCCCCGCTACCATTGACGAATACTGTATAACATGATAAATAACGTCCATAACAGCCACAGGGCTAGAAACAAGAGAGGGAAAGAGTCATGAAAGGCAAGGCTACGATGAGCAGGGGTCTTCCGGACGAAGTCGTCGAGGCGTTCCGCAGCGACGAGTTCGCGCGTGGGTTCGTCATCGACGTCATCGAGGGCGTGTTCGGCGTGAAGTACGCCCGCTTCCGGCCGGCGGCGTTCTACGCCCAGGCGCCGGACGAGATGGGCCAGGTGGAGCCCGACTTCTACGGGGTCATCTTCACCCTCTCGGGCGTCACGCGCAGCGACGTGCGAGAGCCCAAGAGGTTCCACGACGCCCTGCGGAAGACGCGCGATGTGTGCGTGAAGGCGCTTCAGAGGGTGCTCCATGGCGACCAGACGGTTCACCTGTTCATCAACATGATGCTCGCCGGCGACGTCCCCATGCCCCCCGAGTTCGGAGGCGGGTACTCCAACGTCCACGAGACGCCCGAGGCCTGGGTGACGTCGGACGGCGTGTACACCAGCATGCCGTCTGGGCTCCAGAAGCTCATGGATGAGCGCCTCAAGGCCGAGCGCGACGACATCGAGATGTAGCGCTGATCCAGCCGCTTCGTGTGCATGCGACCGAACATCGCAGAACGCGCGAGCGACCGATCGGCCATTCGACTCACACGGGGGCGTGCGCGACTAGTTCGCGTGCGCCCCCAGCTTCCACAAACTTAAACAAAGACCGACCGCGAGGTCGATTTTTAATTTGCACAGCTAATCCTTCAAAAAAATTATTTGCGGAGAGAAATAGATAACCTGGTACCAAGAGCCTTAGCAACTTTTTTCAGAAACAAAATAGAGGGATTGTAGTTCCCGGATTCCAACCGAGCAATTGCGGATTGCTTCGTACCGATTTTTTTCGCCAGTTCAGCTTGGGTAAAACCATTGGAGATTCGTTTCCTGATAATCTTCCGTATCAACGCAAATTCATGACCTAATTCCATGTACCCCTTGCGAATAACAGGATCTTTAAGCAATCTTTTTTTTATGATGGTATATGATTCCATATAATTAAAGTATAACATATACGTTATACTTTGTAAAGTCCTCCAAGCTTTTTTCGTGCCAAATCCATTTCATTTTTCGAAATTTTTTGTGTCTTTTTAACAAATAAATGTAACAGCACGGCGCAATCAAAATAGAAAGTATAAAAAATACGAACTTTCTGCTTGCCATACACTCTAAGTTCAAATAGATTATTATGAACTTTTTTACTGTGTGGCATTGCCAATTCATGGCCAAATTCTCTCAAAAGATCAATCATTTGCAACACTCTAGGAATTGTCTGTTTATCAAGCTCGTACAAGCTTCTTACCAAATTTTTATCGAAAAATTTAATCTCCATAGGTATGTATTATACCAATCTCACCTTAATTTTTTATTAAATTTTGTATAAACTTTTTCTGAACTGTATTTTACATAATAAAAAAGCTCCCTCTCGGGAGCTTTAAAATTCACAAATCCGCGCATCTACTCCACCTGCCTCACGACAATATTTACATGGTCCGCCACATAAGGAACACTTTTATTCCAAATCGGTTTGAATTTTACTTCCACTCCGCTCACATGGTCGAGCGACAATACATAGCGTCGCACTTCTTCTTCGTTTTTTCCATAAAACACCATGCGCTGCAAATCCTTGCTGTTCGGGTCAAGACTCACGAGCCCGCTATACGAA
>CAZKQL010000013.1:10629-11222 GCA_964554925.1 uncultured Gammaproteobacteria bacterium | reverse complement strand
CGTCTACAGACTCAATCGCGGGCTTTGGCAGGCTCTCACTTTCGTGCACGATTTCGTTTGAATCCACAATCTGCTTTTTCAAATTTTCTTGCGCATAAGCGCCAAGCGCTTTCTCATCATAGAATACCACCGACACTTTTGCGGTTCCTTTCATTACAAATTCCGCCGCTTCTTTTCCAACTTCCGCGTTCGAGCTAACAGCGGTTTCAGTTATCTTGAAAACCATTGATTTATCCGGATGCATTTTTTGCAATTCTACTTTTGCTTGTTCTTCCAGATATTGTTTTACGGCCGCTTCTGCCTGTGATACGTCCTTTGCATCGAGAATACCGATATACGCGATGCCGCCGGTCATGGCAGATTCGCTCTTTGCGTAAACTTCTTTTCTTCTAGCTTCGCCAAGGCCGGGGATACTGAATTCGCCGGGACCGATATTACTTGCTGCGCCCTTCTGGTCTGCGTATACCTCTGTCTGAATAGTTCCCTTTGCAGGAACAACAACAGAATTTTTCAATCTGAACAAAATCCCGTCGGCAGTAAGAAGCCGAGTGGTCGCCACGAGCGGCTGCGGAGCCGAGCTGTGGGCGTTGGCA
>CAZKQL010000013.1:9211-10619 GCA_964554925.1 uncultured Gammaproteobacteria bacterium | reverse complement strand
TGCTATCGTTATATAGCGTCACCTGACCCTTTGCTATGCCTTCTTCTTGGCGAGTTCCTTTTGGATTAAATGTTTTTTCGATGCTCATCTGTGTACTTGTCACGTCTGCCCATACATTATTGGTCGTTCCATTCACGAGATCGATAGTAAAGGTAGTTTCAATAGGCTCGGGGCGTGTCAAAATGGTAATCGTGGCACGCTTGGACGACATGAACACGATAAGTCCTAGAAGGACAATCGTAATAAACAAAAAAGTGAGCGCGACGATTTTATAGAAGCGCACGGGTTGGCTTGATCCTGGCATAGATGTTTTTTTCTTTTTCGTGACCATACAAAAATAATGGAAGACCTTTGTATTATACAAAATAAATGATAATTAATCTATCACTCTAAACACTTCTTCAAGTGAGGTTAAACCATCAAGCGCTTTCAACACCCCATCTTGCGCCATCGTAATCATGCCATTTTTCTTTGCAGCCTGCGAAACTTCGTACTCGGCAATATTCCCGCTCGACATAAGCGCCTCCACGTCTTCGGTCATTCTAAAAATTTCATAAATACCGATTCGTCCCTTGAACGCATCCCCGCTCTCCACGCTTCCCTCTTTTGGCGCATAGAATTCGAGCGGCTTGCCCGCAATATCTTTTTTGTATTCTTCCGGTAATTCATCGAGTAATTTGTGCACCTGCTCCTGTACGCGCGGTTCGTATTCCTCCAACTTTTTTACCATTTTATTTTCCGGAACAAGTCTGCGCACCAATCGCTGCCCAATAACCGCGTTCAAAGCCGGCGTCAACAAAAACGATTTTACGCCCATCGCCAAAAGGCGCGGAATAGCACCGGGCGCGCTGTTTGTGTGCACGGTAGACAGCATCAAATGTCCGGTAAGCGCGGCCTGCACCGCGATGTCGGCAGTCTCAAGATCTCGAATTTCTCCGACCATTACAATGTCCGGATCCTGACGCAATATGGAGCGCAGTCCTTTTGCAAATGTATAATCTTTGCCGTGATCTATTTGGCTTTGATTAACGCCTTCTATACGATATTCGACCGGATCTTCCAGCGTCAAAATCTTTACGCCCGGCTCATTCAATATGGTCAAAATCGCGTACAATGTCGTAGTCTTTCCGCTTCCCGTAGGACCGGTGGTCAAAATCATGCCGTTTGGACGATTGATTTCTTGTTTTAATAATTCAAATGCTCTGCCGGTAAATCCAAGCTGATCAAGCGTAAGCGCTTCTTGATTTTGGCGGAGTAGCCGCATTACGATACTTTCTCCATATACCGTCGGGATAACCGAAACACGCACATCCACATCGCCATTTGGCAGCTTTATGGTAAAACGCCCATCTTGCGGCTTTTCGGTAATATTTTTGCGGGCGAAGTATTGTTGACAGTTTTAGCCTCG
>CAZKQL010000013.1:3921-9201 GCA_964554925.1 uncultured Gammaproteobacteria bacterium | reverse complement strand
GGCTTGTCGGTAATATTTATTTTTAATGACGAAACCAATTTGATACGCGAAACCAGCTGCTTCAGCATACTCAAATCCAGACTCGCCACATCATACAAAATACCGTCGAGTCGCAAACGAACAACAATTTTTGTTTCTTCGGCTTCTATGTGCACGTCAGACGCGTCCAGCTTCAATCCGGCTCCAAGAATTATAGTCATGACATCGGTCGTACTCTTGCGCTTGAGCGCGTCTTGCACCGCTTTGAAATTTTTTATATCCGCCTGCACCGCTTCCAATTCCTCCGGAGAAATTTCTATGTCTTTGGTTATTGGTTTTATAATCGGCAATGTGTTGTACAATTCCATCACTCTTCTAAAACTTTCTTCTGAAATAAGATAAACCACTCCGTGACTATAATTAAACTCCTCCACTTCTTTTGAAAACTCGTGCACGCGCGGGTCTGACGGATCTATGGCGCCGAGACGAAATTCATCGGTGTTAATAAAAAAACAGACAACCTTGAGCTCTTCGGCTTTTTCTCTTGGGATCAATTTGAGCGCTTCTTGGCTTATGGGAAATTTTTGAAGACTGATGTATGGGTACTCGCCACCGAGTGACGCCGCGTTCCTTTGCGCTTCGACTTCAAATTCTTGTTTTTTGATTTGGGTTATTTTTTTGGTCAATTTGTCTCCCGCGGATCCGTACGCGACAGCACCACTCGCGCCTTTCTGCGGTGTTTTTTTCATGAGATCATCTATAGAACCAAATCCGGAACCCATATTATTTTTTTACGGATCTCTTTGCGCTCTTTGAAATATTTTTTGAGGTCGACTTTTGTTTGAAACCCAGATAATGTTTGAGGCGGCTCTCTACGCCTTCTTTGTGCATTTTCATAAACAAATACGTCCAGCAGGTATTGATGTACACGGTAAATACCGCAACAAGTGTAACCGTATACAAGCCAAACAGCATGTACGCAAATAGCCCACCCGCGCGCAAAACCGCTGAACCGCCGGACACGGCCCCGAGATTTGCCGCGATTAGTATGGGAAGGAAAAACAGATACACGAGCCCCACAAACAACATAACCAGCAAAATCGCATTCATGAAAAGTAATATAAGACCCACTTCAAATGAGACCAGCCAGTGCCTGCTCAACAACAGTATGGCCGCATTGATGGCTTTTAGAAACGAATATTCTTCTTCCAAAACATATCCTGCGGCGTAGACAAGAACGATAGACAGCACCATACCCATAAAAACCGCGGCGACAAAAACCAATAGAAAAATCCAATTTCCAAAACCCGGAACCGTAGCCGCGTATACGGCCGCCCAGGCAAGCGCGGAAGTAAACAAAACCAATTTACGGAGCACATTGAGCCAAAATAATTTCCAAAAATGTTTTACCGACACATGCCAGGCTTTCCATTCGTCAGGCATTCCTTTTTTCTTTTTCGTGTATTGCGCCGCCGCGTGAATGATAGCTCCTTGGCATACTACCGCGACAAACGCGACAACTGCCGCAAGGCCGGCAAGTATGATAATCATCCAGAAAAACCACAGCACCGTATCCATGTGCTTGTCCATTGCCTTAAATACCGCGTACCAATTCCGCGGATCGAGACAAAAGATTATATATTTCCAAAAACCGCCAATCTGGCCGGTGTGGCTGGACATGCCGACTTTGAAAAGCAATTCCGCGACGCCGAGCTGCCCAAGCAACATGGCAAACAGGCCAAATGACCATAATGATTTGTGCTCCCACGTAAGCCGCCAGCTTTCGCGCAGCGCGTTGCTATATGTTGGTTCTTTCATATTAAAATTGTTTGAAGGTAGAAAAAAATTATATATAAAATATACTTTCCATTTTATTATAGCACAATCCTATTACCTTTTCATGCTTTATAACGCAGGAAGCATGTTCCACAGCAGCTGCCATGTTGATTTCATGGTGGTTGCTATTGCCCTATCCTCTATCACAACAGCCGCATAGGGTCGTCGAAAGCTCATCATGGCGACTTTGTTGCCAAAAATATTTATTTCAGTGTCGAATTCAACGCCGCTAACCAATTTTGTCTCTCGAAGCTGCAATGTATCTTTTGATTTTACATCACGACCTCGGACACCATCTTTTGCGATGCTATAGAAAGTCATATTTTTTTTCTTGCGACTTTCCGGAAATGACCAAAGCCAACTTTCGTCGGTAATCACCTCAAACATTTTTTCGTAATCGGAAAAACCATATATCTTTTCACCGGACTTGAGTATCACATCCATATAGACTTTTTTTATTCCTTCTATGCCTGTGTAGAAACGCACTTTTGGCTTGTTGCCCGGCAGATTGTAGATGCTCATCAAATCCGGTAGCGCACTCTGTGCCAACTCAAATTGTTTCTTTGTCTTTTGAATAAGCGCATTCGGGTCTTCCGCGATAAGAAATGTCTTGCCGTCTTGTCTGATTTCAGCAACCAATCCATTTTGCTTCATTTCATCGAGAAAATTGTAAATGCTCGTGCGTTTTATACCTGATTTATCTGAAACTTCCTGAATTGTGGCAGTACCTAATTCTAAACAAGCCAGATAGACATTTGCTTGCTTTTCTTCTATACCCAAATTTTGCAGGGTTTGGAGGATTTCGTTCATATCATAAAAAATATTTGTAGATGTCCCCAGACTAATTACCTTTTTTCGCCTGACAGTAGACAACGCTCAAAAAGGCAATTAGTCTGTGTACAAACCCAACATTTCTATGAATTGAACTCGTATTGTCTATAATCTAGACAATACCATCATCCTACAAAATAGTCAATTCATAACTAAATCTAGATAAAAAAATACGCTCAAGTCCTATATAAATTTTTCTGTCTGATTTATTGACACTAAACCGCATCTGCGATAGAACACCTGCGACAAAGCACACAAGCTAGCTTCAACTCCGGAGATTTTATCTATCTTAACTATAATGTATGAAACACATTTGGATTTTTTTGATTGTCTTAATATTGCTCGGGGCAGGGTGTAGCAAGACTACCATTCCTCCTCAAGCAGACAAAACTGCCAAAACTCCCATCAAAATCGGTTGGCTCGGTCCCCTAACCGGAGACGCGAGCAGTCTTGGCCAGGATTCATTGGTTGCCAGCAAACTCGCTGTGGAAGAAGTAAACGCAAACGGCGGAGTGAACGGCCGTCCGATCGAGCTAATAGCCGAGGATGGCAAATGTCAGAGCAAAGACGCGGTCTCGGCAATGAATAAACTACTGACAAACAATGATATGCAGGTTGTTATAGGCGGACTCTGCTCCGGAGAAACGTCCGCCATCGCACCCATAGCGGAACAAAATAAAAAAGTGCTGTTCAGCGGATGTTCTTCCGCTCCTTCGATTACCAATGCCGGAGACTATATTTTCCGCAGTTATCCGTCGGACGCATTGCAAGGAAAATTTGTGGCGGAATACATGTACAAGAATTTGGGCAAACGCAAAGTCGCCATTCTTGCCGTTACAAACGAATGGGGAGAAGGAATCAGAAAAACATTTAGCGAGCGGTTCAGAGAATTGGGCGGAAACATTGCTTTTGATGAACAATACGATCAGGAAAGCAGAGACTTGAAAAGCGAAATCACAAAAATAAAACAAACCGATGCCGAAACTCTGTATTTTCTGGGCATTACGGAAGCAAGTTTGGTCGGATTGCGACAAATCCGGGAGCTTGGACTATCCATCCCGGTTGTCGGAGGCGATACCTGGGATGATAGCAAAATCGTAGAAAGCTCATACGCAGAAGGAGTATTGTATACAGGGCAGGAACTTTCCGCACCGGCTGATTGGGAATCAAAATTAAAATCAAAAAGCGGCAATACTACATTGTGTACTCCGGGAAATTATAACAACATTCATATTGTTGCGGACATTATGAAACGAGTGGGAACCGATGCCACAAAAATAAAAGATGAATTGTACAAAGTACGCGATTATCCGGGGGTGAATGGGCCTGTAACGCTCGACAAAAATGGAGATGTGACGAACTCGAAGTTTGTAGTTAAAAAAATACTAAATGGCAAGGCAGAGGTGGTGAGATAATCGCCTGCTAAAAAGTGGTGTCCTGTCAATTTATACGAAAAAAGCGCTTTTACCGAGCGCTTTTTTGTTTTATACGTTTGCCACTATTTAGTATCTTCTTATTCAAATCATTCGAGCAGACAGAGAATTTAAGTCTCTTGATTTCATCAAGCGTCTTCTCGGCAGATCGCTTCTCTTCCTCCAAATCATACTCATTTTGCAATCCCAACCATAACTCTGCTGACGTTCCAAAGTATGCAGAAAAACGCAAAGCTGTACCCGCAGTTATACTTCTTTTACCTTTTATGATTTGTGAAATTCTCGATTGAGGAATACCGGTATCTTTTGCCACCCTATAAGCAGAAAGTCCAAAAGGGAGCATAAAATCTTCGAAAAGAATTTCCCCCGGATGTATATTTGGTAACCTTTTCATATTATTTATGGTAGTCCACTACCTCTATATTAAATGAGTTATTCTCGAGCCACTCAAAGCAAATCCGATACTGTTTGTTCACTCGTATACTATATTGATGTCGACGATCGCCTTTTAGTCTTTCCAGTCTGTAAATGTATAAATCAAATAACGCGCCCGCACTATTCAAAAATCTCAATCTCTTCCTAATTGATCTTTGTAACTCAAAACTATATTTGCGCGAGTATTCCCCATGCCAGATACATGCCGCATCTTTATCGTTGAATGACTTAATCATATAGTAACGTATCGCGTTAGTATCGTCAAGCGTTAGTATTTGTGATAGTGAAGCAGCAATTGCCCCCAATTAAAATTGAAAACAAAATAAGGGCGTATACCCTTATCTATTATACCCCACGAATTTTTGCGAAATTAACTTTTTCTGAACTCGCTGTACAGAGGAAAAGCAAAATTATTCACCCAAAAAATCCCACAGCATCTCGAACACACTTTTAAACACATCCACCATCGCGGGAACCGCAATTACGACCGCAAGAGAACTCAAATGCGGGCTCACCACCAGAATTTTATCATCATACATATCAATCGTACTTTTGAAGTTATACTTTGCCGGAGCATAGCGCCATTCGCGAAGCAGTGCCGGGTCTGTCGGATTTATCGTTTCAGATTCTCCACTCAAAATTAGTTTTGTTTTTATATTCTGCTTTCCCCGATCTTTTCTGTACTGAATAAAAAATTCCGGGTCTAATGATTCCCACCCGACAGCGCTGCTGATTATTTTGTATTCTTTATTTTTATATTCAATCA
>CAZKQL010000013.1:2392-3819 GCA_964554925.1 uncultured Gammaproteobacteria bacterium | reverse complement strand
CCATCATTTCGAGATGTGGAATAATTTTTTCAAATGATTCAAGCTTTTTTTGAAAAATTGAAGATAATTTACTTGGACGAGCAGCATAATAAAAACGAGTGTTACTTCTAAAGTAGACGTTTACAAATCCTTTTGACGCTAATTGTTTCAAAAGCGGATACGCAGTGGTGCGCTTTATTCCCATTTCCTTTGCAACCGCACTTGCTTTTGACCCGCCGAGCCGAAGAAGCGCCAGATACACCGATGCTTCTTGATCGCTCAAGCCTATATTTTTGAGTGTTGTTTTGATTTCCATACATCTGTTTGATTGCGGCGCCATGTGGAAAAATATGTTTATTTTGTATGTCAAAATTTTACAACACTATAACAAAATAATCAAATTCTATGCTAAATTTAGATGAAAAAATAAATAATTATGTACAAAATTATTTACAGCTACCACCCAAGGCAGGATAATGAACATGGAAATTTCAGGAGGATCTATGCCTGACAAAATGCTTGAGCTCTACTCGCACGGTCAAATCACGGAGTTTGTAATCGACGAGACAAATATCCCGGAGGAGCACTACGAGGCATTCGATGCGCATCTCGCGGTCTGCGAAATTTGCGGACCCATATACCGCACAGGCTGGGGTGTGAACGATAGCGAACCCTGCAATCTCGATACCTACAAGCGGTTCCTCTCACTCCTCGTTCCCGCGATTCGCAAAAGAAATCTATTCACCGTGACACTCCGAAAACCAAGGGCCTCTGACAAGGAGAAAGTCCAATGACTCAAAAAGTGACATTGGTCGTGCTTGATGATAATCCTACCTCGAAGCCCGCGCTCGAGGTCACGCTCGCTAGCGCTACCGCTGCTAGAAACTGGGAAATTTATTTCCCGACGGCAGAAGAGCTGAAAGCAGCCATTGGTGAACAATGCGCGAAAATTCGGGGCATGGGATTCCAAGCACAGGGGCAAATCGATCTTGTCCAACTCTTGCTCGACACAGTCTCGATGATGAGGATGGAACCTATAGCCGTAATTCTGGGGACACCGCTCTTCGAGCTCGACCTACGCTATTGGTTTTCAAAGATACTCGCCCGTCGCTTCCGCCATGTGCCGCTGATCCCGCTCACCGACGACGCCTCAAAGCCGATCAGCCGACTCGGCATAAGCGATGAGGCAGCGCGAGACATGTGCGAACTTATACACCGGCACGCCATGAGCATGCCAGGCATAAAATAACCAATTCCCTATCGAGATTTCCATAGGAGACGCACGGCACAAACCGCGCATCGAACCGCGTGGACGCACCGGTTCGCAGACAACTTTTTGTACAAAAAGGAATACAAAAAAGCGCTCGTAAAGAGTCGCTTTTTTGTATACTTACAAACTGATGAGTCAACTACACCGCAAACAAATTTAATGCTGCTTTGTCGATTCT
>CAZKQL010000013.1:2098-2382 GCA_964554925.1 uncultured Gammaproteobacteria bacterium | reverse complement strand
CACCACTCCCGGGCCGGCATCATCCGCTTTCTCTACACCGCCGCCTGCAACTTTTACAAAATCTTCGCGTTCAATCGTTTCTTTTTCCATCAATACTTTTACCAAGCGCTCGAGCGCGTCCGAATGCTCATTTATAACTTTAAGCGCGCGCACTTTCGCTTCTTCGAGCAACGCGTTTATTTCCGCGTCAATATCTTCCGCGATTTTTTCGCTGTAATTTTTCTTGCTGTGGATTTCTTCGGCTAGGAAAATAAGTCCTTCGTTTTCGCCGTACACGCGAGGAC
>CAZKQL010000013.1:1431-2065 GCA_964554925.1 uncultured Gammaproteobacteria bacterium | reverse complement strand
GCGAAGTACCATTTTGGTCGCGGTTTCGGTCGCTTTTTGCAAATCGCTCGAAGGGCCGGTGGTGAGGAATTCATCACCGAATTTTTTGCGCTCTATCACATAACCGCCGAGCATCATAGCCATATCGTCCTTGAATTTGGCGATGGTGCGGTAAGGAATATCTTTTTCCGGAACACTCAAGGTGTAGCCGCCCGCCATACCGCGGCCGATGATGGAAACTTTTCGTATCGGGTCACAGTGCTCCAAAAAATGACCGACTATCGCGTGACCCGCTTCGTGATACGCCGTCATTTCTCTGTCTTTATGGCTCATCACGCGCGATTTCTTTTCCGGGCCGAGAATCGCTTTTTCAATCGCCTCCAAGATCAAATTTGAACTGATTTCTTTTACATCTTTACGCACCGCGAGTATTGCGGCTTCGTTTAACACATTTTCCAAATCCGCTCCCGCCATGCCCGGAGTTCGCTCCGCGACTTCGCGAAGTTTTACATCTTTTGCGAGCGGTTTATTTTTTGCATGCACGGTAAGGATTTCTTCTCGAGCATCGATGTCCGGCATGTCAATTACCACGCGTCGGTCGAAACGTCCGGGCCGCAAGAGCGCAGGGTCGAGGGTATCGGGCCTGTTGGTTGCG
>CAZKQL010000013.1:1110-1421 GCA_964554925.1 uncultured Gammaproteobacteria bacterium | reverse complement strand
TCGCCGCAAGAATGATGACACCGCTGTTTGGCTCAAATCCATCCATCTCGACGAGAATTTGATTGAGCGTTTGTTCACGCTCATCATGCGAACCACCAAGTCCCGCACCGCGCTTGCGTCCGACCGCATCGATTTCATCTATAAACACAATTGCAGGTGCCGCTTTTTTTGCTTTTTGGAACAAATCACGCACACGACTCGCTCCTACTCCCACAAACATTTCAACGAATTCAGATCCGCTGATATGGAAAAACGGCACATCCGCTTCGCCGGCAACCGCTTTTGCAAGCAATGTTTTACCGGTTCCGGGA
>CAZKQL010000013.1:0-1019 GCA_964554925.1 uncultured Gammaproteobacteria bacterium | reverse complement strand
TCGCGGCTGCCTGCCACATCGGCAAATGTTTTTTTGTCTTTTTCATCCGGTTTTGCGTCTCTTGCCTTGCTTTGCCCAAATCCCATGGCACGATTATTTGCACCCTGCACTTGCCGGCTCATAAAATATATGAGGCCGATGATAAGCAAAAATGGAATCACCCAAGGCCCTATAACCGCGATCCAGTATGCTGCTCCGGATTCTTTTTTTACCAAAACTTCCGCTTTTTGTAATTTTTCCGGTGCAATGCCGTAGTTTTGCGCCAATTCGGAAAATGATTGGCTGAATTCTTTTTTGATCTGCAATTTTTTTGCATTTTCTTCTTTTAAAGTAACCAAAAGCAAATCACCGCTGACCTCGATTTTTTTGACATTCTCTTTGTTGATTTCCTCTATAAGACGATTTATGCCGGTTTCTTCCGGTTTTTCTTGTTTAAAACCGGGATAACTGACAAGGGCGGTCAAAACCAAAAGAGAGATGATTATGGCGCCGAATTTTTTTATAAAATCTTTCATAAAATATCGTTTAAATGTTTGCGTATTATAGCGAAAAATGAGGTTTTGTCAATGTTGGACAGGGTTCGGTGGCTCATTAAAAAAGATGGACAATCCTCGTCTCCACATCTCCCGTATCCTCGGTCGATGTGGGACTGCGGAGCCACTTTTTTAATGAGCCACCTGCACCCTCCTACCATTTACAATTTTCCTAAAATACGATAGGTTGTCCTCTAGTACTCTGACGGCTACGGCCGAAAGAGCTTTCTAAAACTGATGGAAAAGGAGGTGTGGCATGTCCACGCCGGAATATGTGATGAAACCGCTGAAGGCCGGAACCTCCGGGTTCAGAGGTGACACCTTCACGGAGGTCACGCTCGAACACGCCCGCGTCATCGGCGCGCGGTACGGGCAGTGGCTTCGTGAACAAGGGTGCTCGTGGCCTACCGTCACGGTCGGGCACGATCAGCGCCGCGGCGCTCGCGAGCTGGCTAACTCGGTCATCGCGGGGCTGCGGCAGGCGGG
>CAZKQL010000012.1:16177-18455 GCA_964554925.1 uncultured Gammaproteobacteria bacterium | reverse complement strand
CGGTATCGGTCTGCATGGGTATCTTTGGCAGCAAACCGAATTTCTCATCTACGATCTCATAAGAGATATTCAACAAATCGTCGAAATTAAATTCGCGCTCATCGGGCTCCTTTGTATCGCCCGCTTCATTTTGGCTGTCTTCTGTCCACGCTTTTCTCACCGTTTCATAGGCTTTGTAGGTTTTTTCAGCATAGATGGAACTTGGGTCATTCGAGACTTTATAGTCTTTTATACTATTTCCTCTATCAATGATTTGATCGACCGGAGCAAGCTGGTCTTCCTCTGCCTCTCGCTCTCGCGTCTCCAATATCGCAAAATACAAGTCTTCCCGACTGGCAGCCAATTTTTTCACTTTTTCATTCGCATCTTCAGGAACAAGCTTTTCTGCCTCAAGTCTTTGGAATAATTTCAACACTTCCTCGCGTCTTTTTTCTTTTCTTTGTTTTTCATACTTTCTCACAATCGCAGATACATCAACAGTATTTGGATCAAATTCGGCCGCGCCCGATTTTCCGGCTCCTTCCGAACCGCGTTTCGGCTTTCCACCCGCCGCCGAATCCGATTTTGGCTTATGAGCTTCCTCGAATTTTGCGCACGCTTCTGCTATTTTTTCCTCTATTTCTTTCTTTTCCTCATCATCTATCGCTGCGCAGGCTTGTTGTATTTGAGATTCCACGCTTGTGACATACGCGCGTTTTGGCACCAGTTCTTTTTCTCGCGCCGCTCTTTTTGTTTCCTTTTCCGCATCCGTTTCAGCCATGCCGGAGTCCGCGACGCCGGCCAAAGATTTACTCAAAAATTCGGAAGTCAACGTCACGATACTTGCTTTTGCTTTGTCATGTACGATTTCGAGTTGTGTTTTTATTTTCTCAATTTCTCCTTTGTCATAAGAAGACATATCGCCTACTTCCGACGGAAGATGTTTTTTTGCCAAATCGAGCTGTGTATGCGCATCCGCAACTCGGCTCAATAAATCGGCTCTTAAGGAAAGAGCGACTTTAGTCATTATTTTTCCTTCCAAACCTTTTAATTCGGCCTCCGTATTTTCCACTTCATGCCACAATACCAGCAGTTCTTGCGGTACGCGAGCGGATGTTACATCGGATTTTATAATATAATCGACAGAACCGTCATTCGTGACTTCCACCCCTTTCACTCTAAAGGCCTCATCTTCGCTATCGCCGGAAAAATGAAAGGATTGTTTTCCCTCTGCGGGAAATTCGACTTTTTCCGGAGGATAATTTAACACAATCGAGTGACGCGTTTTAGATTGATCCCCACCTTGATCTACCCTCGCGCCCGCTCTTGCCAGTGTGTCTTCCACTCCAGCTTTTGTATCGGCAATCACCGCAGATGCAGCTTCATCGCCGGACGCGTCTTTTTTCATCTTATCCAACACATCAAGATGGCCGGACGCTTCCGGACCCAATTTTGCAATCTGCTCCCTCTTAGTGGGAACAACAGCAACTTCCGCGGTAAATTTACCTTTGGTTACAGAAATTTCTCCCACTATGTTTGCCAATCTCCATTTGCCATCCAAAAAAACGGAAACCGAAGTACCATTCGGATAAGATGCTCGAAGCTCGGCTTCGGCTTTTTTGGGAATAATTTGTTCATTGTGACTTCTTGATTCTGCACCGCTCATAAAATTATCCTTTTAATTCGTCTATTGTTTTGAGTACGCTATAGATTTTGCTCTTATCTATGTGCGTGCTCAATTGTTTTAAAAGTTGTGATTCTTCATTTTTCAGCTCATCCCAGACCCGAGTAAAGGTATCATAGGCTTCACGTGCTTTTTTCAGACGTTCTTCGGCATCTTGCTTTCTTTTTAGCAGTTCGTCGCGAGTCGGGACAGGCATACAAATTACAAAGTTGAGAGAATTTGTTTTAATTCTTCGGCATACGCGTTTAGCGTTGCGTCAACGACTTCCGGAAAATTCGGGACATAGGTTTGCCAAAATTGTTGCATTTGTTCGGGAGTGGTGGTGTCGCTGTTTTTGATAAGCTCTGCCAATTCTTTTGCAGACTGTTCATTTAATAGCGGCATAACCGCAAGCCCGATGCGGCGCTCCGCCTCGGCGACAAATTGCGGCAAATACATGTCGCGGGTTTCTTCGGACACGGTTTCAAAACCGCTGGCATCCAAAATTTGTTGGATACGCATATAGAGAAAATCAAACTGCTGATCGTTGTTTTGCATATATAAAAAATTTGAGTAATCGGTGCCGAAAATGACAGCACCGGTTTTTTTAAAAAAATTATGTTCTCGCTGCAGCAA
>CAZKQL010000012.1:5819-16156 GCA_964554925.1 uncultured Gammaproteobacteria bacterium | reverse complement strand
CCCCCGCCAATATCACGCCCGCGGCAAAACCGATCAAGCCATTTACTATCAAATTCGGTCGCGCCGGCCAAGCGGTAACGACCGGACTGTTTACTTGCTTTATTGTAACATCTCCGCCCACATATTCCCAGCCATGTTCCACGAGCGCGCGTGACGCGGCGCCCGCAAGCTGCAGCGCGTCACTCGGATTTGGACTAAACACGCTCACATTCAAAATTCCCGTGCCATATGTAACCGATGGCGCGATTTCTCGAGACCACAATTTTCTGCGTTTTCGTTCGTTGAGGTCTGTAAACCGCGACCAATCAATCGTAAATCCGGTTTGTGATTTTACTTTGTCATAAAAATCAGTTGTTTCCATTATCGCGGCCAAATTTTCTCCGACTCGTTCGGCGGATTTTACGGTAGTGTACGGATCAACGCCGGTTCTTGTCTTTGAAATAATCAATACTTGCGCGTCCGCTCGATGTTCGAAAGGAAACAAAAATGACGCGGCGACCGAAAGACCTCCCATGATAATTCCGACAATTAAAAATAATTTCCACTGCCGTACAAATGTTTTAGTTGCATGCTGCATATACTATTAAATTATGTATGAGGACTTATGAAATAAACAGGTTATAATAACCAAAAATCCATAGCTCGTCAAGGCTAGTTCTTTTTAGCCGAATCGACCGACACTTCCAACGTCTCCGAATTACGCAAAATACCAAGGGTATATGGTTCGGACAGACTTTGAAGAACCCGAGCAAATGAAACGGGATCAATGCCCTTGCCATTTACCTGAACGATAATATCTCCCGCTTTGAGCAAAGTATCGGCCGCCTCTACCTTGCCGATCAAAAAACCTGATTTCTCAATCAATAACCCGCTCATAGGATCTATATACCCGTCAACAAATTCACCAAACCATGCATGAAGCGCAGGCTCAACCTGTTGTTTTTCTACGACAGATGCAAATGAACGTTGAACTTTTGAAGCCGATTGCACAAAACCATCTTTGTCGACAAATCCGATACATCGTCCGCTTTCATCGTACACTACAGCACCCGCCGACTGAACATCTTCCAAAGAATACCGATCCGCCTGTTTCCAAATATTTATCACATTTTTTGATTTTTGATACGCGCGAATACGCGAAGTCTGCCACGTTGCATTCGCGACAAATATATTTTTTCCGGAACCTACCTGCGACCAATCAACAAATGATTGCACCGGAAAATCAGATCCTTCAAACTTCATATACAACAAATTCGTCTCCGCATCGAATACCATTTTTTCGGCCGCGTGAATTGCGCCGCTCGAATCAACGCGTATAGCACCGCCCAGCCGTCTGAACTCAAAAGCACGGCCTTGCCGAATTTTGCTTCTTGCGTGTATACAATCTTATTTTGCAAATAACGCTCATCATACACCGCGAGGAGTCGTTCTTTTGTCTCGCGTTCAACGACCGGATTGTATAAATTTGTGGGCGCTATATTCGGGCGCTCGCCAAAATAGACAATGCCCGTGGTATCAGAGAGCGGCATAAACCACGCGATCGTAACAAGCGCGGCTGTGGCGCCCGCGAAAACCGAAAGAACACTTATCAGCACAATCCATTTAATACTTTTCATATATGAATGTGTGTCTATGGAACTAGAAACCGGCGGCAAATGTGGGGCTCGTGGTGTCATATCCAGCGGGCTATATACAAGACTGAAATAAATAATAGTGCGTTACTTATCAAAAAAATACGCTGCTTTTGCCACAGTATGCCGCCGCGCGTTAGGTGGAAACGTATAAATAAGGTGAGCACGTACCACATCCACGTGTACAGGAGTCCAAGAGTAAAATATCCGAGCGGGAGATAATACAAAACCCACATCACTTCGTACATAACAAGAGTTAGTATGACGATCCAAAAAGCGAAGGTCTCGATTTTTGCGTCAAAATACACATGCCAATTAGCAGCCGCGACCGTAGACGCGAACACCGCGCCCACTAACGCGAGCAATACATGCGGAATATGCTGAAAAAAAATCGATAATGAAAACAAACCGCTCGACCAGCCAAACACATTCAAAACCCAGAGCATCATAATAATTCTCCTCCATGTTTTGTAGCTCAAAGCCGTATGCTGGCGCGACATTTCCGCGGACCAATGCCATACAAAAGCGAACAATGGTACGGAAAGCGCGATAATAAACCACGCGAGTGGCCGCCATTCTATGAGACTCAAAAGCGATACGAGCGTGACAGAAGTCGCAAGGTGCAAAAACAAATGTTTCTTTTCAAAAGAAAAAAACCAGTGCGCGAGGATGATAAGCCCCCACCACAGTCCGGCAACAATTAAAAAAATAATCGGCCGCGGAATTTTATAAATTCCGATCAAAGCCGCCGCGGCCACCACGCCCGCGAGCCCGGAAAAAATAATGCTGCCGGAAATTTTTTTCATAATTATTTGTTGTCCAGCGCCGCACGCAGTTTTTTGACTATGCCAATCAATTCATCCCTTGATACTTCCATCCCCTGCTTAAAGTTATCTTGAAGCGAACGAAGCGCCAGTACCGCGTTTAGATGAACATCGAGCATGGGCTGCGGAACACGCATACTCAAGAGCTTATTTTGTATGTCCGTAAAAAGTTCATCAATGCCGCGCTCCGTGCTGCTTACTTGCGTAACCAGCAAACGAACATCGTCCTCGTATTTTTTTGCCACAATTTTCGGGTCAAGCACCGGTGTTGTGGTGCTTGGGCCTTCGGTAAGCGCCTTGTATATGTCGACTGTTTCGGCCTCTTTTGTCTTATCTTTTGAGGCGGGCAATATTCTATATACGAAAAAAAGAGCCGCTGATAAGAGCAGCGCCGCGGCTACAAACCCAAATACAATGGCGGCATGATCCAATCGAGGATGTTTTTGCATAGTCTAAAACGTCATCATTATACAATATTTTGCGTAATCAGGCAAAATTTACTTGGCAAAATGGTATATTAGTTGTATATTTTGAAAGGATTCGGAGCATCTCTGCATCCTTTTATATTATATGCCAACATACGCAGTCAACAAACGCGCGCGATTTGATTATGAAATCCTCGAAAAACTCGAGGCCGGTTTGATATTGCTGGGGCATGAAGTAAAGTCTGTGCGCAATAAACAAATGAAATTGGCAGGCTCCTACATTGGCATATATAATGGAGAATGTTTTCTTAAACAAGCACACATATCCGCTTACCCCAATGCAAGCCATATGGAAGGATATGATGCGGAACGCCAGCGCAAACTTTTGCTGAACAAGCGAGAAATCGCTTATTTAGAAGGAAAATTACATGAAAAAGGATTGACAATCGTGCCACTTTCCGTGTATAGTAAGGGTCCTCACATAAAGATAGAGATAGGAATCGCGAAAGGAAAGAAAAAATACGATAAACGAGAAGTAATAAAAAAACGAGATCTTGATCGTGACCTGCGTCGCGAGATGCGAGGAAGAGTGTAAGTTCTTTTACAAACATGGGGATGACAGGATTCGATAGATGGAATCCGTTACTTCTCATAAGCATGCCGAGGCCGCCCAGTCCTCTGTCAAATCCCGGGCATTGTTACGTGCAAACGTATACCAGAAAGTGAAGAACGCTGTTGCTAACGCATTCAGCGCTCCAGCTTTCGCATCTGCTCTCGCTTAAGTGCTTGAGCCATCGCAGCCATGATACTCGGTAGTGGAAGAGCGGTGTAAACCCCCTTCGAGTGTAGGCATTCGATCTCTTCCTGTAGACGATTGTCGAAGCTAATACAGGATAGCCAAGTGTTATTTTGTTGCTTTTCGAGCATTTGGTGAAAAAACAAAGCAGCTATGCATGTAGAATATGAAGGTAGCCCGTCTAGACCCGAGTTCGATTCTCGGCATCTCCACATAAAAAGTTTATAAAGCTGGTTTCTTTTACGGCCGTTCGCTCGCCCAGCGAGCTCGCTCACTGAAGCGGCTCGTGTCCTCGTCCCGATGAGTACATCGGGACACCATGCCCGGACACTTCGCCGATTCGCCGCAAAAGAAACCAGCTTTATCCCTTATTATATGCGAATTTCCCGAAAAAAACGCCCGCAAAAATCATTGATCCCGGAATTCAAAAGAAATTATCAGATAGAAGCTGATGTTCTTTTGGTTTTGGACGAAGACAACAATAACTTGGGAGAAATGACCAAAGCACAGGCAGTAGAGATGGCAAAGGCAAAAGAAATGGATTTGGTCGAAATAAACCCCAAGGGAAACCCACCGGTAGTAAAAATCGTTGATTTCACGGAATTCAAGTACCAAAAAGAAAAACAAGCCAGAAAACAAAAAATCGGCAGCCATGTAAGCGAGATAAAAGGCATTCGTATCTCTCTTCGCATTAGCGACCATGATATGGATGTCAAAGCCGCTCAAGCGATCAAATTCCTGGATCGAGGAGATAAAGTAAAGATAGACATGTTGCTGCGCGGTCGTGAAGGGGCAAAACAAGACATAGGATATGAGACGGTTAATCGTTTTGTTGCCCGTGTAGCGGAAAAACTCGAAATCCGCGTAGAACAGCCCGCTACTCGTCAGGGGCCAAAAATTACCGCAATTGTAGCGAAAAAATAAGGCTACCTATACACAAATGCTTCCCCTTGACGAGGAGCCTAACTTACGTTATAATCAACCCACTTTGATTTTAGAATTATGCCAAAAATAAAGACCCACAAAGCAACCGCAAAGCGTTTTACGATTAAAAGATCCAAAAAAGGGATAAAGGTTATAAAGCGCACCGACGGACAAGACCATTTTAACGCACGCGAAAGCGGCAACACCAAACGCAACAAACGATCAGACAACACCATGTCCGCTTCTTTTAATAAGACAGTGCTTCGCGCATTGCCACACGCTTAAATTTGTAATTTTTTGATATGCCACGAGTAAAACGAGGAATGCACCACGCGAAACGAAGAAAAAACATTCTCAAACAAGTAAAAGGTTTTGAGCAAGGAAGAAAAAGCTTGCTCAAGCTGGCAAAAACCGCTGCCACCAAAGCGGGTGCTCATGCCTATGTGGGACGAAAAGTAAAAAAACGCATCAACCGAGCTTTGTGGAGCGTAAAGATAAACGCGGCTCTTCGCTCTCTTGGAACCACATATAGCGTATTTATCGGACAGAAAAGTTTTGTCACAGATTGCGGAGCATCATCCAAATATCTTCGAAAAAATCGTCGCGTCAGTAAAATAAATAGATTCAGCAAAAGACCCTTATAGTGTCTGGCTCTGGCGGGAGTGCCCCCTCCTTCACTCCCAATGCCTTGCCGGACACTACGAGGGTCTTTTTTTGTGGTACAATACGCGCGTAAGAAATTATGCGCCGGAAATTTTAGGGGTTCATTATGAAATTGATTTTGCGTTTTGCTCGACAATTCGCGCGGCAATCAAATTATACAAAAAGCAATCGAATTCTTGAGACTGATTTTTATATTTCGCATGGGGCGAAATCATTGGCCGCTTCACTTTTGAGAACTTTCGATACAGACGCACGGCAAGAACTGTCCCAAAAATTGCTGGATGAACTAAACAAATTGGCCGAGATTGCCGGGGTACAAGTAAAAATATCTGACGCGCTGCAAAAGTCAAAACGTAGAAATGGCCGATTGGTATTTAAACAATACGGGTATTACAAGCCGGCTGCCAAGTATATTTATATAACCAATCGGACGGCTGTGCGAGCAAAACTGCTGGCTCCAAAGACTTTTTTAAATACGCTACTCCATGAATGGATGCATCACTATGATGGCGAAAAGCTGGGGCTGCGATCAATTCATAGCGCGGGCTTCTACACTAGAATTAGGGATATAAAGGAAAAGCTTGTTTTCTTGACCCCGCCCTAGAGTACAGGGCGGGGCAGGCAGGAATCTGTACATAGGTTTGACAATGTGTACCTTTTTATGTACTATATGTCCATTATTCCATCTAAAAATCTATTATGGGCATGAGAAAAAAAATGCGTACCAAATGGAAAGAAGAACGCAAAGTAAAAATCCGTAAAGTAAGCGCAAAGCGTCTCAAAAAAGCGACGAAACAAGCCGCGAAAAAAACGACAAAGGCTACGAAATAATACCCCGCGCACCATTGCGCCCGAGCATACCGTATGCTACAATGTTCGGGCTTTACGGACCGGTAGTTCAACTGGTTAGAGCACTGCCCTGTCACGGCAGAAGTTGCGGGTTCGAGTCCCGTCCGGTCCGCAAGATTAAATTGGCTTTATTGAGCCAATTTTTTTGTAAACAAAAAACCACCATATACTGGTGATTTTTTGACTGATCCCGACTTGGTCGCAGAAGAGCTCTGCATGATGCAAGTCGGGAGGAATGCGTGTTTACGACACGCCCCTCCTGTGATGTCGATGCGTAGCGGACGAGGGAGAGAATTGATGCTCGTCGCGGAGCTGTCGTGAGGCCGATTTGGGGGAAGGCGAATTTTGCTCGATCCGATTTATTTACGGACCGGCTGTTCCGCCGTACCAGTCAGGGGTGCACGATGGCCGCCACTGTTCCCATTCAAGTTGGAGCCTTTTCGCTCTGCGGTCGCTCTGCGCGCGCAATCGTGGAGCAAGCTCCACTCCGCGACGATTCTGTCGCTTGGGCAGAAGTACAGAGGCTCTCGATTGAACCGATTCATCGCTCGGGAATTGGAAATGCCCGGGCTCGGGGGGTTCAAACCGGCGCACGATCGAAAGGAACTTACGGACCTCGCGCGGGAGCTTGACAGTACTGCGTACCCTGCGTGCTCCATCGCGCTTTGCGCCCGGCTCACCACGAGATGAGCCAACTGTCTTCAAAGCCACTGATCGTTTCGCGGGCACGGTCGGTAGAACAACCGTATTCCGAACCGCTCGTGGACGAGCGGGCGAGGCTTTTCGTGCCGGCGTCTTCACCACAGCCGACGATGGTAGAGAACCCGCTGTCGGCACGGACTTTGTCCGAGCCACCGGCACAGTTGCCGGCGCTGCCGACTTCGCGCGACCGCCATCCGCCTTGGCCGTGTTGATCTGGCTACTGCTCCCCTTGTGGGTTTTTGGGTTCGCAGCCAATTTCTTGGCGCTCCCCGTATCAGTGACCAGATCAACAGTGATAGTAACGGCCACAGAACGGGTCGCGGTCTCACATTTCGCCACCATCAAATCGTGGGGGTGCTTCTTGAGCTCGTTCATCATCATATACAGCATGATGAGAGCCGAGACACTTACGCACACCGAACAAATCGAGATGGCGATCGCAAGTCTGGCGATACGACAGGACGAGAGACCCAAAACAATCCTGCTCTCTTTGCCGATCATGGCATCCTTTCGTACGCCCACCCAAATCCCAGATACGCATCTATCATTAGTATAGACTGCATACACAAAAAAAGCACGCAAAGTCAAAAAAGTTATGCACAGTTTCTCTAAACCATCTCTTCACAAACAATCGCACATTGCCTGCATACGTCCGCGCAAGTGAGCATTTGATCGTCGTCGGAAAATTCAGCGCAATTATCCGCGCATTGCCTGCATACGTCCGCGCAAATCTTGCAAAGCCGTACCGAGAATGGCGAATTTCTAATCATAAAATCAGAACTCAATTTGCAAAGCTCAATGCAATCGATCATTAGTTGTATATGATACCGCGCGGCGTGCTCTTCTCCCTTACTCAAACAATGCGCCACGGTGTCTTCACACACACGGTAGCAATCCAAGCATGTTTGAATGCATTTTTCCCATTGATTTTTGTTATTCAATTTATTCATATAACATAATTTAATATATAAATTTTGAGTGATTTTAAAGCAACCATATGTTGCGTCGTATACATATTACGACGAACAGTTCGAATGATGCTTTCTAATCAAAAACAACCCAATGATGGGTTGTTTTTGACTGATCCCGACGCTTCCCTCGCTGAATGGCTCCTTTCGGGACCAGCCAGACGCTTGGGGCGTCGGGGGATGTGATGCTATCGATTGAGGATCAGGGTGTATTTACCCTTACCCGCTTGAATCGGCACGGTAGCCCCAATGGTGTAGGCAGGGCAGCCGGCCTGACTGCAAATGGTGACAAGTTCCTCCATCTGCTCGGTCTTCTCTATGTAGGTGACGACCCCGAACGAGGGATCGACCGTTTTGCCCGGGTTCTGTGTCGAGCACTTGATGTAGACGTACTTGTCTTTGTACCGCTCGCGCAGTTCGCTCACCGGAAAGCGATCTTTGTAGAACTCCGTGCATCCCTTGTCGAAAATCACTTCGCCGGGACGAGTAATCCGTCCCTTCCCCTCCTTGTAGCGAAGGTAATAAGATCCGGCAAAGATACGGCTGTTCTCGATGCACGAACCACTTGGTTTGCGAGCCAAGCATACACGCTGGCTGGATGCTATCTGGCTCGCATTCTCGGTTTTCGTGTGCGGATGAAAGAATACTCGGACTGTCTGCCGATGTGGCTTGACCGTGACCGATGACGCGGTGTACTCGGATCCATCGGTTGTGTGGAACCCGAAGCTTTCGAGCGTGAACTCGACGGCATCGTTTGAGAGCCGCATCAAGAGTTGCGGCGGCTTCAGAGGATCCGGATCCTTTACCGCCATCACACGAACTTGCCGGTTGTTGATCCGCAAATAGCGTGGGAACAATGCCCGGTAATTGGTCGGCGCCCCGGTCTTCGTGTCCGTTGCAGTGATGATGTTTGCGTACTCGTCCCCCATCAAGGCGAGTTTCTTGTCGTCTGCTTGGAAGAAAATCTCGGACGGGAGTCCGATGATCTCGGCCGAGATGCTGTCTCCCGACTGCGAGTTCTTAGAAGCTTCCGAGACGAAGCAGGAGAACATGGCACAAACCACGAGCATGGTACGGAACATGAAGTCATCCTTTCCGTGTCTTTCGACACAAATCTAAAAAAACAATAGCAGCATGACATGTGATTGTCAATCCCCGAGTACACAACAAATATCCATATACGCAAAAACCCGCTTTGCACGGGTTTTCGACTGCCTTCAAAAATTGTTAAGCCACTTTCTTCAAATCTATAATACCGCCCGGTTCAACAGAATCATGATCCGGTGTGTCTTCAGCCACGTCTGCAAATGAAGCATCCGGCTCTTCGTCTGCCTCTAATCCCGGAAATGCGCGGTCAACCTCTCTCTGCACATGTTCCAGACTCTCCGGTCTGTCTCCCCCTCCGAATTCCGTATGTTCCATATATTTCTTGATAAAAACTATATAAGAATACTAGCAGATATATTATTGTACCGCAATAATCTGCGCCAATTCTTTACGCGCGGCTTCCCAAACATCCGGATTACTCGACCAGCTGATAGCGGTATTTTTGTATGTTGGATCAGATTGACTATCTACGCCATATTCCCAAAGTACTTTTGGTACCACGGAATTCATAATCTCTTGTACGCGCGTAGGATTGATTTTTGAAGCCAATGCCAGATAATCCGCATCCTGAATACCACGGCGCCAATACTTAAGACGAAGACTCGCGATAGGCCCGGCCACATTATATGATTCAGCGGTGTACACTTTATCGGTTCCGGGATAAAACAGCACGCCGTCGCCATTTGAATAATTCCATCCGGTTTGCCCGAGCATGGAATTCGCTCCGGAATTTGTGCCAAAGGTCTGTGCTTGTTTAAAGACATTGGTCTCGCCCATGCCGCCCTGATAATTGTTGTAGTAACTTGATTCCCAGTAGAACCAACGGCCGATTCCTTTCTTGTACTGTCCCCACGCAAGTTCACGCAATGCGACTCCGTCATCTTCGGTCATAAATGAGCCTTGGCCCGGTCTGCCACCATTATACATATAGAATCGTTTGTCTGATTTGCCAAGATATTTGTTGGCCGCATTTTGCCATGTTGCTGTATCTCCCACATACATACCGGAAACCGGAATATCGAGAGACGGCGTATTTGCAGCCGCGGACGGAACCGGAATAGTCGCGAGAGACATTACCTTTTTGCCGGATCCCGGATTGTTGTTGATCCATTGCGACCATTGTTCTATCTGTGCGTAATCACTGCTCTCATCAATAAGATAGAGGAAATATTCTGTCGAAGGCGCATTTGCCGCAAACCAATTAGACCAATTATCCGTATGCTTCCACATTCCCGCTTGGCCTTCGGCTTTCCAATTCCATCCTCCATAAGTGCCAATCGAATATACACCATTGCCTACTCCTACTCCCGGGCCATCGTATCCCTTGGCAGCGGTAAACAATGATCCATTCAAACGAGGTGCCCAATCAGAACTTGGGGCGTCCCCTGTCGCGTTCGGATCCGCGTCAATCAGCGAAATTTTGTGTCGGTGCGCGAGGCCAAAATAAC
>CAZKQL010000012.1:0-5800 GCA_964554925.1 uncultured Gammaproteobacteria bacterium | reverse complement strand
TGTTTGATCGTTGCGTTTTTTGTCGCGTCCGTTGGCCACGATTCACCGGTAAATCGTTTATTTATATCTGCCGCGCCCATGAACAACATAGTTTTTGACGTCGGAGTGTCCGGAAGCGCGAAATTGTATACGTTTAATTCAACAGGAAGCTGATACGTAACAGCTCCATTTTCTTTTATCGTGACGACACCCGTGTACACACCTGCCGGCGCATCTTTTGGAATATAAATGTCCGCCCAAATACTTTGGCTCTTGCCTTGTTGTATCGTAAATCCGTCATGCAATTCATAAGGCGCCGCGATATCCGGATATGATTTATCGTGATCCGGACGTTTTAACCACGTGCCTGCCCATGCACCTTGCGTAAGTCCCTCAACGGTTTGAAATTTTTCCGGACGGTGGCGTTCATCGTAGTTAAGTGAAGCAAAAGCGCTCAATCCTTTTATAGGCAAGTAGCGAATATAAAACAATTCAATGTTGCGCCCCACCCAATTGTATAGACCATCACCACTCGCGGATTTTGCATTTATTGCATAGCCATTCGGTCCGGTCAGTTTATCAAATGAAACAGAAACCGGGCCCACGGCTTTGTTCGCCGCTTCTAAGACGAGATCAAAGTTGACCACCTCATTCTTTCCGCCGAATATCGAAACCTTTGAACCATTCCACACGCTATTTATAGTTCCTGCTTGTTTATTGTAGAAGCGTAAATCTTCTTGCGGAATTTTATCTCCACCTTCGTTCGCCCATAGCCCTGAAAGAGAGGTCTGACCAACAGGACTTGGCGTGGGAGCAGGATCTGTCGGTACCGGTGCAGGCGCTGGCGCCGGTTCCGGCACAGGCGTAGGGGCGGGCGCAGGCTGAACCGATGCTTTGTATGCATTAAAGTATGCTAATCTGCTATATGATTTGGTACCAAATCGAGCAATAATGCGTATATAAATTTTACTTCCATCGACCGGTAAATTTTTTATCGTCACGCTTGTTCCGGTAGAAGTATATACACCGTATTTTTTTGGATAATAATACGTACCCACGCGAACTTCATACGAAGTGGCCCCCTCATTAGTCCAGGTGATAATTGAAGTATTACTTGAAAAAGTGGAACCCGGATTTGGGGAAATAATATAAGGTGCCTTATACGTGGGACTAACCACTATGGGACTGGTAATCGGAGCAGGTGCCGGAGTCGCGGCGGTAGTCGGGAGCAGCGTAAAATCTTGCCCGGATGAACCATTGTTAAACACTCGGATATACAATATGGAAGCGGCGACCGGTATCGTGTCCAATGTTACCGTGGTACATGGTACTGATTGAAACCATTTATAATCCGGTGAAGCCGGCGCCGATCCAACCGCGATATCACATACCGACCCCGATGCCGCACCAAAATTCAGTGTCGCTCGGCCAAGCGTTACTTTTCCCGATGAATCAATCGTCCCCTTAGCAAAAGTACTCGTGGACAAAAGCGTAACCGTGTTATCTATAGCGTGCGCGGTAAGCACCGGCATGACAGGAGAAAATAAAAATATGGCAGCCAATGTTGCCACACCTATTTTTTCAAAAAAATTCTTCAGCGCGCTCGGGAAAGACATAGAAATATGTAACTTAAGAATTAATAGGAATCTGGCAGTTTACTCTATTTTTTACATATTGGCAAGGTTACACATAATTGTTCTAAAGTTAGGTAAAAAACATGCCCTATCTTAATTTGATACATAAAACCTGTGGATAAATAAAAAGATGGGTAAAATAAAAGACGCAGTGCTTATAAGACGCAGCAAACTGAAAATTCTTTCGTAAAAAAATAAAATCCCGACAGTCGGGACTTTATTTTGCTATTCTGTTGGTACTATTCTATATATTGCATCATCGCCGCTGCGAATTTTTCCTCTGCCATCGCGGTTACTGGTCGAAAAATAAATGAAACCATCCGGCCCTTCGACCACCTCACGAATTCGTCCCAATTGTATATCCAATTTTTTGTATGATTCAATTTTGTTTGCAGTATCATCGGTAAACTTCACCGTATATACTCCCTCGCCTTTGAGGCCGCCAAAAAATAGATTGCCTTTCCATTGTTTGAACACGCTACCACTATATATGAGAGCCGACCCGGGCGCGACTGCCGGAGTAAACTGAATAAGCGGCGCGGTTAGTCCTTCTTTATTTTTATCATGCGACACGAGTGGCCAGCCGTAATTTTTCCCTTTTTCAATTTTATTTATCTCGTCTCCACCTGCGGGACCGTCAAAAACCGAAGGACCGTGCTCTGTCGAAATCAAAACGCCGCTTGTCGGATGCCATGCTACTCCTTGCGGATTTCGATGACCATAACTATAAATCGGAGAATTTTCAAATGGGTTGTCCTCCGGTATTGTTCCGTCATTATTTATTCGCAAAATTTTTCCGCCAAGAGAATTCAGATCTTGGGCGATTTCTTTTTGTGTTGCTTCACCGGTCGTAATATACAATTTTTTGTCCGGTCCAAACGCGATGCGGCATCCCGCGTGATATTGCGCGGCGGGAATATTGTCGAGTAATGTTTTATCTTCAACCAACTTATCGTTCTCGTCGCGCAGACGGACGACTTTGTCCGCAAGTTTCTTTGCATCACCATATGCCACGCAGACATAGATATATTTGTTTGCGCTATAATCCGGATCAAGCGCCATGCCCATAAGCCCTTCTTCGGATTTGTTCGGGACTTCGGAAAATGTATGAAGCGGTTTTGGATCAAGAATTCCATAATTAACCACTCTGATTCTTCCCGGCCGCTCTGCAACGAGCATCCGATTTGGTGAACTAAATTCAATGCTCCAGGGCACATCGAGTCCTTCCGCGACTTTTTCTAGTCTATACTTTTGTTCGGTAGATAAGCTATGTTCATTATCTAGCGGATCATTTTCCACCAACATATTTTCCGCCGTAGGAATTTCTTTTTTAAATACCGCAAAATAATCAGCGGTTTTTACCGCGATTATTATCAAAATGAAAGCCGAGACGAGGTAGACAATTTTCTTCATAAAGAACAAAACTACATCTCTCGCAAATACCCCCAACTGTGAAGTTTATCGCTATCCTCCACCCATCTATCACCGATGTCGGTACGATAATACATGTTTGGAATTAAAATGCTTTTTATACGTGTGTAGGCCTGCTTTTGCGCTTGGCTCATAGTGGAACCGGTTCCAACGATAATAAGGGCTGTTCCGGCTGAACCGGTTACCGTCCATTCTCCATTTACAATTTTTATATCTTCTATATGGACACCATGTCTCATGTCATTATTTTTGAATACCACGGTCGCGCCTTTTGTAAGAGAATCAAATGTTTGCTTATCACGAAAAGGAAACGGAGGCACTACAACGCGGACTCCAACTTGAAAACCGCTTTTCACCTTTAGATCATTCCCACCCCCATGCGCGAGTTCATACAAAAATTCTCCTATGGGCGTGCTCATTCCCTCTTGCTGAATGCTTATGGTTGGATACCCAAAACGCGATGTAAACTCCAGCGGATAAATTCCATAACTGTTTACAATACAGTTCAAATCAATGTAACCGACAAATTTCTCTCGCGCAAGAGTCTCTTCCATTTTTTTGAGCGTGCTGTTAAACAATTTGTTTGGCGAACTCCAAAACATGGTGGTTCCCATCTCTCCCGTGGCAGGACCCAAGTCTCCGGGAAAAAGCAATTTATGTTCAAAATTTATATTTATTGAATCTATAAATTCTCGTCCGTTAAAAAAACCTCCAACTCCGACTTCTACACCGCGAACTCGTTTCTGGAGCTGAAATACTTTAATGAAATTTGACCACACTTTTTTATATGATTCAAGCACGCGCATCACGTCTCCCCCATCGTCTTCCTGACCTACGAATAACAGACGCTTCAAAGACTGAGCTTCCCCGCTTGGTTTAATTACATATGCTCCAGGATTATTCTTTACATAATCCATAGCTACATCAAAATCAGTAAATTCTTTGTAATTCAATATATTGATGCCATGCCGTTTAAGTTCATTTTGGCCAAAAGATCTGTCTTCCTCCAATAAATCAGTATATTCCGTTCCGCCGATAACTTTTTTTCCTTGCTTGCGAAGTTTGTGTGCAAGCTTTCCAAAACCATTGGTCACATCATCAAAAACTATAGTATCTGCCCAATCAACTTTCCGCTTCCAGTCGTCTACCTTCGGTACAAATCCATCTGCAATATCCCGTTCTTGTTTATTTGCCACCCACATTAAAACCTCATTCCCCTCTTTTACCGATTGCCAAGCAATATCCGCGATCAAACCGTCCGAAGAAACGAACAGTAATTTTTTCATAGTTATATTAAATGGTCTAGAAAAATACGCAAGTAAGTATATACCAAGGACAAACACACGTCCAGTACACGCGAAGATTCGTATTCACTGGATGTGTCCCCGTCGGTCGCGCGCGTTTGAGGCGTGACGCGGCCGACGAGGGCAACCATGAAGAAGCTGTGCGAGCGCTTGGTAAGTCCAGGGCCTACCCCGCCCTCACCGAGGGCTGGGCTCGCAGTGATAGAGGAGGAGGGTGCGCGAGTTGATGCGGTACTCGGAGTCGATCCATTGCTTCTCGACGAGCCGATTGCCTTCATAGACGTAGACGCGCGTCGTGACTTGCTCGCCATCCTCGTTCCACGAGTAGTTGTCTGTGCTGGTCTCCTTCACGAGGTGACCGGCGGCGTCGAACTCCTCCTTAGACGAGTATTCCGGGATGTCGGTGAAGACGTAGTCCTTCTTGGCCTTGTCGTATTCCGCCGTGAACCGTGCGTAGTAGACCTGCCGATCTTGCTCGTCGTAGATGCGGATCGTGCGAGTGCGGGGTTGGTCGTCATTGTCGAAATCGCTGTATTGATCCGTCACGCGACCCTTGGCATCGTAGGTGCGGATGTACTTGTGCTCCGACACCTCGCCCACGCCATTGGTCCACTGGGTCATGACCGTCGCGACATTATCCGAAGTCCACGTGAAATGCTCGAATTCCTCGATCACGCCGTCACCGCCGTTCACGCCTTCCTTGCCGCGATCTTCCTCGATCGCGAGGAGCCTACCTTGCGAGTCGTACGCGTAAGTAGTGATTCCGAGGTAGTATCCGCCATCCGTGTGGTGGCCGCGCTCGATTTTCTTGATGAGCTTGCCACCTGCGTCGTATTCGTACTCAGTCGACGGCCACCATTCGCCGTATTGCGTGTGGTAGTTGCCGAGGAAGGTAGGATGACCATCGGGTCGGCGATGTTCGACCTGCATGATGCAGCTGCCGCCGTTCGGGATTTCGTCCTTCGTCGGGAACGCGACCGGGTCTTGGTCGGTCAAGGAGACGAGATGCGCGCAGCCTTCGAAGAGTCCATCGTCGTCCTCGGCAAAGTAGTTCCGGTCGTGCACATCGAGCGTCGGGTCGACGAGCATACCGTAATCCAGGTAGGACGGAAAGCCGTGATTGAGCACGACTCCATCATATGGCCGGATGTCGTCGGTTCGAGCATCGACCTCTCGCCCGTTCTGGTACTTGTGATACCGGATATAGTCCGGGAGGTCAGAGCCGCCGATGCGGTTGTGCATGGCCTCGAAGATGGTCTCGCCGTTCTCGTCGTAGAGGCTGTAGTAGACGCGGTTCCACGAACTCCCGGTAGGGTCGGCCTTCGCGACCAGCTTGCCGCTCTTGTAGTACTCGACGCTGACGCCGTCGGTCCAGCAGCCGGGCTTCTCGTCCCCGTCGAGGTAAAGGAAGAGGCCGACGGCGCAGCGCTCGTCGTAGTCGATCTGCGGCTC
>CAZKQL010000011.1:18396-18608 GCA_964554925.1 uncultured Gammaproteobacteria bacterium | reverse complement strand
TCGTCAAGCCCCACGGCGGATTGCAAATTTTTTATTTTAAATTCCAAATCCCCAATGGGAATGGCCTTGCTGGCTCTCGCGGTGACATCTCCTAAATTGCCGCCGCGAAGCGACTTGCCGAGGACTTCGGAAGGCAAGCTGCTTGAGAGAAGCGCGGCGAGCGCGCCGCGTGTTATGAGGTCTGATAAACTCATAGAGGATGAACAATGCCT
>CAZKQL010000011.1:14860-18305 GCA_964554925.1 uncultured Gammaproteobacteria bacterium | reverse complement strand
ATGCCTAATAACCGATCGGTCGCGAGAGCCAGTTTAAAACAATCATCGTTGTAGCGTTCCACGATCGCATCTGTTTTTTTTGTGTCGAGTATCACTTCTTCTTCGCGTAATTCCTCGAGTTCGATTACTGCCAATCTGGCTCGGAGCTCAACTAATTTTTTTACCAAATCAAGCGCTTCGTTTTCTTGCTGCGCCTCGGCAACTCTAACAAGTTTTGTTTTATAAAATGCCATTGCTTCTTCCGCATGTTTTCGTCGCTCTTTGAGCGGCATGTCGGTATGCCGAAGCTGCGTACGAGCCTGTGCAAGTGCCCGCGCGCGCGCCTGTTCTCGTTCGTCTGGCATAGAACTATTTCAAACTATACCCGGAAGCTTTGTGGGTAAGAGTAAATTGATGTTTGTCGGTTTTGTGTTCTTTTATGATCTCTACGATAAGTTCGTTTAGAATTCTTTCGACGGTCGCGGGAATGTTGCGCGCTCCCAGATCAGGACTGTAGTTTTCTTTAATAATGGAATCAATTGCCGTGTTGTCTGCCTTGATAGAGATCGCGCGTTTGCCCGCGAGTTCCGCGTTTATCAGTTCGAGATGATTTTTTATAATGGTCGCGAGATCATCGGTCGCGAGCGGATAAAACAAAATGCTGCGGTCAAGCCTGCTCAAAAGCGCGGAGCCGAGTTCTTCCTTCAGGCGTCCGTGTATGGTTTTTTCGAGTTCCGCGCCGGTCGATTTTGCGGATCCAAATCCGATTCCCGCTGTTTTGAACAATTCCGCGGCAACATTGCTCGTTAGAATAATGATAGCGTGTTTGAGGCTGGTTTTTTTGCCGCTGCTGTCGGTAATGTGTCCTTCATCGAGCATTTGGAGAAGCAGTTTGCGCACGTCCGGATGCGCTTTGTCTATTTCGTCAAGCACCACTACGGAATAGGGGCGTTTGCGTATTTCATCGAGCAATTGATTGCGTTCTTTGAACCCGACATAGCCGGCCGGAGCGCCCAATATTTTTGATACGCTGTGCGCTTCGCTATATTCGCTCATGTCGAGTTTTATAAGCGCTTTTTTGTCGTGGAATAATTCTTCGGCCAGTACTTTTGCGAGTTCGGTTTTACCGACTCCGCTCGGCCCTACAAACAAAAACGACGCAAACGGTTTGTCTTTGCGTGTCATACCCACATACGATTGCTGCAAGGTGGAGACCAATTGTTCTATGGCTTTCTCTTGACCGATCAACCGCGTCTTTAGCCTTGGCGCGAGTGTCTCCAATTCTTCCCATTCGTTTTTTAATACCACTTGGAAGTCTATACCAAGTTTATTGCTCACTGTTTGCGCGATACCCGTTTCATCCACCGCAAGCGATGGTCCTTGGCGCTTGGTGTCCAATTGTTTTGATAGAGCCACAATTTTCTCTTCCAGTTTCTCCAATTTCTTTTTTAACTGTACGGCTTCCTTCAATTTTTCTTTTTGTATGGCGGTTTCTTTTTTTTCTTCCAACAAATCAAACTGATCGAGCAAATCGTAATATTTTTTTTCAAGCGCGGAACTTTTTTTGCCCGCGCGAACCTGTGCCGATGCTTCGTCAATCAAATCGATGCTTTTGTCCGGTTGAAATTTGTCGTGTATATATTTGCTGCTCAATTCAACGGCTTTTTCTATGGCCGGATCGCTGATTTTGACGCGATGAAATTCTTCGTAGTATTGTTTTAAGCCTTTCAAAATATCGATGGTTTCTTCGATGCTTGGCTCGTCGACATGTATGGTTTCAAAACGACGCTCGAGCGCGGGGTCGGCCGCGATATATTTTTTGTATTCATCGTACGTTGTGGCTCCTATACAATGCAATTGTCCGCGCGCGAGTGCCGGCTTCAAAATATTTGCAGCGTCGAGTGTGCCTTGGTTTGATCCTGCTCCTATGATGTTGTGTAATTCATCTATAAACAAAATATAATTCGGGTGCTCGGTCACTTCATCTATAATTTGTTTTAGCCGGGCTTCGAATTCCCCGCGATAAATGGTGCCGGCGATAAGCAGTGTCAAGTCGAGCGAAATGATTTGTTTGCGTTTTAAAATATCCGGGACTTCTCCGTGGCTTATACGTTTCGCGAGTCCTTCGACAATAGCGGTTTTTCCAACTCCCGGCTCTCCGACCAAAATCGGATTGTTTTTGTTCCTTCTTGCCAGAATATTTATAATGCGATCAATTTCTCGATCTCGCCCGATAACCGGATCGAGGGTGGCGCCGGCCTCGCGGCTTGTGAGTGTAACGGTAAATTGTTCTATCGCGCTCATGTGTTTTTGTTTCGGTTTCATCATATTTCCAATAAACGGTGTTTGTGCCGCCTGATTATTTATTTCTTCTTGTTCCAAATGATCAAACACGCCGGTCATTTCGTCTAGGTCGGTAAATTTGCCGGTATTTTGGAAAGCGGTTTCCAAAAATTGTCCGATTTCGTCGTAGGAAACTTTGTGCTGATCAAATATTTCGAGAGTTATCGGTTCTTTTGACGCGATAAGGCCATACAACAAATGTTCCGTTCCAATATAATTGTGTGACCGGTTGTACGCGAGGAGCATGGCTTTTTCGAGAACCGAGCGAGTCGCCGCGCTTAATTCAGGCAAATTGGAGTCGACACTTGGCAATTCATTGATGGATTCCACATCGTATTTTCGTACAAGCAACTTTATGATTGATTCATAGGTCATGCCCACTCGTTTTAGGACTTCGGACCCGATCGCGCCTTCTTCTTTGGTAAGAGCTGCCAGCAAATGTGGCGGTTCTACTTGGGGGGCGCCCAAATACGCGGCAAGAGAAATCGCCCGTGCTATCGTATTTTTGAGGTGTGTTGAAAAATTATCTACCAATTTTTGGGGGTTCATAGACGATTTTGTAAATCTGGTGTAGCATTATTATACTAAATTAGGGCTAAAAATCAATCGTAGCTTCGATAATTGATTTTTGGATTCGAGTGAGGTACTATTTTGCGGAATGGGTCTATAGCTCAGTTGGTTAGAGCGTTCGCTCGACATGCGAAAGGTCAGAGGTTCGAATCCTCTTAGGCCCACCATTTTTTAAGTGCAAAATTATGGAAAATAAGATTGCCATCTTTAAAGGCAAGAAAATACGGAAAACTTTCCATAATGGAGAATGGTGGTTTTCTGTGGTGGACGTCATTGAGGCTTTAATAGACAGCGAGAGACCCAGTGCTTATTGGACAGCCATGAAGGCAAGGGTGCAAAGTGAAGACGGTTTTCAACTATCTACAATTTGTAGACAGTTGAAATTGGTGGCAACGGATGGGAAGCTTCGAGAAGCCGATTGTGCCAATACCGAGGGTCTTTTTCGCATCATCCAATCAATACCTTCGCCAAAGGCTGAACCATTCAAACGTTGGCTTGCCAAAGTTGGCTATGAACGGGTGCAAGAAATAGAAGATCCCGAGCTGGCGACTAA
>CAZKQL010000011.1:12944-14844 GCA_964554925.1 uncultured Gammaproteobacteria bacterium | reverse complement strand
GCCAAGGGCTACTCGGATGCGTGGATTGAAAAACGCATGCGCGGCATCGCTATTCGCGAAGAACTCACCGATGAGTGGAAAAATCGCGGAGCCAAAGACACCCAAGATTATGAAATTTTGACTGCGGAAATTTCAAAAGCCACATTTGGCCTTACTCCAAGCGAATACAAAAAATTGAAGGGACTGAAACGCGAAAATCTGCGCGATCACATGGGAGATTTTGAGCTTATTTTCAATATGCTTGGCGAGAGATCAACAACTGAAATTCATCGACAGGAAAATTCGGAAGGGGTGATAAAGTTGAAAAAAGATGCGAATAGAGGCGGAAAGGTGGCTGGAATTGCGCGGAAAGAGCTTGAGAAAGAGCTTGGTCGGTCTGTGGTCTCAAAGCAGAATTTTTTGAAGAAATCTGGAGCAAAGAAATCTTTAAAACGGTTCAAGAAAAAGTGAGCCATGAAACGCAAAGAAGGGAGACTGTATACCTCTTGATTTTTTCTGTAGGTATCTATATAATGCGGACTCACTAAGGGCATGTAGCTCAGTTGGTTAGAGCGCGACACTGATAATGTCGAGGTCCCAAGTTCGACTCTTGGCATGCGCACAATACAACTCTCTGGATTTTTATTGTCCTCGGTATGATCTCTGAAGAACTCAAAAAGAAATTGTCGGCAGAGGCATCGAAGTCGCTTGACCTTTGGTTGACTGATGCGCAATATATCGCGTTCAGGGAAGAAATCAATCGACTGATGTCAGAAAATAATATTGCCGAAATCGAAGATCGGTTTTATAAGCATGTCGAAGTGGGAACAGGCGGGATTCGAGGTCAACTGGGGGCCGGCCCCAACAGAATTAACCTGAGAATCATAGGCGAAGCCGCACAAGGACTATCGCAATTTATAGAAGATTTTGGACAAGAAGCAAAAGAAAAAGGAGTTGTTGTGGGTCATGAAGCGCGAAAAATGTCCGAACCATTTGCAAAACTTTGTTGCAGTGTATTTGCCGCAAATGGCATAAAAACATATCTATTTGATGGATTACGCGCAACACCGGAAATATCTTTTGCCGTCCGCTACCTTGGGGCGATTGCCGGCGTTCAATTAACTGCGTCGCACAATCCCAGAACCGACAATGGTTTTAAATTTTATTGGAGTGATGGGGGTCAAGTAGTACCACCGGCCGACCTCAAATTTATGGAGCTGGTGAAAAAAGTAACTGCAATAAAAGTAATGAATTTTGAAGAAGCACGCGAAATGGGTTTGATAAAGATAATTGGTGAGGAAATTGATAGAGCATATCTTGGAGCTATCAAAGATATGTCATTGGTAAAAAATCGCGACGCAAAAATTGTTTTCAGCCCGATTCATGGAGCCGGTTCCACCAATGTCTTACCTATTTTGAAAGAATTGGGTTTTGATGTAATGGTAGTTCCTGAACAAGCAAAACCCGATGAAAATTTTCCAACCGCGAGCGGGGATCTTATCAATCCGGAATATCCGGAAGTCATGGAATTGCCGATCAAACTGGCTGAACGGATAGGGGCGGATATCGCGATTTGTTCAGATCCGGATGCGGATAGAATTGGCGTGGCTGCAAAAAAGAAGCTGGACTCGAATGAAATGCAATTTCTTACCGGAAATGAAGTGGGAGTCGTTTTGACCTCTTTTATACTTGAGCAGTCAGATTTACAGAAAAAATTAACACCGGATTCTTTGGTCATCGAAACCTATGTAACTTCATCGCTTGTTTCTGATATAGCCAAGAGTTATGGAATAAAAGTGGTGGATGATTTATTGGTGGGGTTTAAATTTATTGGAGAAATTATAGAGAAATTAAAAAACAAGCAAGATTTTATTTTTGCTGCTGAAGAAGATTTTGGTATTTTGCCACTTGAAGCACAAGC
>CAZKQL010000011.1:11340-12915 GCA_964554925.1 uncultured Gammaproteobacteria bacterium | reverse complement strand
GTGGTAGTTTTGTCCGAGACAAAGACGCTGCCATTTCTTCTTTCACGCTCGCGGAAGCCGCAAGTTGGCTGAAGGATAGCGGAAAGACTGTTATAGATTATTTGGATGAAATCTACACAAAGCACAGTTATTACAAAAATATTTTGAATATGGTAGAGATGCGCGGTCGAGTTGGTTTTGAAAATAGAGATAAGATCATGCGGTATCTTCGCGCTCATCCGCCAAGCCAAATTGCCGGACTCCCGATTTTAAAAATTATCGATCGATTACCCGAAGAAAAACAGCTGCCCGGAAATTACATGTGCGGGACGACCGGAGACCAGATTACGTTTGTTTTTTCTGAAGATGGAAAAACTCGCCTTACCGCGCGTCCATCAGGAACAGAGCCGAAAATAAAGTATTATATCCAGCATCAGCAAAAAGTTTCCGGTGATTTAGAGCAAACCAAAAAAGAAGTTGATGCGATCGCAATAAGTATCGAGAGGGGGATTCTCGAGATGCAAGAAAAAATTTTGGCGGGGAAATAAATCCGGTAACGTTCGACTCTTGGCATGCCCACCACAAAACCATTCTCATCGCGAGGGTGGTTTTTTGTTACCCACCGCTTGCGTAGTATTACAACAATAGAAAAGTATGCTATGCTGCCGTGTAGTTTAAAAATGTTAAGATAAAATATTTATGACCTCTCGAATCGAATACAACAATCCGGCCGGATCAAACGCGTTAAGCCTTCCATATCACTACGAAATGGTATCAGACGCAAAACGTGTCGTTCCATTCAAAAAAGCCATACAAAAAGTCTCCAAGGGCAAACGCGTGCTCGAGAGCGGGACAGGATCCGCGATTTTGAGTATCCTCGCTGCCAAAGCGGGAGCACAGCAAGTAATTCGCGCAAGCAAATATTACCAAAAGCGGTTTCAAAGATCGCATCAAACTCATCCGCAAAAATGTCATGGATGTTACGCTCGCGGATCTTGACGGAGAAAAAGTGGACGTGGTAATTGCAGAAAATTTGAGCACATGGGAAGTAACCGAACCGCAAATTCCCATTTTGAATCATATAAACAAACATCTCGCGAAAAAAGACGCCGCTCGCATACCGGAAACCATTTACAATCAGGTTGAACTTTGCGAAACACAATACCGATTTGAAAATGTCGTTGACGTCCGCACCCATTTTTTTGGATTTACCGGAGTCAAAAAACCGAAAGCTTTGTCTTCAAAAACATTGGTTACTACCGTTGATTTGACCAAACAAAATTCACTCCGCGTTCGCGCCACTCTAAAAATTAAAGTAACGCAAAAAGGAATTCTAAACAGTCTGCGTCTAACTTCTCCTGTAATCGTTCAGCCGGGCATTCGTTTTGAAGTGTCAGACAGCTTAATGCCCGCGGTCGTCATTCCGTTAAAAAAAGATTTTGCGGTTTCAAAAGGCGATACCGTTGAATTACATATTAATTATTCGTACTACACCAATTGGGACAAGGTAAAGTGCGAAGCAAAAATTGTATAAATATGCCATTTACAGAAGGACAAGGAGGGCAAGATCCGCGACAAGCGGCAGCGGAAGAAATG
>CAZKQL010000011.1:8076-11330 GCA_964554925.1 uncultured Gammaproteobacteria bacterium | reverse complement strand
AGGGAGAGCGATAGAAGAAGAAAAGGCAATAACAGCCGCTCTAAAAGTATACGAAACATTAAAACGACAAGCCGGAAGAGGAAAACGTCAAGAAAAATTGATAATGCAAGATGGGTCACATGGAACAAAAGCAAACGATATGACCCTCATAGTTCCATCACATGCTCTAAGCGCGACGCTTTTGGAATTTGTGCATCAAAAATATCGCATGATTGAAGGAGAAAATCCGGAACCGCCCTTTTTCACGGCAGCCGGAGACATGGGTAATAAACTTCACCCAAAAACCGGAGATCCTATTGTCGCGAAAGAATTCCATCCAAAAGACGGCGGTCAGCCTCACTGGGACACTGAAGAAGATCACAGTGAAGTATATTTTCTAGAGCAAGGCCAATCGGGATTGTTTTCAAAAGAATCCTGGTACGCGTATTTAAAAGCGCATTATCGACGTGATCCTTCCGAGGTCCCAACTGCGAACGGATTGGGGGGCAAAATCAAACGTGGCAAAGCACCTTCCCGCATGTACGGATTATCTTTTGAATTTTCATCTCAAAGTCCGGAAGACAGAAACCGAGCTTACGAAGAAGCTCGCAACAAATGATTACGGAATTATTCGGGATTGTTGACGTCCACCTCCAAAAATAGTAGGGTAGCCCCTCATTTGTGCTGCTCAATTATTTCCTATATACTATAATCTGCTCCGGAACATTTTTTCATATTGTTCATTATGGAAAATCCTGAATATTTGGAAGATGAAGAACAAGAAGTGGAAGAACAAAGCACCCTCAACAAGGTGGGCATGTTTTTTCTTGAACTCATAAAAGTAGTGGTTCTCGCGGGTATCACCATAGTTTTGATTCGCTATTTCCTATTCAAACCTTTTTATGTAAAAGGTCAGTCAATGGAGCCCAATTTTTTCGAGAAAGATTATCTTATTATAGATGAAATCACGTATCGGTTCAGAGAACCGGTTCGCGGGGAAGTCATAGTATTTCAAGCGCCGGGGATAGACGATCATTATTTAAAAAGAGTCATAGGGTTGCCCGGCGAAAGAGTAAAGGTAGAGGGAGAAAAGATTATCATCTACAACGACCAGCATCCACAGGGTATGGTAATGGAAGAAGTATATTTGGACGAACAAACACCGGGTTCAATCACCATAACGCTTCAGGAAGATGAATACTTTGTACTTGGCGACAACAGAGACGCGAGTTACGATTCCCGACGTTTTGGCGCTATAAAAGCAGAGACCATAACCGGACGCGTGTGGTTTCGAGGTTGGCCTTTTAGCCGGATCAGCTCATTTACAACACCCGAATACAATTTTTAACAATATTTTAGTATGCCAAAGAAGAAAGTACCTGTCGCAAAAAAACCTGTAGCCAAGAAAGCACCCGCTCCAAAAGCTCCCAAAAAAACAAAAGCCCAAACAGCGGAAGCTAGCGAAGACAAAAAAGCATCCGCAAAAAAACGCGCCCAGAGCCTTGCGCTGCTTCGCGGTATGAAAGATGTCTCCCCGGAGCAGGGCGATATGTTCATGAATATATTTCGTTCCGCCGACTCCATTGCGACCGACTATGGATTCAAATATACAGAGACACCCATTGTCGAGTACACCAGTTTGTTTGTTCGTTCGATTGGAAAGGGGACAGACGTGGTAGACAAGGAAATGTATGTATTTGAAGATCGTGACGGGGATAAAGTTTGTTTGCGTCCCGAAGTAACCGCGGCTGTAGCGCGCGCGTATATTATGCATGGCATGCAATCGCTTCCTCAGCCGGTTAAAATGTGGTATTGGGGTCCCATGTTTCGCTACGACCGTCCGCAAGCCGGCCGCTATCGCGAATTTCATCAATTCGGCTGCGAGACCATTGGCGAACACAATCCCGTTATCGACGCGGAACTTATTTCCGTGGCTTATAATTTGCTTCGTGACCTCGGTATCGCTTCCACCGTTCATATAAACAGTATCGGGACGTTGGAAGAGCGTGAACAATATGTGGTCGAATTGGTTGGCTATTTACGCAGCAAGCGCAGTTATTTGTCCGAACATTCAAAAGCCCGCATCGCAAAAAATCCGCTTCGCGTGCTTGATTCAAAAGAACCGGAGGACCAGCAGGTAATAGAAGAAGCTCCGCAAATTATTGATTGGCTCTCCGACACTTCAAAAAATTTTTTCATGAAAACATTGGAGTATTTGGACGAAGTCCAGATTCCGTACGCGGTAACGCCGACATTGGTGCGTGGACTTGATTATTATTCCGATACCGTGTTTGAAATTTTTGCCGATGACGTGGAACAAAGTCAGCAGAGCGCGCTCGTTGGTGGCGGACGCTACAATGGACTTATAGAACAGTTGGGCGGCAACCCAACTCCGGGAGCCGGTTTTTCTTTTGGCGTGGAACGCGTTATGTCGCTGCTCGAGAAAAAACAAAAACAAATTATCGCGGAAAACGGTGGACTGCCACCGGCGCCAAAACGTGAGGGATTGTATTTTGCGCAGCTTGGCGAACAAGCGTCCCGCCGCGCGTTGTTCTTGATAGAGCAGCTTCGCCGTGACGGTATTCGCGTGTACCACAGCTTGGCAAAATCTTCGCTCAAAACTCAAATGGAACTCGCCGACAAATTCGGTGTTACACACGCTTTGATTCTCGGACAAAAAGAAGTCCTCGACAATACCATATTGCTTCGCGACATGGATTCGGGTATTCAAGAAGTCATCGATCAAAATAAATTGAAGCAAACATTGAAGAAGACGTTCGGATATTAATATCATCCACAGTTTGACTTTTGCATCTTTTTCCACTAGAATTACACTAGTTTAATTTATGTAATCACACTCTTGAGGAGGTGAATTATTGTGTCAGAAATAAAACGCAAGAAAGGTGAATAGTTTGAAGGTTTCATGCGTCGCGTAAAGGATCAATGGAAGCGTTCAGGTACTCTTTTGCAGGTTAGAAAAATTCAATTTTTCGATTCAAAACCAAGCAAAAACGTACAGCGCAAACAAACCGTTACGCGAATCAAGAAAACAAAGATGACGGATTACTTGCGAAAAACGGGCAAACTTCCCGCAAAATTGGAAGACCCACGGAACAAGAAAAGAAAGAGATAAAACAAAAGATCTATGCGTTTAATGGAACAATTACGGGAAGATCAAATGACCGCTCGTAAAGAAAAGAACGCGGATCGCCTCTCTATCTTGCAAGTTGTTCTTGCTGCTATTAAAAATGAACAGATTGCGAAGCAACGAGAAC
>CAZKQL010000011.1:7285-8066 GCA_964554925.1 uncultured Gammaproteobacteria bacterium | reverse complement strand
TGGTAAAGCGTCTCAAAGATAGTATTCCTGATTTCGAAAAAGCGGGCAGATCTGATTTGCTCCAAAAAACGCAGCAAGAGATAGATATTTTGGAGTCGTATTTACCAAAACAATTGTCTGACGAAGAATTGCAAGCGATTGTAAAGACGTCGTTTGATGAACTTGGTGCCCATGTTCGCGATGTCGGCAAGATAATGGGCGCCGTAATGCCGAAAGTCAAAGGCAAGGCTGATGGCACGAGAGTGCGGACAGCAGTACAGCGTTTGTTGTCATAAACAGCAAACAATTTAATTTTTGAATCCTTGGTTCCATGCTACCCAGGGTTCTACAATACCTACAAAAAAGACAAGCTGTGGTTACAGCCTTATTCGTAACCGCGGCTTTTCTTTTTATCGGATTATTTTTATATTCACAGCCTGCATACGCTGATACGAGCGGTGATACGTTCGGACTTCAAGCGGTAGACGAAAATATTCCGCTCGGCAATCAAGACATTCGTGTTATTATCGGCAAAATTATTCGTGCGGCTCTCGGTTTACTTGGCGCGGTGGCTCTCGGGATTGTTCTCTATGGCGGCTACACCATCATGACCTCGGGCGGCAGCGAAGAAAAAGTTGCGGAAGGAAGAAAAATTTTAATAAACGGTGTCATTGGCATGGCGATTATTCTTTCGGCATTTACCATTACACAATTTGTCATAAGTAAATTATCCGAAGCGACCGGTTCCGGCGGATCATCAAAAATTAAAAAACCGGTTTTTGAAACATTCAGCGGCAGCGCG
>CAZKQL010000011.1:2042-7275 GCA_964554925.1 uncultured Gammaproteobacteria bacterium | reverse complement strand
GGTCTTGGCAAAGTAATAAACGATCATTATCCGTTCAGAGACGAAAAAGGCGTAAAACGCAACACAAAAGTCGTCATTACGTTTACCGAACCTATTGACGCGGCTACGATTGTGGAAAATACCAATAATACCTGCTGGGGACCCGATGGATTGCCTGCCACATGCGATGCGGTAAATAAAGAGCCCTATCTCGGAGACTGCAATACAAAGGCGCCTGATTTTAATTTTGAAGTTGATTGCGATCAATTCAAGAACGACGTAATACAAATTTTCGAAACTACGGACGACGGTACCCAAGGCAAAGGTTTGGCTAAGGGTAGCGTGTCGGTGTTGTACGAAGAAGGCGCAAAGAAGAACGCCTACACATTTGTATTCAGACCGGGCGAATATTTGGGAACCGAAGGCGAAAATGTTCGCTACACCGCAATTGTTACAAACCAAGTAAAGAAAAAGAACGGGGCGAAATTATTTGATGGTCAGATTACGGATTATTATAAGTGGGAATTCGAGACAGACGGTGAGTTGGATTTATCAGGACCCGTTATCACGGATGTAAATCCGACCGCGGATACGGCAGTTGCTCGTAACGAATATGTGCAGATCAATTTTAATGAACCTGTCGACCCGACCATGGTGCAGGGAATCGTAAACGCGACCGCGGAAGCCGCGCATATCAAATTCAGCACAGCCGTAAAGCCGATCGGTGAATGGAAAATAACCAATGGTTACAAAACCGTCGAATTCAATTCAGAAGAACAATGCGGACTAAATAGTTGCGGAGAGCCATTATTTTGTATGCCGGTTACTTGTCAAATTGGAGCTTGCGATACGCCGTATGGAGTCCTCGTAAAAACCGCGTCGCTCGTTTCGACAAAAACATTTGAAAGCATTCCGTTTAGCGGTGTGATGGATTTGGCCGGCAACGCGCTCGACGGAGACGCGGACGGCGCACCTGATGGTAAACCGGCAGGTCAAACTATTGCCGAACAAGCAAAACCGGATAACTACTTTTGGCAATATACGGTCAAAAATGAAATTGATCGCAGCGCGCCCTATATAGAGCATATCGCTCCCTCAATTGATAAAGAACAAGTTATAGATCAAGAACCCGTAAAAATTCGATTCAGTCGCAAGATGTTGTTTGGCAGTATCAGTATTCCTACCGCCGGACTGGAGGAATATCCGGTAGCAAAATCTCCGGAAGGAATTATCGTGGAATTTTGGTCCAAGCCTGATTCCATAAACGAAGGAACGGCGCAAAGCAGTCAGAAAACCGTTACAAAAGTGTTGCATCGCGATTTCGGCCCGAATGGTCTGGATTTTTATTATTTCCCTCAGCTTACGAGTGGAATACGCGCCAGCAATGGAAATTGTTTGCATCCCGGACGCGGGCCTTTTGGAAATAAAGGCACGGCTCCGCTTTGTTCGTACGCGGTCGATCAAAATGGCACTGTGACCGCCAACGCAAGTTGCGTTCCGGTTGTTACAAAAAATGCCGCAGGACAAATTGATCCGGACAATGACACCGGTTGCGTAATAGATAAAGCATTTGGGTTTGATTCCACGAGAGCGGATGCAAAGGCGTGCGTGGATGCATTAAAGGCCGGGGATATAAGTCCACTATAGTTTTATGAAACGTTTTACCAAACAACACAAATACATACTCCTCGGCTTTGTAACGTCTGTTTTTTTATTGCTGTTTGTCGCGTACGCGACACCGGTATTGGCCGATACCTTTGGTTTGCAGGCCGTAAATGACAATATCCCGCTCGGTAATCAAGACATTCGCGTAACTATAGGAAAAATTATTCGCGCGGCGCTCGGACTGCTCGGCGTGGTTGCGCTTGGTATCATATTGTATGGCGGCTATGTATACATGACCGCGGGCGGAAATGAAGAAAACATCACCAAAGCAAGACAAATTATCATAAACGGGGTTATCGGTCTTGCCATTATTCTTTCGGCCTTTACCATCACCCAATTTGTGTTGAGTAAATTGGCCGAGGCCACCGGCAGCGGAGGCGGTCAAGATGGCGGCTGTGTCGGCACATGGGAAGAATGTCATCAAAACGACAAATTCGGTTCGTGTATCGAGAAGTATTTTGTCTCAAAGAGTATCACGCCGAGCCAAGACGGTACCGGCATGAACAATATCGTCATTCGCGCGGTATTCAGCAAATCCGTTGCCACGGCCCCGGCGGAAGTTTTGCGTATTGATCGGGGAGAGGCGGATATAAGTCAAAAATTCACCTATGAATTTGTACCCGGTACCAGCAAAAAAGTTTTGGAAGCGACCTACACCGCAGAGAATAATTGTGCCGATGAAAACAAAAAAGGCGGCCAAAAATGTCTTGAAACGGACGAAGCGAAATACAAAATAACGCTCCGAGAAAATGTGGTATCCGAAACCGGAGAACTGGTGAACGACGATGTGGATTGCCAAGGCTTTGAGCCGGTGAAACAGGTGGATTTCAGAGTAGACAGCAACTCAAACGATATAACGGCGCCAACTATCAGCTCGATTATTTTCATTACCGAAGACGGGGAGACATCAGAGCCCGGAGTAAAACTGTTTTCAGGAACCACCTATCCGGTAAAGGCATTGATAACGGATAATAAAGGTGTGGGGTATGTGCACATGCGCGTCGAAAAAGAAGGCGGCGCCATATTATTGAATACATACGACGGACCCGCGAAAGGAAAATCGGGAGAACCGTATTTATTCGCGCAAAATATCGTAATCCCCGCGAACGCCCAGCCTTTGGCAAAATACAAAATAACCATTCACGCGTTTGATATTGATCACAATGTAACACAGGCAAGTACATACTTTTTTATTGTCCCTCTGCATTGCGATAATGGAAAATTAGACAAAGAAAAAGGAGAGACAAGCATAGACGCGGGCGGTCCTTGCGGCTGCGCGGAAGGCGAGCAATGTCAGTGTAGCGCCGATGTTCCGTGCGCCGGTGGCCTGGCATGTGTAAACGGATCATGTATTTCACACCCGGAGATTGTTGAAATCAGTCCTCAAGATGGTACGCCCGGCAATTGGATAAGTATTATCGGAAAAGGATTCGGCAAAGAAACCGGAACCGTTGAATTTGGAAAAGATTCAGACAATGACGGCAAATACGAAGACAGCGACGAGTGGATTGAAGCGTCTGTGGTGCAATGTAAAGTGGTAAATGACGCGTGGACCAATAATTACACGGTGGTAGAGGTTCCATCCGGAGTGACCGTGCCTTCGGGCAAATCAGCTTTATTTGGTGCGAATTCCAAAATAACTACGCCCATTGAATATAAAAATGATACAAGCTGGACGATTGCCGCGTGGTACAAAACAACCGAATTAAATGTCGCGCGTACGACTCTTGTCGGTGGGAATGCGGGCGGAAGATTTGAAATGTATGTAGACAAGGGAAAACCCGGCTGTCGTGTATGGGATACCGGTGAAAAATCCATCTTTACCGACGAGGTGTATAAAAACGGCTGGCATTTTGTAGCTTGTGTTCAGGTTTCGGACCCAAATCCACGCACCGATTTGTATGTTGATGGAGTTTTGAAAAAAAGTGTCGCGGCCGCGTCAATATCGGGCGGCGGCAAATGGGGGATCGGGTTTCCCGGTTCCACCGCTGCCAGTCCTTTTTTTGGCTCTATAGATGAGGCTTCTATTTTTGCAAAAGAATTGACAAAAGATCAAATAGCGCAATTGGCAGTCGCCACATCTAAATCCGCGTACGAAGACAAAGTCAAATCATTGAATCCAAATGCGTATTACACATTTGAAACTGTCGGGGCAACCATACCGGATGCGTCATCAAATAAAAACGACGGTAAGGCGGAAAATGTTACAAAAAGTAACGAGACCATTTTTGATCAGGTCACATCCGGCATCGGGCAATTCAGTTCTATCCGTATAAAGAGGGCAGCGGACGGCATGACAGACGCCAGCACCGATGATTATGGCGTAAAACCTTTGCCAAAAGACGCCAAATTATTAAAAGAATTCAAAGATAACAATTATCCGGCCGGTGTTTTTGTAAAAAAAGATAATTTGAAGCGTCCCGGACTCTGCGCGGTAGTCAATAGCACGAACAAATCCGAAGGATTGCCCGGCATAGATGTGGTTGCTGATGGAAAATCGTTTGGGCAAACCCAAGGCGGAAGCTTACTCAGTTTTGGCGGACTTGCAGCCTCCATTTCAGAGTGGAAGGATCCGGTTATCAAAGCATCCGTTCCCGGAAATGTGGTACCCGGTAAGGTTGCCGTACAAGTCGAGGTGAATAATGAAAAAAGTAACAAAGTACTGTTTAGTATTTTGGGGGATGACAATGAAGTCGTGCAGCCGGTAGTGACGGAAGTGAGTCCCACAAGTACCACAAAAGGCAGTTTTGTTACCATTATCGGTAAAAATTTTGGAGAACTTACGGGATTTGTGCATTTGGCTCCAAGTCAAAATGCAAAATGTCCGGAGGCCGAAGGATGTAAGCTGTTGAGTTTTGATTTGCCCGCCATTTGTGGTGACACTTGGAGTGGAACACAGATAATCGGTAAAATTTCCGCAGATCTAAATTTGGCTACCTATCATGTTATTGTAGAGCGCGCGGCAGGTCTCAAATCAAAACCAAGCCACTCTGTCTCCGTGGTGGATGGAGCAATAATGCCCGGTATTTGCAAACTCACACCAAAGTCCGGTTCTGCACCGTTGCCCCCGGAAAATACCACAGGTTTGGAATTGGCGGGAACAGATTTTTCAAATGACCCGACGATTTATTTTTGGAAGAACGGGGCACAGCCCAACAATCTCACGACATGGCTCTCATCAAAGACAGATACGTTCTTGCCCGGACAAAGCGTGAAGGAAGCGAAAGATCAAATAATAAAAACTTTCATTCCGATAAACAAAGGAGATGGCCAATCAATGCAGAGCGGTCTTATAAAAGTAAAAGCAGCTTCCGGCGCTGTAAGTAATGGCGTTAAGTACGAAGTAAATGATTGCAGAGAAGCAAAGGATCCGTTTCCGGGATACCGCTGTTGTTCCGAAGGTTCCGGAGCCGGACAATGGGTAAAAGATTCTTATACTTGTCCCGGTGAAAAAGTAACATCCGGCTATGTATGGCGTTTTGCGAGCGGCCTTATACCAAATTTGCCTCGCGTTATAGAGCAGTGCGATGTTGATAATTGGGATAATGCAGGCATCAGTATGCCCTCTCCCGTGCCATCCACCTTGTGG
>CAZKQL010000011.1:0-2032 GCA_964554925.1 uncultured Gammaproteobacteria bacterium | reverse complement strand
CCAAGCGGAGACGCGGCTTGCGTGAATGCAAATATAGAAGTCGCATTGACGGTTGGCCTGAATAAAACAAGTATTCTCGGACCGGACAACAAGGCAAATACGGTAGATGACAGAATAAAAGTATACAGTTGCGGTCAGGCGGCAATCCCCACTTGTGATTACAAAAACACTCAATCGGTTTTGTCGCCTCTTGATATAGCAAACTATGACGAATCGGAAGTGCTGACTATTTGGAATGCAGTCGGAAAAGAACACATGGCACCGAGTTGTTTTTTCAAAAGATATCAATTCGGTTCCTCTCGACACCGGTGCGGGGGCCACGGAAGTAAAGCCGTTACAACCCACAAAACCCTTGGCAGATATGCCCGAGGCCGCGTATTATTTTGATTTCAAAACCGGAACGAGCATATGTCTTTTGCAAAAAGCGTTTATTGTGCCACCGGACAAGACAACGCATATATTGGGATTGTTAAAAAATCCATGGGATCAGACAAAAGCGTTTTATTATCATCTGAAAGGCAAGGCAAACCAAGTTTGTACTCTTGTGCCGGTAGATGGTAAGGGTTGGATCTGGGATACGGATCAAATAACCAAAGCAAAAGCAACCGTCGCGCCGCTTCTTAATGAAGCGGGTCAATATGTGGTCAAGGACAGTCGCGCAACCGCAGAGGCCCTCGCGCACGCCCCGGAAGGAGTCGCTATTACCGCAAAGATCCCAAATGCGGGGACAGAATTTAAAGGAAGTTTCGCGCAATTATTTTCCGAAAATGAAATCGCAAACGGTATACCGATTGCGGCAGTATTCCAAATAAAGAAAATACCTGCGGATCAAATAAACGCGTTTGATTTCAGCAAACCATTTACTTTGGAATACAAAGTAAAAATCAACGATGATCCATGGGCCGCAAATCGAGCGCTTGCTTATAGAGAAAAGCAATTCACGGTGGAGATAAAAGGTGATAATAGTTTGTGTTTCACGGTGCCTCCGGAAACCGGCGCGCTTGACGGTCCGACACAAGTAAGCGTATGTAACAATCCTGCGAAAGAGCCATTCGTCAAAGGTAAAACATACCACTATATATGGACATGGGATGGAGCTGAATTAAAGATGTATAACAAAAACGGATTGATCAGCTTTGCAAAATTGGCGGATATCCCCGATGGACAGGGTATGCTGTATGTGGGTGGTAAACCCGGTTTCTTTCCGGTTACGCAAGTTCTGTACAGCTTTGGCATATTGCCAAATCAAGCGCTCAAAGAAGCTCATGTGATTTCTCATCTTAACGGCGGCCAAAATATAGATTTTTTTGCTGACGACAGCATGCTCTACATCGATTTGTTTGATCCCGAGGTCATTTATTTTGAACCGAATTGTTCGGAGTCCTGTATTAACGCGGATATTAGAGTTGATTTCAACCGTCAGATGGGTACGGAAACTTACGCCGATGGGTTCCGCGTGTTTAAGTGCGACGATGGACCGAATTGTAAAACGGTTTCCGCGGTCAGCATCTATAGTGTGGACGATGACAATTCAACCGACACCTCGCTACGCGCCACCATTTCCGGCGCGACAAAAATGCAGCCAAACACATGGTACAAGGTGAGCTTGAACGGCAATAATTTGGGCACTGATTTGACCGGGAAAATAAAATCTTTGGGACAGCTCGATCCTCCAAAATATGGCAAAGTACTCCCCAAAACCGAATGGGTATTCAGAACAAAAAATGACGCGACACCATGCGCCGTAAATCGATTGGAGATCACACCTGATCCATTCACTTTGTATTACATCGGTCATAAAGCGGTATATTCAGCCGCTCCTTTCAGCACGCCAAATGCCTGCAGCAAAAACGGACAAGCCCTAAACAAATGGGATTACGGATACAAGTGGAGTACCGTTGATCCAAATGTCGCGACAGTAAGTAATTTCAATAGCAGTTTTGGCTGGCAGCCATATTGTTCTGCGCAATGTTTGCGCGTCGGCAGCGATATCCCTCGCGATGAAAAAGGAATATCGCTCACTCCGGCGCTT
>CAZKQL010000010.1:0-19684 GCA_964554925.1 uncultured Gammaproteobacteria bacterium | reverse complement strand
CTGCTCGATACAGTGGTCGCGCTGGCGAAACTCGCGGCGCTCGCGCTGTCCGGATTCCCGAACAAATGTGGAAACAAAAGACTCCACACTGCCAGAGAAAAAATCACCGACAGCAGAAAATAAAACGGCATCTGCACATACTTCGATTCACGCATACATTTTGGCTTTTAAAAATTGAAGTTATTTATATTATGCGATTATACCACAAAGAAAAACTTTATACACTACGTCTACACTACTTGTGCGTTATTTATCCACAGCGCTGCACATATGCCAGCCCGCGGGTACATCGCAAGGGTTTGTGTATAATGCGCATTCCCCGCTTTCTTTGTTTGGCCTCGCGAACACTGCCATCTTCGTACATACTCTTTTTTCTCGCACATCCCAATGATTCAACAGAGGTGTTACTTTTATATCCAAACTGTCGGTCAATTTTATGGAATCGATAATCTCCTCTGAAATAGAGGACCGTCCATTGATTTCAATCGTATAATTTTTTTCATTGAGCGGAAATTCCACGATATCTACTTTTTCTTCGGTGTCCTTGATGGGAACGGATGTTTTTTGGGCGGATATGCCGCCGATTACGGATGGATCATAGGAAACCGGATGACTGATGAGCTGTCTGAAGATACTCACATACTCATTTGGATTTGAAGCCGAAGATAGGGTTACACCGTCACTCCAATACTCCACATTCCAGCCGCTCGGATACATAAGCTCGAGCGGGACAAAACTCGAAATTTTCAATTTTGAACGACCGGCCTGTCTTTCCGCGTCTTTTTGAGCGGCCACTTCTTTTGTTATTTGCGCGCGGATTTCCGCAGGTGTTATTTCCTGTGTCGCTTCCTCTCGGTTAACCGGTACAGCACCGGTAAAAGAACAGCCGGCGCCAAGATTTATAAGCCCGGCCGCAAGAATCGCGCAACCTATGACAAGAGAAAGAAGTTTACCTCCCGTGGCGTGGCCGGTTTTGCCCACGGTCTGTTCTATATAAGAAATTTGTCGGCGAGCCGGGATGATATAATCCGTATCGACCGACAAGCTGTCTATCCCCTGTCCAACAAGAAACTCCACAAAATCAGGATCGAGTCCTGTATGCCGGCTAAAAAAAGAGACGGTACGCCGATGCTTATGAGTAAGCGCTATAACTTCTTTTAACATTTGACGCACCACCGGATTGTCGTGTTCCGATGCCTCTTGTGAAGCCGCTTTGGTATAAGACCCGAGTGAAAGTCCATCAAACAGCTTGGCGTATTCCTCTGCCAGTATAAGATTGGAAGGAATATCGCAAGAAACTTGGATCTTTAAGCCATGCTGTCCTTGCTTGAGCCCGCATTTTTCCATTGATTCCAAAACGTTCTTGGCTTCTTCGGGCGTGCGGCAGTACGGAACCAGCACCTCGATATTGGACAAACCCCATTCTTCTCGGGCTTTTTTTATGGCGCGGCATTCGAGCGCGAAAACTTTTTTGCTTGCGCTTCCACTCATACGCAATACCACTTGGGCCGGATAAAAAGCGGCAGCAACCTCAGAAATACCCTCGGCCAATTTGTGTATCGCGTAATCCGCGCGGCTTTCATACCCGCGTATCAATTCGGCTATTTTGCGCTTTGTTGAAACATTGGCGATTCTCGCACCATCCGCGAACGCGAGCGCATCTGCGCGCAGATAATTTTTTATAATGCTATCTTGATCCACTATCGCAACGCCATCCACAGGCAAAGACGCAAGCACGGCCGCATGTCGCGCGTCGCCAATATTTGTGTAGAGCTTTGTTCTTGTGGCTGTATGCGCGTCCGATGTCATTGGTTTTACCTCAAAAGGCAAAAGTCCTTTGTATACGGTGCCGACACCCGCGGCATCGCATTCAAGAGTAATTGATCAAAACAGCGCCGGTCGCTCCAAAAATAACGGGTATATCGAGTTCACGCGCCAATTGCAGCGTATGGTTATTTTGAATTGAATCCTCAACAATAATGGCTTTTGCTTTTGTGGTAATAAAATTACGGACATCTTCGAGGGATTTTGTCACCAATATGGCGTGGCCTATCAAGAGGGAATTGGATTTTTTTGAGCGGACTGTGAAAACGGTACCGCTTACCACCTTTGTTCCGACAGACATCCCGGTCAACAATACGTCGGATTTTTGTTTCAGTTCATAGGTTTCAGGAACGCGTATGCTATTGTGCGGCGTTTTCAAAATCCGGACATCCAAAATACATAACGTATTTTTTTCGTCATACGCCCATTCTATAAAAAGCGGAGCATTGAAGTATGTTTCGAGACCAAATGAACACCGAGCGATTTGCGTTATTTGTTCTTCATCCAAGCAAAAACGATGCCGGTCTCGGACTGTGACCGGTGTCTCTTTCAGCTGCCGTGATTCTTCTTTAATTTTGCTGCGCTTTGAGCCAAGATTTTTTTTGATAATGGCTGATTTTTGGTCTGAAAGCGCCGGTTTAAATAACGTATACGAATCGGGAATGATTGATGTATTTTTTGCATAGACAGGCAATCCATATGATGCTTGCATCACCATGGTGTTTTTTTGAGCATCAGTCATCACCGTACCACTTGTGGTTTTTCCGGTGCCTACCATTTCTTGTACCAAGAGCGCCATTTTAACGGCGCGGTGATCGATACCCTGCGCCTCGCGATACAAAAGCGCGGACTCGGAAAATAACGAGGCGATGCCCAAACGTACGGCTCGCAAAAATTGCGTACCGGAATGCACAGACAGGCTGTAATGGTGCGCGGACTCTGACAAAATACCCTTTGTATACCCATATACGCTCGGCCTGATCGCAAGCGAAAACGCGCGCGCTCTGGATTTTTTTTCCAAACCTCCAAACGCCGCAAGAAGCGTTTGCTCCACATGAGCCGGCAGCGCGTAATTCATTATTTTTTTTCTAATATCACGGGACACGTTTTTGACGCTCTTTGCTTTTGCGATATCGAGTTCTTTGAGCTTCTGTTTTATATACGCGCGCATTTCTTTGTTTTGGAGCATGATGTCCGAGAGCTCGGTGGTTATTATAAAACTTTCAGGAATTTTGAAAGATGCGCCCGCGCAAGCGGCGGCTCGCATGAGCATAGCGGCTTTGTCTCCAACCAAAAAAACTTCCTCCGGGTTTGCCGTCCCAAATACCGCGATCAATGGATGTTCTTCGCGAAATGCCGTCATATATGTAAAAGTTCTATTTTTTGTATGGTTCCCGCAGAACCGGTATCCCCACCCTCGACCGCAATAATCGTATCGCCGTTTACAGCGAGATTATGCTCTTTTATGTACGAGGTGGAGTATGCGATAAGTTCGGTGACCGTTTTACATGCAGGCGTATGGAACGGCAAAACACCCCATACCAAATTGAGCTGGGCTTCGACGCGAGGATTATTGGTAGCTACCAAAATCGGAAGCTCGGGTCGCTGGTGGCTGATAAGTCGCGCGGTGGTACCGGTAAGCGAAGCGGCGAGGATACACTTCGCGTCCACTTGATCGGCCAAAAGCCTTGCCATTTCGGTCATTGCTTCGTCGGCTGTTTTTTGTCCGGGTTCATGCACCGTTTGAGAAAGATCATCGTAACCGGAATTTTCGGTCTCGATAATAATATCTCTCATTGTTTCTATAGTTTCGACCGGATATTTGCCTGTCGCAGTTTCGTTTGAGAGCATGACCGCGTCCGCGTGGTCAATTACCGCGTTTGCGACATCTGATACTTCCGCGCGGGTTGGGCGCGGATTTTCTTGCATGGAATCGAGCATTTGCGTTGCCACTATCACCGGTTTTGCGGCGTGCAGCGCTTTGGTTATGAGTGTTTTTTGTACAATCGGAACATGAGCCGCCGGAATTTCTATACCCAAATCCCCTCTTGCCACCATAATGCCATCCGCGGCCTCGAGAATTTCGTCGATATGTTCTATGGCTGCTCCCCGCTCTATTTTTGTAATTATATGTATGGGTTCTGTATTTTTATCAAGAGTATGTATCAGTTCGCGCAACTCTATAACATCCTTGGCTCGTGTCACAAAAGACAGCGCGATAATATCTACGCTATGTTCAACACCAAACGCGGCGTCTTGTTTGTCTTTTTCAGTTAACGCGCTAATCGTTAACCCCGAATCCGGAATATTGATGCCTTTGTGAGAAGTGATGAGACCGGAATTTTTTATGCGGACTTTTATTTTAGTCCCCTCGACCGACTCCACCATCGTCTCGACCCTGCCATCGTTAAGCAGCAATCGTTCGCCAACTTTTACATGAAGATGCAGTTCTTTGAATCCGACAGGAATTATTCCCTCTATATACATATCGGCTCCGGTATCAAAAATAATCTGTTCGCCTTCTTTCAATTCCACGCCTTTTTCCGGCATCTCGGCGACACGAATCTTCGGACCCTGCAAATCCTGCATAATAGCTATCACTTTGCCTGTTTTTTGCGCGGCTTCGCGAATATTTTGTATGAGCTTCGCGTGTTCATCGTGCGTACCATGCGAAAAATTAAGACGAGCCACATTCATACCGGCTTCTATCATTTTTACGAGAGTCTCGACTTCTTTGCACGCGGGACCGATCGTAGCGACAATTTTTGTTCGTTTTTGCATATTTTTTTATTACAATTGAAACCGATACCTCTCCAAATCTATATAACCGTGACCTACTTCAATCCCCTCGGTCTCCAACAATTTAATTTTCCAAGCATCACCACGCACATATCCGCCCAGATGCCCATCGCTTCTAACCACTCGATGGCACGGTACCTTATCGAAATTTCTATTTTTATTCAGAGCGTTACCTACCGCTCGAGCCGCGCGCGGATTGCCAAGAGCATTGGCAACTTGGCTATAGGTACAAACTTTTCCTTTCGGGATCTTTGCAACAATCGCGTACACCGTTTCCGCAAAATGTCCCATACCTATTTTCGTCCTTGGGCCGGATTCTTTTGACCGGAATTTGGGCCTCCGAAAAATTGCTGCAATAACTTTGACATATCTATAGTACCGCCGTTTATATTTTGTGTAACCGATTCGTAGCGTGACTTTATATCTGAAATAAAAGGAGGCAAATAGATAGCACCCAAAATAATGGGGATAAGAATAAGCGCCAGACGAATATAATTGCCCGCGACCATCATGGTAAGACGGCGTTTGATGGCTTTGTTCTGATGATAGACGACTTGAGACCATTTTATATTTTTTTCTATCAATTCCTTGAGGCTATCATGCGAATTGGCAACGCTCATGTCTGCGGTCGGCTCATCGCCGATACCAAGATCCTCTGTGTTCTTGGGCTCTTCCCTAGCCGTCGAGGCCATGTCCCTATGTTCTGTGCTCATATTATTTTTTTGAACGGGTTTGTTTACGTTTAAGCGAACGAATTTCAGATTCAAATGTCTTAACATCTTCAAACGCCCGATAAATGGAGGCAAAGCGGATATAGGCTACTTTATCGAATTTCTTTAAATGTTTCATAACAATTTCCCCTATTTCACCGCTTTTGACTTCTCGTTTCTTTTTCTTTTGAATATCTCTTTCTATACTATATATGAGTCGGTCGAAACTTTCTTGGGTGTACGGACGTTTTACCAGGGATTGGAGTATACCGCCTTGGAGTTTCCCCCGCGTATAGGATTCACGCCGTCCGTTATTTTTTACCACCGTAATATCCAATAATTCCATTTCCTCTACCGTAGAAAAACGATAGCCGCATTTAACGCACTCGCGTCTGCGGCGAATGGCCATGGCGTCTTGCGTGAGTCGCGAATCCACGACTTTTGTTTCTTCTGAACTGCAGACCGGGCAGTGCATATATTCAATATTTGATTGTTCAAATTATACCACCAAGTTCACGATAAACAAAACCCCAGTTTTCATGGGGTTTTTAATGACCATAAAAAATTCCCGCTCTAAATATCCATTTTTTTTCTAATGAATGCCGGAATCTCCAGATCTTCGTGCGGATTTTTGACCGAGGGCTCTACCCTATGCGGAGGTTCGGTTTCGCCGACAGCTTTCTTGGTGAATTGCGGAGGGGTGGGTTCCGCGAGAATGTCCGGAGAAACCAGAGGAGATATGTCGGTTTTTCTTTTGTTAAAAATATTTGTCTTAAACGAAGGCCGTTTGCTCCCAAAAGCCTCGACATCGGTATTTGTATCTTTGGTAAAATTGCGTTCTCTGTTTTCTCTATTATCAAATCCGGTGGCGATAACGGTAATACGAACTTCTTCGCCCATCTGTTCGTCTATAACCGCGCCGAAAATAACTTTTGCGTTGTCGTGCGCGGAACTCGTAATAATTTTCGCCGCCTCGGCAACTTCTTGCATGCCAAGATTGCTGCCGCCGGTAATGGTAAACAATATACCGCGCGCGCCGTCAATTGAAATTTCAAGAAGGGGGCTCGATACCGCCGCGTTTGCAGCTTCGATAGCTCGATTTTCACCGGTGCCGATTCCGATACCCATAAGCGATGATCCGGTGTCGCTCATAATCGTGCGCACGTCGGCAAAATCTACGTTGATAAGACCGGGCACGGTAATGAGTTCTGAAATTCCTTGAACACCTTGTCTTAAGACATCATCAACAATTTTGAATGCCTGAAGCAATGAAGTTTTTTTGTCTATTATTTGCAAAATGCGATCATTGTGTATGGTGATAATCGTATCTACGCTTTGCGCGAGAGCTTCGTAGGCTTCGTCCGCAATCGCTTTTCTTTGCGGGCCTTCGAACGTGAATGGTTTTGTTACCACACCAACCGTTAGAATTCCCATGTCACGCGCAATTTGCGCGATTACCGGGCTTGCTCCGGAACCTGTTCCGCCGCCAAGGCCGCAGGTGATAAATGCCATGTCCGTGTCTTTGAGCATTTCGCGGATTTCGTTTTGCGACTCTTCGGCGCTGCGTTTGCCCACATCCGGATTCATACCTGCGCCGAGGCCTCGTGTAATGGTTTTTCCTATATGCAATTTATGGGGAGCGGCGTTGTGGTGCAATGCTTGTACATCGGTATTCATTACCATAAAATCGACGCCGCGAATGCCGTCTTTTAACATTCGATTGATCGCCGAACCGCCCGAGCCGCCGACACCGATTACTTTTATCTTTGCGAATGTTTCTATTTCAGGTTTTACTTGAGGCATACATCTATTGAACAAAATTTGTATTCAAATAAAGTAAAATTCGATTTTTTTGTACTCGATCATATACAGTGTAGAGCTTTTGTTTTTGAGTGTCAACTTTACGTTAAATGAAAGGGGGAATACCTTATAATTACCGTCCTCGCCCTAATGACGCTAGCCCAAAAGGTTAACGGGCTGCGGATTATAATTATAAGGTATTCCCCCTTTCATTCGCCGTCTATAAACACAAAAAAACACCGGAAAGGTGCTCTTTAGAAAAAAATCTACCTTGATACTATGGAATGAGCGACTTAAAAATTTTCTGCATCTTCTCGCTTATTTTGCCGCCCAAATTAAAAGAAAATTTGCGGTTGCCGGTACTGTGCATCATATTCACTCCCCATTGCACGAGGCCTATCGCGGGAATAAATCCAACATCGGCAATCCTGCCGGTAATTCCTTCGACCCCCCTGCACTCTCCGAGCGCGGCGGGTAAACCAAGTTCTTCCCGAGCCAGATCAACCAAATTGCGTATCTTTGATCCGCCGCCGATACATACGGCTCCCGCGGGAAGCAATCGGCTCCGGTCTATTTTTATGAGTTCATTGTCTACTTTTTCCAAAATTTCACTTACCCGCGCTTCGATAATTTGCGCGACATAATAGGCGGATACTTGTTCCGATTCCGAGGCACCGCATTCAAACAAATCAATAACGTCTCGTTTGCTGAGTCCTTTTGTAGTACATTGGCCAAAACGAATTTTGACTCGTTCCGCCACGTCAATGGAAGTTTTTAAGCCAAGCGCCAAATCATTGGTAATATGAGCGGAACCAATCGGAATAACAGACGTATGAATCACGTCACCATCTTCAAAAACCACCATACTCGTGGTGGGTCCGCCGATATTGATTACGACTACGCCCAATTCTTTTTGTCGAGGATCAAGCACGGCTTCGCTTGCGGCCAGAATAGTGAGGACAAAATCATCAATGTCCACTCCCGCCCTATACACCGCCTTCGTGATATTTTTGAGATGCGTCGAAAGTCCATAAATAATATTTGTGTCAACCTCAAGACGAATTCCCGTCATGCCGACCGGATCCTTTATGTTTGTTTGTCCATCCACCCGAAAGCTGCGGGGTAATACATGCAGCACTTCATAATTGAGCGGGCTTGCCACCGTGCGCGCCGCCTCTACGGCACGCTCCACGTCATCATGCGATATTTCTCCGTCAGATCTGCTGACTGCGATAACACCTCGGCTTTCTTGGGCGATTATTTGTATGCCGGAAATGCCCACCCATACATGCTCAATCGGTATCCCGATAAGTCGCTCGGTCTGCTCGAGCGCGTTTGAGACAGCGGACACCGTGTCCTCGATACTCGTGATAATTCCTTTTTGCAACCCTTCGGAAGGAACCTCAACGGTGCCCATGATTTGCATCTTGTCCTGTCCCATTTGATTTCGGCTATATTGGCCTACCGCAATTCTAATGGCTGTTGAGCCAATATCGAGTCCGGTAATGAGTTCTGTGTGTTCTTTTCGTCGTATCATACTTTCAAAGTGTACCATTAAAGTCCTAAGAGCTCAATAATCGGCGGAAGCAAAATTACGGCGCCGATTATTAACGCCGCGTAAGATGCCAACAGCACCATGGCTGCCATAATATGTTTAATCGTCTCCACATGCAAACTCATCCGTGGCTTTAAAAGATCGAGCATTTTTTCCACGGCCGTATTCAAGAGTTCCAAGAGCAAAACGAGTGTAATCATAAGACAAAGGATTATCACTTCGTATTTCGATAGGGATAACACAAACATGAGAATTACGATACACACGGCAACAGCAACCTGAACACGAAAATTTTGTCCGTGTTTAAAAGCATACACCATGCCTTTTGCCGCATCCTTGAAACTTTGTATAAATCGTTTGAAATTCATATGACTACACCGATTTCAGATATCGCTCTTGTTTTGCAAACATTTTTTTCGCTTCATCGCTTTTTTCATGATCAAGCCCAAGCAAGTGCAAGAGCGCGTGGATGAGCATGCGCGCGAATTCTTCTTCATAAGCAACCTCAAAAAAAATTGCCTGTCTTTTGATTTGGTTTGGATTTATGAAAATATCTCCCAGTTCTTGTTCAAAAAAACGAGGGTGTTCGCCTTCTTGATAGGCAAAGGAGAGAACATCGGTTGTCTTGTCTTTACCTCTATGCTCTCGATTGAGAGACCGCATTTTTTTATCGCCCACGATGTGAACATTAACATCGGCCTCCCGCCTCTCGTGTTTCAAAACATACGCGACAATTGTCTTTATGTGTTTTTCCGGAAAACCGGTGTCTTTCACCTGTGAATATATTCTACATTTCATACGGTCACCGAGAAATGAGTTAGGTCGAAGTGGGTGAAGTTTCGAGTATGGGAGTACTGGTTGAAATCGGAAAAATCGACTCGGCAGGCGTGCTCAAGGTAATGCCCGATGTACTTGTTGCTGATGCATCCATACTTATAACCGGCTGATCGTCGAGTGTTTGAGTGGTTGAAGCGTATCTGAAACTCTGCATCATCATTTTCATTATATGACGGTATGCCACCGGACCAATATCTGCGGGATGAAAAATCAGCACATATATTTTATTCTGATCAACAAAATATGCGGTAAGATCGTCTCTGCGTCGCCAGCCATCTACCTTGAATCTGTTTTTGAACATAATCAAATCAGTGATTTTTTGACCCTTTGCTTCGCGAGCAAACCAGTCTGCAAACGTCTCCGTATCTGATTTATCGAAGGCGCGAACTTCTATATAATCGCCTTCAATATTGCTAAACAATACCTGTCGACCCAGCGTGTCCACCTCCCCCGCTTGCCACGTCAAAGGATAATACAAGCGGTAATTGGTAAGCGGATTGGTATATTCCCTGACCAATCCCGAATCTATTATCCTGCGCGGAGCAATTCCCTTAGGATTATACAGATTGAAAACTTCCTGTCCATCGAAATATCCGTCCTTGTCCGTGTCAAAACCGCCGCTGTCAGTCTCAAAAAGCTCTTCCTCTTTATCTGTAAGCTGGTCGTTATCAATATCCTCGGTATCGCTCAACATGATGGCTGGGAATTGCAGGTCAGGCGTTCCCAAAAGCGAAGGCGGAACTTCCACCGTTGACGTGACTTCCGTCTCTGAAATTGTAGAAGTTGGAATTTCCACTTTTGTCGTGGTGGTGGATATTTGAGGCACTGCAATCTGTTCCGTGGGTTTTTTCTGCGGCGTCACATTGGAATCAGAATTAAAATCCCTTACATAGTACCAAATGATAGCGCCCAAAAAGACCAAAAAAACAAATCCCAATAATCCCCACAACAAAAATTTCTTTTTTTTGCCGAAGCTCGCATCCGCGGCCGTGTTCAAAACGAGAGGCCGTTTGGTTACGGGAATTTGATTTTTTATTGGCCCCGCAACAGAGACGATGCCGGGAGTGCCGGTTGCATCTTCACGATTATGATAGATATCCGGGTCATTTCCGCCATAAAAAATGCTTGGCATGGTGTTTATCCGCAGTTCGACAGTATTTTCTTTTGATTGTTCTTTATTTTTTTTCTTGCCAAACATATATAAAGACAATAACGAGATAACACCAACTACGTGCTACCTCGTTTGTCGCATAAAACCACGGTTATTAGGTTCCTGTCGCGGAACTGGTCGGGGCTGTCTTTACACTCGACCCTGTAGTCGTTGCGTTTGTAGCAGCACTTGGTGGCTCAAATAATTTTCCATTTCCGAGCGGATTGTAGCCGTTCTTTACTTCCACACCATCTGAAAATGTGTCATTGTCCGTGTCAGGATCAAGGGGTTTTGTTTTCCAGATTATAATTTCATCCCCATCGCTCAATTCATCCCCATCAGTATCCCAATTCAAAGGATCGGTTCCAAGATCGTCCTCTCTCACATCGTCGAGACCGTCATTATCGGTATCAGGAATGGTATCTCCAAAAATAATATTTTCGTCGATGGTCTCCGTAGTGGTGGGCGCGGGTTTTGTGTCAATTTTTTCAGTATCTTTTGAAGGAATGGTAACCGGCGCTTCCGGTTCGACTTGCGTATTTGGTTCGAAACTGTTCCCGGTATCTTTTTCTTTGATAAACGCGAAATACGCCCATGCCCCGCCAACCGTCAGCGCTATAAAAATAATAATAAGTATAATAAATAACATCACTTTTTTGCTGCCAATCGGCTCTTTGATAATTCCGCCGCCGGTTTCATCACCCTCTGTAAGCGGGTTCATGCCCACCGGTGCGTATTCCGGTGGTTTTTGCGCGTAGGCGGGCCTCTGGAATGAAGCAACATTCTGTGGTGAAACCGAGGCCATCGACGGAGATGCCGCCACAGGCTGCTTCGGTTTCAAAACTCCCGCGTCAACCGCGGAAATAGCGGCGAATCCGGAGTTTGTAGGGGGGGTGTCCGCCCTGCCCTCATCGAGGGCGGGGTCTGCCTCGTTCTCGGTGAGAACGGGAGCCATCTGATCTATTTGCGTGTCTGCAAAAATATCCTCGGCGTCAGAACCTATGGGTAAATTTGAGGGAGTGGCACCTTGCGGATTTTTTTGTTGATCATCAAACATATGCGTGTATAAACACAAATTATTATTATTGGGGAAGGCCGGTGGGGCCAAGCACTCCCGGTGTCAGTTGTTTTGGTTGCAAATCCTTTATCATTCCGGTTGTCGGGTCTATATTTTGTATGGCTTTTATGGGAAACTTGTCCAATTTCTGCGCGCCGACCGGACTGTAGCCTTTTATAAGCTCATAGCCATCCCAAAATCCATCGCCGTCCGTATCGGCCTTTAGTGGATTAGTCTTTGTAACTTCAACTTCCTGAACATCGCTTATGCCGTCGTGATCCGTGTCAAAATCGAATTTGCTGGTACCGAGTTCGTCCTCTTTGCTATCGAGCAATCCGTCTCCATCCTGATCATTTTTCAAAAATTCCAAAACAGCGGCCGGTATGGTTAATTTTGCGCCTATTATTGACTGAAGACCCAAAACATTTCCCGCGTTCAAAAGAGTATTCGCCGCATTTGTGCTCAATAGATTTGCATCTTGAAGCACGGTTCCCAATTGCTGCACTTGGCTAAGATCCACCAAATCTTTTATATTTTCCAATAACAATTGTTTGAATGGCCAAATTTTCAAACAAAATCTTCACTTCCTCACTGCCCTTTCCTTCATCCAGCAGCTTTTGAGATTTTTCGGTTATGCTCTGCACATACTTATTTGCCGTGTCAATCAATTCGGCCGCCAATTCTTGATCGCTTTTATTGTCTGTGTTTTCTATGATAAATTCCGCGAGTAACATATTTTCTTCCGCGTATTCGAGTTTTTTCTCCGCATCTTTTATAGCATCAAAGGTAAAAAACAGAACCAATTTTTGGCCAAACTTCTTCCAAAAAAATCCTTTGGGCATTTCTTTTGGGACTTCAACGACTATACCTTGCAAAGGTTCGATTTTTTTTAAAGGGCTCGTCGTAGAAGTAGTATCGGTAACAAGCGCGGGCCTTTCATCCGTATCTGATACGGTGCTGCTAGCTATGACACGAAGGGCAGTGTCTTCTACAATCTCCGTTTCGTCGTCTCTTGGATCCGTTTCATTTGTTCTTGCGTCCGTATCCGACACTGTGTCTCTGTTATCGGATTCTACCACCGGCGCACGGTCTGCTGACGCAGGGTATGGATGCGCGATTGCAAAAAACAAAACCAAGGCGAGAAAAAAAGATGTACTGATGATAACCTTTTTCATACAACAGCATTATAGCACTTATGTCTTACATTGAGGAGCTCCGGGAACATTTTGTTTGACTTGACAGAAATTCGTTTCAAAAGACTCCACAGGAACCACGTCATACTTTCCATTTTTAAACTCAAGATTGAACACATGCCAATAACTCGCGAATTCATTGCTACTCGTGCCCGCGGAATCTTTGATATAAAATGTTTTTGTAGGTTTGTATATCGAATACGCGCCTACTTGCCCCTCGTGGTAGGTGTATATCTCAACTTTTACATTTGAATTATAATGCTGCGCGATAGGACCGCCGTTGAGGGTTTGCACCATAAATGCGTAGGGGCCTTCATCGTCTACCATTCCATCCCATGTGCACGTTATTGCTCCATTTACATCATCACACTCGTATTCATCGGTATCAATCGTGAACGCTTGAGCAAATATATTTGGTGTGGAAGCAATAGCATGTATAAATGTTTTACCGTGATATTTTATGCACCATGCGGTCTGATTTGGCATGGCCAATGTGCCACCTGTAGGATACCAATAGTATTGCCCGACACCATCGGCTGTCCACGCAAATATTCTCTGCATGTTTGCGCATATCGACGTTTGGGTCAATGCTTCAAAATATGATTGTTGTGGTTTTTCTTGACTTGATCCTTCAGTAGGGTTGTACAGTACTCCTTGAAATTGTTGACCCTTGTCTTCTTCTTCCTTTGTCCAAGTCACCACTACTCTAAAGTGATTCGGTGGTACTGCCGGCGACATGATATATTCATTTTTTATTTCTTTGCTTTCTTCCGCGACCGTGTAAGGGAACAAATCACCGTATTTCAGCAGATTCTTTTGTTCGATATCGGTTTTTATATAGTCATGGCCGAGCCAAGTGTGGCCGAATTCCGTTGGTTTATTTTCGAGAATATAGCGATAATTGAAATGCAATTTGTAGTCGTCTTTGCAAAGCAAATCAGTGTCAATTCCAAGATCAGGTATGGGTTTGTAATTCCCATCTATAAATAGATAGTTGTACTGTTGCGGATTCTTTGAATTGTTTCCCTCATAATTCAATCCGGTAAAACCAAGATAGGGGTTTGATAGATCCATGCGATACAGCGCGAGATAATCCGCGTTTTGTTTTGTTTCCGGCCATGGGGAACCGTTTGCGACAATCGGATTTAGAAGTGCAACTTTTGGAATCGGTCTATCTTTTCCTGTGCTGCAGCGGACGCATTGGTCGCCATCAGGTTTTGAACAATCGTCCAAACATTGTATTTTTCCTTTTGCGCCCGCCCCAAGGTAGAAAGAGCAAGAAAGAGGGACTTCTTGGCCATTTCCTGCATTGAATGCAATATCCGCGTCAACCAACGAACCCACATCACACGCTTCATATTCTGCCACACCATTTGCGTCAAAATTTTTCGCATCGATCTTGCCGTTTCCGCAATATGCCACCGCGTCTTTGGTCAAAATGGTTTTACAATCCTGCGAGCAAAACGTGCAAGATTGTCCGTAGGATGGTTCACATTGCAGTCCATTTTTGTCGCCCTTGTCACAGACTTCCACAACTTCTTTGCCATCTTTGTCTTTGTAGCTCTCTACAATACTGTTGCCACACTGATCTTTTATGAGCGGATTGATGGGCTTTTCCGTTTGCGCAACCTCCGGAGATGCTCCCTGACAATGCAAAGTCATACTCTCAAATTCATCGGCCGCGTATTCGCCGATAGGCACGTCTCCAAAACCGGAACAGCCCGCTTTTGTGTAGGTATCTTCTTGGATATGCGTAAGCAAATCAAGACATGGTAATTTGTACGCGGTACAAATTTGTTTTTGACTGAAATTCTTACATTCTTCCACCATTTCGTTGTTGTAGCCAAGCACTATTTCTGTCGATGTGGCGTATTTATCATTATCAGAATAATTTTCGTCAATCGTAACTCCCAAAACCGCTTGTTTACACCATTCCACCGTATGTTGACATTGATTGTTACAAACATCCGCATCGTCGGTGTTACCGTCATCGCAGACTTCGCCCTCGGCTTCCTGTGCTATGCCGTCTCCGCAATAGGTTCCTGATGCCTGACAATCCCACGCGCAGGATTTGTTTTTATCCGCGTTGTAATATTTGCTCTGGCCGGCATCGACAGTGCCATGATCCCAATCCGGATGCGACCAATCGCAGGACTCATTTGCCGGATCAAACTTCGCGTCTCCGCAATACGAAGCGGACAATGCTTGACAGCTCACGGCGCAATGTCCGTATGTACCATTCAATGCTCCATCATCGCAAATCTCTCCAATCTCGACCGCACCGTTACCGCACAAAGACAATGGTTTGCAGCTCGCGTAATCTATGCCATTGCAGGTGGCGTTACATAAATTGGAAGCGATTTCGTTTGCCGCGCACTGGACCGTAGGACCGGCAGGAGCGGCACCTTCGCAGACAGCGGTTTTTAATTTTGAATTCGTATTTGCAAGCGTAAGGTTAAGACAGCGGAATGATTCATCAGCCAAATTATCGGTAGATATTCCTTTGCCGAGATTCGTCAAACTGAATATTGTTTTGCCGGCACCTCCATATGTCTGGGCATTGCCGCATTGAGGAGTATTGGTACAAATAAATGATTCAAGGTTGGAATTACTTAGTTTGCTCACAACCGCGAAATACTTTTTTGCGACAGGATCGTAAACGGAACAAATTCCTACAGACTTTCCTTGCGAATCAACACCGTCTCCAAGATTTTCTACATTATATGATGTGCCTTGACTCGAAAAAGTAAGGAACGGACAATCCGCCTGCACCGTACATTCTTTCGTATCGCCGGAGGGGAATTTACATTCACCGTCTTTTCCTTCCGGGAGTGGATTTACGCCTTGTTTACCCAACAAAACTTTGCCAGCCGGATCACACGTTTCATTTGGCCCCACAATTCCATTGCCGCACTGTTCATCGCTCGGGCTAAAACCAAGACCCTTACCCGCGCACCACGGCTCGGGGCTGTAGGAACTGAAATCAATAAATTCGTCAGCCAATTCATCGGTCACCTTGAAGAATTCGAGCGGCGCGTGGAAAACATACGATCCTGTATCTTTCTTATATTCATATTCATAGAGTTGGGATACATTCGGACAATAATACACCGCGTCTGTCGCGTTCCAACAAGTTTGCTGATCTGTAGCGTCCGTAGTACCGCACTTGGTCCATTCATTGATAGGATCGAGTGGCGCTCCGTCGACAAACCCGCTCAACTCGCCCCACGAAACAGTCCACCGTGAATTGGTGTACCCGGGTACAAATGTGCCCGCCTTGAAATCAGCCTTGAAGCTGGGCAACCCGGTGGTGTTTTCGAAATACGCGTCCAATTTATTTTGTACATTTTCTATATCATGCAATCTGCGCCAATCTCTAAAGAACTTTGTCTTTGCGTTTGAGCAAGTTCCATTGGTTCCATCTTTTGGATTTCCTTCTCCATCGCGGCAATCAAAATCAGATGTGCAGGAAACGCTGCTTACCAAATCAGGTGTTGTACGCACGCCCTCGGGCCCAACCGCAGCACCACTTTCAAGGCATAGCCCATGATTGGTCATATTTGTATTGAACGCCAACGTAGCCAGAATTTTTTGCTGTACATCTTTTGTGGTAGCCGATGCGTCCGGGTTTACGCCAAACAAATACACATTGTGATGAATTTTGCCGGTCGCGGGCACAAAATTGAGTGCCGACACATAGTAATTAACTCCGTCGGTCAGGGCCTCATTGTCCGCGATGGTAACTTTTTTCATAACTCCCAGTGTCTCGAAATGTTCTTTGTACCATTCGTCTATGGAGAGCCCGGCTTCATTTTTGAAAATCTGAAATCCAAGACCATCTTTGTTCTTGTCATTCAAGAATAGCTGCTTTTGGAGTACGCCGGTCTGACACTGCAATTGTTTGGTCGGAAAACTGAAATTTTTCTCACAAATTATTTTATCCGGATTAAATAAACCTTGCTCATTTAAATCCTGAATAACAGCCTGGGCTTTAGGTCCGTTTATACAATCACTTGATACCGAACATGCTACCGGTTCATACCCCCCCTCTCCTTGCCCATGAATAATCTCCCCGTCAGGCGTATTTATCGCGCAATATCCGTCTTTGTCTTTTTCGTAATTGTATACAAAATCCAAATCCTCTCCACCCGCTTGGGAGAACACAAATTTACGAGGACACTGACTGTCAGTACTGCAGGCGTCTCCCGTTTCCTCGCATTGTCCGCTCTTCTCATCCACATCCAAATTGAGTGGATTCTTTAGGTACGGCAAATCGTCAATTTTATTCCCGACCGCTCCCGCGTCCGCGCAATAACTGAAGCTGAAATTGTACACATCGCTCTTCCACGGACTCCACGAGTTTCCACTGTACGCCGGCCATGGATTCTCGCAAAATGACGCGGTGAGATCCATGATACCGGTTAATTTTTTGCCAAGCTGATTGTTTTCTTGTTCCAAATCCGCGGTTATCGTTGCCTGCACGATTCCATTCACATGTCCCTCGACATTGGTGGAGCTTACATGACTGAATTGACTGTCGATATCGAGGATGCCGAATACTTGATTTTCAGGTTTCCAGCCCCATTTCCATGCGTACACACCCGGAATTGAAGTAATAAATTGACCGCTCGCGGTATTTGCCAACGCGTGAAAATCCTTTTGCGTGTTTGGAGTGGTAAACAAATGGCTCGCGGGGTATGAGCTTACCGTGTCGATCTTACAGACTTTGTCTCCGGTTCTAAAGAACCATGCGTCATTTCTACTCTTGAATTCCGGAGATTTTATGCCAACCCCGGAAACATCTCGAATCCCGCCCAAACCGCCACGCATAAATACTCCGTGCACCGCGTTGGGTTTCAACAATTTGGAAATGATAACAGATACACGACTGGTGGTGCTTACTGTCGGTGCAGGAGGCGGATCAAGGGGATTTTCTACTTCAAGCACTTCAGCAGCCGGAACATCATATATAATCTGCGCGTCAATCGGAATCTGCGCGGCACACCATACCTTCGCTTCTAGCATTGTTTTTGCCTCCGGCTCGTCTCCGGCAAATACAACATCAATCAAATACGCGAAAAATGTTTTGACCTTCTGCCAGATTTTTCCCCAAAATCCAGGAGCCTGAACGATAACAATATTTGAATCAAGCAATTGTTCGACTTCGGCCGTCACATTTATACCGCTGTTTTTTTCGCAGACATAGCCCATGTCTTTGTAACCAACTGCCACAAACAGGTTTGCCTCGAGGAGTTTTTGTATTTTTGAAAGATTGTCCGCGGTTATTTGTTTTTTAACTATGGGCACGGTATTCGCGAAAAGTAATTTGCCTTTAGTGCTTGTCGCGCTTATCAATTCGCCCGCCGCATCGGCTTTTTTAACCGGTATATTTCCGGGAGCACCCTCCGCTTCAAGCGCAATTATTTTGTAGCTTGCCGTACTCTCTGTCACAATCTGGCGGTTTTCCGAGTCCACCACATAATACGCGATACTCGTGGTGCTTCCATCCGCGAGTGTAGCAACTTCCGAATATATTTGCCCTATATTTTGGCTGTAATCCGGCAACATGTAGGAACTCTCGCTCACCGCGACAGCAAATACTTGTTCAGTCATCGATACACCGGTAACAATACTCTGCACTTCAAATTGGTTGTCGTTCGCATCGACCAATAAGAATTTATCAACTATCGCGTTAGCCGGAATTTGATATGGGACATAGTCGGTAAAAGGCATGATGGTTGGGGTATCAAGCGCGAAAGAATTTTGCAACATTTCTTTGTCAAACTGCACCTCGATATAGCTGTTTCTGCATACAGGCTCTGTATCCGGAGCAAGACCCGCACCTGCCGCAGGATATTCGCTCACTCTTCTTGGGCGGGGCATACAGCAAGAATTTATGGCAACACCAAAGTCGTTGTTTGAATTATCTACACAATTGTTTGATATGAGTTTTTTGTCTTCAGGAGCAGCTTCTGCCGGCCCGAGAGTCGCCTCTTTGAATTCAACAAATCCGCACTGCAACGTTTGTGTACAATTCGCTTTTTACTTCTGTTTCTTGCTTGCCCTGCGCGTTTGTCTGCGCTTTTCCAACAGCGGTCGCTATTTGCACGCCGCTTTGTCCGTCATATTTTTTCTTCGCCGCATCGGTGATTTCACACATCGCATCTTCGCCGGTTTCCTTTACCCCATTTCCACAAAGTGTGGGAGTACCATACAAAACAGACGAACCGCCAAGCGTACAATCGTCATTACAAGATTCACTGGTCTTGTCGCACCAAAGCGCGAGCTGATTGTATTTACAAATATCTTTGAACAAACATTGATTGTCGCACATTTCCGCAGTCACAAGGACTCCATCAATCGTAACACCAACTTCACATTCTTCGTTCAATTCAATCTTAGCATTGCCGCACACACTTACCGCTTGCGCGCATTCATTACTGCTCTTTTGTTCTGAACTCGCAAAATTTGCACACCAATTCGATGTAATTCCGGTACCGGTGTGGAGACATGATGAAGTACAGCCCACAGCTGAAATATCGACGTCACACGCTTCGCCGTCCGTTACTTGTCCATCGCCGCAATAGGATTTACCCGCACCGTCAACCGCGCCCAAATCGCCTTTTGGCAAAGGAATCGAACCGACCAAACCAAGCGCGGTCGCTTTGTCTTTTGTATATAGACAATTGAGCGCGCATACATTTTTATTCGCATTTACAACCCCATCCACCGTATCCGTGATTTCGCAGTCCTCACCGG
>CAZKQL010000009.1:6880-19962 GCA_964554925.1 uncultured Gammaproteobacteria bacterium | reverse complement strand
AATAAATGGAAAGCGATTCGTCGAGGAAGGGGAGTCTGGTATGCGATAAATTGGACATAAGGTATCGCTGCGGATCGATAATGCGGCGAAACGTAAGCATGTTGGTGCGGTGCATCGCGAGCTCCATAATTTCGCTGGTTGTCTGTTCACCGCCAAAAATATCATTTTCTATTTTTGAAATTTGTCTTCCGATGGTGTTGAGGATGGGGCGTGTCTGGTGAAATAGTGCTTCGATAAGTTTGTACAATAAAAATCCGGAGCTTTGGCTGAGCCATTCTTGATTGATTTTTCTATTGTTCATGCAGCGATAGAAGAAATTTTTTATTTCTTTGCTCTTGGTATGCTGGATGGTTACCAAATAATCCGGGCCTACAAATATGTCGAGTTCGTAGGTCTTCACATGTTTTGATTCACCTTGCAGTTGAGGAAATTGCAAAACCAAAAATAAGTAATTTTTGTATACATCGATTTTTGGCGTCTGGCTTTCGCTTTGGATATCGTCCAAGTCCAATTGGTGGAAATTGAAGTGCTGTTTTATATAACTTATTGCTTCTTCATCCACCCGGTCTATATTTATCCAGGAGAGATTATTTTTTTTGATTTCTTTTATCGCCATACGAAGTTTCTAAAAGTTTTGAATCCAGTGTAACGGTGAGTTGTACGATATCGGTTTGTTTTGTTTGCGCTTCATCACGAATATATAATACACCATCCACACCAACTTTACTAAAAGTCATTTGTCTCGATGTCTGTGTTTTGTTGGTGACGCCAACTCCAAAATCATTGCGTTCAAATTCATTTCGGTAATACTCCTCTATAAATTCCGGATCTGCTTCCAAAAGATTCCATTCCACCATGTACACATCGCGGTGGTCGGCAACCGGGGTTTTCATGAAAGAAACGAATTTATTCCAACCTCCTTGAATTTTGTCTTGCGTGGTGACGGGAATGGCTTCGCTCGATTGGATGAACGTATTTCCTTTATCGAGCACCAGCACGACCGGTGATATAAATAACTTTGGTATATAGGCGATATATTCCGCGCCTCGGTTTCGTTCGGTTCCTCGGGTGATTTGAATTTTTTCTATACCCTCCACATCGTACAGTGGAATTTGTTCCGCAAAACTGGGCGGAAGGTCTTTGATTTCTTTGGTTTTTGGTCCCAGCGTCAATTTTAAGATAATTAAAGAGATTATGATAATCAATAACACGCAGCCACAGCTCGTGGCGCAGGTTCTTTTTAGGCAGGAATGCTTTTTCCCAAGCTCTTCTATGGGAGGCTCTTTTATCTCTACATTGTCGATTGCTTTTCTCATAGACAAGCCGGTATAAACTAGGATGAGTATACCAAAAGGATAGGGATTTGGGTAGCCCCGCCCTGTACTCTAGGGCGGGGTCTGGTATAATACGCTCACCATAAATTATACAAATATACTATGCAACTAAGTTTTTTTGGAGCCGCGCATCAAGTAACGGGGTCATGTCATTTGGTGGAGACTTCCTCCGGACGGATATTGGTTGATTGCGGCATGTTTCAGGGATCAAATTTTAATGAGGGTAGAAATCATGATGAATTCGGATTTGATCCCTCAAGTATAGACGCGGTATTGGTTACGCACGCGCATCTTGACCATACGGGGCGTATTCCAAAGTTGGTTCGAGATGGATTTAAGGGCAAAATTTATATGACCAAGGCGACGTGCGAACTCGCGCGTATTATTTGGGACGATGCGCTCAAAATCATGCAATACAATGAAATGAAATTCGCGATGCCCGTCTTATATGATGAAGAGGATATAGAGCGGGCGGCCAACCTATGCATAGGGGTGGATTATCATGAAGAAATTCGCTTGGGAGAAGCGGCGGCTGTTTTTAAGGATGCGGGACATATTTTCGGTTCCGCGTTTATAGAAATCAGCGCGGATGGCAAGACAGTCGCGTTTTCCGGGGATTTGGGAAATAAAAACGCGCCGATTTTGAAGGACACCGAACAATTGGGTGTTGTCGATTTGTTGGTATGCGAATCCACCTACGGAGGACGCGAGCACGAGTCGCGCGAATCATGCGATACTCTGTTGCAACAATTGCTTATAGAAGGATACAAAAAAAAGGGAACCATTATGATGCCGGCGTTTTCCATAGAGCGTACGCAGGAAATTCTTTACCGCATCGATCATCTGCGAGACAAAGGCCTGCTTCCCGCGTTCCCCATTTATGTGGACAGCCCTATGGCAATAAATGCCATACCCGTCTATAAGAAATACCCGGAATACTATGATGAAGAAGCAAGCAGAGAATACAAACGAGGCGATCATTTTTTTGACTTTCCGGGTTTGGTATTAACGCTGTCTCGCGATGACTCAAAAAGTATCAACAATGTGCCGGGGCCGAAAATGGTAATAGCGGGAGCGGGAATGATGAACGGGGGGCGCATCGTCCATCACGCGCTGCGTTATTTGCCTGATCCGAATTCGACTTTACTGATTGTGGGTTACCAAGCTCAAGGAACTTTGGGAAGACGTCTATACGAAGGAGCCGAGTCCGTGGATATTTTCGGAGAACCGGTTGATGTGCGCTGTACCATAAAAGCGATCGGCGGATTATCGGCGCACGCGGATCAGGAAAAATTGATGGAGTGGATAGGCGGCGCGCAAAAAAAACCTGAAAAATTATATTGCGTGCATGGAGAACCCGAATCCGCGACCGCGTTTGCCCATAAAGTTCGTGATGCATTCGGCATAAAAACATTTGTGCCGGAAGAAAGGGAAACAGTCATTGTGTAAGGAATTATGAAAATAATAATTTCAGCCATAACTTTCTCTTTCTTGCTTGCACTTCCCGCGTATGCCGCGATTGATACGGATAGCGACGGATTGAGCGATGAAGAAGAATTGAAAATATATTATACGGATCCCAATAACGCGGATACTGATGGCGACGGTTTTCTTGACGGCGAAGAAATTCGAGATGGTTTTTCTCCGCTTGCTCCGCTAAAAAAATTGTATGAAGTTGACACGGACAGAGATAAATTGAATGATCTGCTTGAGTTGAGTTTTGGAACCAATTTGAATTTTGTTGATACGGATCGAGACGCGGAAAGTGATTATGAAGAAATCATGCATGGAAGAAATCCGACCAGTTCGTCCATACAGGCGGTTTTGACGAGGCGAGTGGAGACCGATCTCACCACGCAAATGCTGCGCTATATCGTGGATGAAAAATTGATTTTTAACATGCCCATATCGAGTGGAAATCCGTGGACACCGACACCGCGTGGAACATTTAAAGTGTTGTACAAAGTACCTATTATGCGGTATCGCGGGGCGGATTATGATTTGCCCGGAGTAAAATGGAATATGGCATTTACCTATCGAGGACATTTTTTGCACACGGCATATTGGCATAATAATTTTGGAAAAAAAACAAATTCGCATGGCTGCATAAATATGCGCGAGGTTGATGCCGCGCTTTTATACAAATATTTGGACGTGGGGACAGAAGTTCGCGTAGTCGGGCAAACTCCGTGGAATGGATGGGTAAAGAAATGAGTATGGATTTTGTTTTGAAATCATCATACAACCCCGCAGGAGATCAGCCACAAGCCATACAAGGGCTTGTTTTGGGTATAGAGAGCGACTTGCGCAAACAAACGTTGCTCGGCGTGACCGGTTCCGGCAAGACCTTTACCATGGCAAATGTGATAGAAAAAGTGCAGATGCCGACATTGGTTATTGCGCACAACAAAACGCTTGCCGCACAACTTTGCAATGAGTTCAGAGAATTTTTTCCGCAAAACGCGGTTGAATATTTTGTAAGCTATTATGATTATTATCAGCCGGAAGCATATCTGGCGCCAAGTGACACCTATATAGAAAAAGAAGCGCAGGTAAATGAGGAGATTGATCGGCTTCGTCACGCGTGCACGCAGGCGCTGCTCACAAGAGAAGATGTGATTATCGTCGCGTCGGTTTCCGCTATTTATGGTTTGGGCTCGCCGAAAGAATATGAAAAAATTGTATTGCATCTAAAAGTGGGAGATGAACTCGACCGACGCGGACTCGTGGAGCGTTTGATAGAAATGCAGTTTGAACGAACAACCGCGGATTTATATCGCGGAAGTTTTCGCATGCGCGGACAAGTATTTGAGATCATGCCGGTAAATGAAGAAAAAATATATAGATGCGAGGTGTCTGCGCATATAGATGCCATTGAATGTGTTGATCCGGTAACGCGAAAAGTGATTCGCGCGCAGGAGGACGTTTGGTTTTTTCCGGCAAAACATTATGTGGTGGGGGAGGAAGCGAGCAAGCGCGCCGTTCTTTCGATTCGAGCTGAGCTTGAAGAACAATTGAAATTTTTTAAAGAAAAAGGAAAAGTGCTCGAATATGAACGGCTCAAGCGCCGCGTGAAATATGACGTTGAAATGATAAATTCAGTCGGATATTGTAATGGTATAGAAAATTATTCTCGGCATTCTGAAGGGAGGTCAGCTTGCGAGCCGCCTTTTACGTTATTGGATTATTTTAAACATGGAGCGCGGAAATTTTTGACGATTATCGACGAGTCGCATGTGACCATTCCGCAAATTCGCGGTATGTATCATGGAGACAAAGCGCGCAAAGATTCGCTGGTTGAACACGGATTTCGTTTACCGAGTGCTCGTGACAATCGTCCGCTTATGTTTCCCGAATTTGATGCGCGTCTGGAGAACGTGGTGTATGTTTCTGCAACGCCCGCAGAATATGAATTAAAAGAAAGCGACAAAGTCGTAGAACAAATTGTTCGTCCGACCGGGTTGGTTGATCCTCAAGTTATTATTCGTCCGGTAACAGGTAGAGTTGAGGAAAATGTAAAATCACAAGTCGAAGATGTTATAGAGGAAATTAAAAAAACAATTGCAGCGGGCGAGCGTGTGCTTGTTACCACGCTTACAAAACGCATGGCAGAAGATCTGACGGAGCATCTGGAAAAACAGCAGATAAAAGTAAAATATTTGCATAGCGATATTTTGACGTTGCAGCGTATAGAGATTATCCATGCACTCAGAAAAGGGGAGGTAGATGTAATTGTCGGCGTGAATTTGCTTCGCGAAGGACTCGATATCCCGGAAGTTTCTTTGGTCGCAATTCTTGACGCAGATAAAGAAGGATTTTTGAGAAGTGAAATGAGTTTGATTCAAACCATCGGCCGCGCTGCACGAAATATAAACGGACGCGTAATTTTGTATGCGGATGAAGTTACCGGTTCGATCGAACGTGCGATTGCGGAAACCGATCGTCGCCGCACCATACAGCTTGTATATAATAAAGAACATGACATTACGCCAAAGACGATTGAAAAAGCAATAAAAAATATACTTGAAGAATTTGGCATCAGCTCTGATGAGGGGTCGAAGAAAACTCGTGAATCTCGTGCGGCCCGCCGTGCGCGAGAAATTGCGCAGCTTGATGTGCTAGGCGATGCACGTTCTGTAAAAGAAATTATAAAAGATAAAGAAACAAAAATGAAAGATGCCGCGCAGAAATTGGAATTTGAATTGGCAGCGCTGCTGCGGGATGACCATTAAATCCCTTACTACATGATCGTGTGCGCTACTGTCTTGCTGTCCTTTTGGTTCTCGGTTGGCTAGATATCCCTGTGGGATTACGCCTATTAGTTCACTTATTGCCAAAAATCTCACATCTTCAGACATATCCAATAACATTGCAACAAGATTTTCGATCTCTGTTCCGTATGCTGGGGGCAATTCTTCTACAGATCTGTAGGCTGTTTTTTCAATTTTTTTTAATCCAATCGATCCCATGCCTGATCTTTTTGCTTCCTGCAAAGCTTCATTTCTTACAACAGGCTTTAGCATTTCGACTAATCCTGTAAATATTCGTGTTGCCCCAAGCATTTTTTTGCTACGTTCTATTGTTTCGGAATCCGGACCAGGATTACCGTAGTCAGGTCCATATCCTCTTGCCATAAAAAATATTTTAAAATGATTAAATACGTTTTTATTTCACTTCAACTTCCATCACCTCGCTATACATTTCACACATATCTTTTTTCACCACACATACACGCAGATTTCGTTTTCCAAGAGGCAAGCCTTTCCATTCCTTTGTCATATGTCCTTTTCCAAGTTCATACCAACTTCCTTTGGTAGGCCATTCCGGCATTGCATCATTTGAAAGCAGCAATCGGTATCCTTCCGCGTCTTTTTTTGCCTCGTCAGTTACTTCAAATTCCACGAGCATTGTTTTGTCGCCTTTTGGTTCTGCTTTGGTTATTATGATTCCGGAGTTTGATTTTGAAGCTGGCACCCCGGATGTGGCAGCAGGTTTTGCCGCATCTGCACCAATTCCGTCGGGGAGATTTTTGTCGGTGGATTTAGTTGCTTGATTTGGACATCCGGCTCCTGCGAGAAGCAATACTGCAAAGAGCATGCTTACTACTGTAAGTTTGTGCATAGATTTAATCATATAAAAATACTTTATTACTCACTATAGTATAAATCTATGTGCGAAAGGGGTCAATAATACAGATTGACTTCCACCCATTTTACCCGTAGAATAACCAGTCTATGCAAGATAAAATTGTCATAAAAGGCGCGCGCGAACACAATTTGAAAAACATCAATTTGGAGCTGCCGCGCAACAAAATGATCGTGTTTACAGGACTCTCCGGTTCCGGCAAGTCCAGTCTTGCGTTTGATACGATTTTTGCAGAAGGGCAGCGCCGCTATATAGAAAGTCTGTCCGCATACGCGCGACAATTTTTGGGTAACATGCAAAAACCCGATGTCGACGATATTACCGGTTTGTCTCCCGGAATTTCGATTGACCAAAAAGCACATAGCGCAAATCCGCGTTCGACCGTCGCGACCATTACCGAGATTTATGATTATCTTCGCGTACTCTTTGCGCGTATCGGTGAACCATACTGTCCGATAGACGGAACAAAGATAGAAAAAATGACTACCGACGAAATGGGAGAACAAATTCAAAAACATCTCAAAGAAGCAACGACAAAATCAAAAGGAGCAGAATTGATTATTATGGCGCCGGTGGTGCGTGGCAGAAAAGGAGAGTATTACCAAATGCTCTACGACATGTACAATTCCGGATATTTGGAAGTGCGCATTGATGGAAAATTCAAAAGTCTAAAAGAAAAAATAATTCTTTCAAAAAATAATAAACATACGATTGAAATTGTCGTTGATAAAATTCCTGTAGTTGCCGATGACGCGCAGCGTTTGGGAGAAGCGGTTGAGTCAGCGGTTGATTTATCAAACGGACTTTGCACCGTGATTTATCCCGATAAATCCGAACAAGTATATAGCAGTGAATATTCTTGCCCGAATGATGGATTCAGTTTTCCGGAAATTGAGCCGCGCTTGTTTAGTTTTAATAGTCCGTACGGATATTGCAGTTATTGTACCGGACTTGGAACCAAAGAAATATTTAGCGAAGTTGTTTGTCCAAAATGTAATGGAAAACGGTTGAATGAAAACGCATTGTCCGTAAAAATAAATAATAAGAATATTTCAGAAGTGGTAGAGATGGATATCGAACTATCTAAGGAATTTTTTTCACAAGTGGAAGAAAAATTAAATGCAAAAAATGCAGAAATTGCAGGACCGGCATTACGCGAGATAAAAAATCGTCTGCAATTTATGTTTGATGTGGGACTCCATTATTTATCATTGAATCGAAAAGCAGGAACACTCTCTGGTGGAGAAGCGCAGCGTATTCGTTTGGCTTCTCAAGTCGGACAACGATTGGTCGGCGCCATGTATGTGCTCGACGAGCCGACTATTGGGCTCCATCAAAAAGACAATGATCAACTCGTCGCGACACTCCGCAATTTGTGCGATGTGGGAAATACGATTATTGTGGTAGAGCATGATGAAGATACCATTCTTACGAGCGACTGGATCGTGGATATTGGTCCGGGAGCCGGCGTGCATGGCGGAAAGATTGTATATTCAGGACCATTGCAAGAATTGCTTAACGCTTCCAAATCTTCAAAAATAAAAAGTACAAAATCAGAAGAGTTTAATTGTAAAATTGCAGGAGATCCGCACGCATCATTAACAGGAAAATATTTGCGCGGCGAAGTAAAAGTGTTGATACCCAAAGATCGTCGAAAAGTAGACAGCTCAACGCCAAAACTAAAAATCAAAGGTGCAAAAGAGCATAATTTGAAAAACGTAAATGTAGAAATTCCTTTACGTCGTTTTGTGTGTTTGACCGGAGTGTCAGGTTCAGGAAAATCCACACTCATGAATGATATTTTGTATCGTGCTGTTGCAAATAAATTAAATCATGTAGAAAAAAGAATAGGAGAACACACGTCCATTTCCGGAATTGAATATATCGACAAAATAATCAGAATTGATCAGTCTTCAATCGGGCGTACTCCTCGCAGTAATCCGGCGACCTATACGAAAGCATACGATTTTATTCGTGATTTATTCGCAAAGACTCCGGAAGCGCGTATTCGCGGATACAAAAAAGGACGTTTCAGTTTCAATCAATCAAGCGGGCGCTGTGAAAATTGCGAAGGACGCGGCACGCTGGAAATTGAAATGCATTTTTTGCCAAGCGTAGAAATTATTTGTGATATCTGCAATGGAAAGCGTTTTAATGCCGAGACTTTGCAAGTGCATTTTAAAGACAAAAATATTTCACAAGTTCTGGAGATGACCATAGAAGAAGCGGAAAAATTTTTTGAGGACATTCCGGGAATCTATGATAAGCTGAAAGTATTGAATGAGGTGGGACTTGATTATCTGACGCTTGGCCAATCCGCGACCACGCTTTCGGGCGGAGAAGCACAGCGCATAAAATTGAGTAAAGAATTGGCAAAAAGAAATACTACAAAAACATTATATTTGCTCGATGAACCCACGACAGGATTGCATTACGACGATGTGCGTAAATTAATTGATGTCTTGCAGCGGGTTGTTTCGCAAGGCAACACCGTTATGGTAATCGAGCATAATTTGGATGTTATCAAATGTGCGGATTGGCTGATTGATTTGGGTCCGGAAGGTGGAGACAAGGGCGGGGAAGTGGTAAAAGTCGGGACGCCCGAAGAAATCACGCGGTACGCAAAAAGTTATACGGGAAAATATTTAAAAAGATTTTTAAAGTAAATATATGAGAGAGGGAAGACTTACACCAGAAGTGTTAAAAGAATTTACTGCTTTTGAGTTAAAAACGAAAGAGGAATTTGTTCAATTTTACGAAACATATCGTAGAAATAACGGTTTGTCCGCGAGCAGACCGGAATTGGAACGAAGACTTGTAACAAGAGATGTGGAATCTATGCTTGCTGGACTGGAACCGGGTGACGACCCTCCCCATTTTTTTGGGGTCAAAGACGGGGATGCAATGATTGGCACTGGGTGTTTAAGTGTTTGGACAGAGAGAAATAGTGTAAAACACGGTTATTTATCGGAATTATCTGTCGATAAACCATACCGCGGCAGCGGGATTGCCAAAAAAATTATAGACTCGTGTATAAAAAGGCTCATGATTTGGATTGCACATATGCTGATTTATATGTATCCACGGAAAATCCGGTTGCACTTGTCACCCAGTTAAACAATGGTTTTTTTCTGCACAGTATTGAATTTTATGGAGACGATCATTCAGTCGGCGGTTTTAAACTTTCGAAAAAAATAGATGGCAGCACAGAATGCGACAAAAAAGAATCTGTCGGTGAATTGCGTGAAGTTTCTTTGCAAGAATTAGAAACGATTAAGAGTTTTTTAGACGAAGGTTGGATGGGTATTGATCTAAAAAATTTAGGTGACGCAAAAGATAATGATCCGGCTCAATGGGAATTGATAATGGAAAAAACACAGCAAATTATTTCTCCAATCTTTTAGAAAAATAAGTTGATGCCGGTTCCGCCCCGAGAGGTCGGGGCGGAACCGTGAATGAACGAAGGAAAAGCGAAAGAGCGGATTGGAGAAGAGTCGAGCTAGTGTAGCTCGGCTTCTTTTTTTTCGAGCTTCGCGCAGCCCGTCAGAAACCGGACGCGGTCGAGCATGAGGAGCGACTCCTCAGACGCCGGGCGGGGGGTCGAGCAGATTCGTCAGGATCGGAATGACGCCGGTAACGCCGTCGAAGTAGAGATTACCCCAGCGCGGATGACGGAACAGCTTCATGAGCTGATCGTAGTTCCATGCGGCACCGGACGCGATCTCGACTTCCACCATGCTGATGCCCCAGCCGCCGTTGAGACGCGGCGCGAGCGTTTCACCGAGCGCGAGGCCGTAGCGCGGCGCAGGCGGACGGATGGCGTTCGCTTCGATGATGTACCAGCGCGTGTTGTTAAACATGTCGGTCACACGGATCAGATCAAAGCCGATCTTGCCGCGCAGGCCGAAGCAGTTTTTGAGATGCCACACGAACGGCATACACATGCGGTAGGCCTGCTCGATCTCTTCGAGTGACACTCCGGAGAGTCGTGCATTGCCGCCGACCATGGTGTTGCCGCAGTGATTGCGGCCATTCTCGATGACGTTCAGCGTGTGTCCGACGCGCGCGATCTTTTCGGTCACGTTGAAGAGCACCGAGAGAACCATGACGCGGCTCGCGTCCCATGCAGCTTCGCAGATCACCGGCGTCGTGCCGTCGACGTATTTGTCGTGGAAGCGATTACGCGAGGCATCGTTCGAGAAGAACTCCATACCGGCTCCGGACAGCCCGCAAGTAATCTTGCCCATCGCGAAGTCCGGAAGCGGGTGGCCGGGACGCGGCTGGTTCATGATCTCGTGTTCCGCGTCGCGCATCTCTTTGCGCGTGCGGCAGGTGCGGTTCACCGGGGACAGATGCACGAGTCCGAGAAGCTCCGCGATCTGTCGCAAGAACCCCTTGTCGTTAAAGAGTGTCATCTTGTCGGGCGTCATGCCCCCGTTGATGCCAAGGCTCTGCCGGAGCGCGTGTTCGCGTTCGCCGTACCAGAATCCACCGACACCGTTGTCTCGTCGCGCCTCGTCGCCGAGCGCGCTCGTTTCGATGTGGCGTTCCGGATCCGGATGCCAGATGATGCGCCGAGGTCCGATGCTCCATCGGCGAAGATCGTCAAGGTGTGTACCGGGCACGTCAGTGCGAAGCACCACGCTGTGCGCGCGAGTGAGTAGTCGTCGCTGTTCGTAGTACGGGCGAATTGCGCCCGCTTTCGCGGCCTCAAGGACCTCAGTCAAGAAATCATGCGACTCAGTCGCAACTGCCGTTGTATTCATCTTCCCTCCTCCAACAAAAAACCATCCGTCAGGATGGAGTTTTCTTGTGTATAGATACAAAAATTACTACATCCTGACTAAGGATTTGTAGTAAGCATACATTGCTGTATTCAGTTTTGTATTCATACAAAATACATTCTAACCAAAGTGACAAATTATGTCAAATTGTATAGAATCCCCCTATGGATCTCGTTGAGAAATTGAAAATCAATACCTTTCCGAACGCACCCGGCATCTATCTTTTTTTTGATAAAAATAAAAAATTGATCTATGTCGGCAAAGCCACTTCTCTCAAAGCGCGAGTGAAGAGTTATTTTATTGGCAAGCGCACGCCTCGCCCTATCGAACAAATGCTGCACGAAGTAATTACAGTAAAATATATCCAAACCGATTCAGTGCTCGAGGCAATCATTCTCGAATCAAATTGCATAAAAAAACATACGCCGAAATACAATATAATCGGTAAAGACGATAAAAGCTGGAATTATATAACTATCAGCCGTGATGAATATCCAATTGTAGATACGCTTCGCCAGCATGATTATAAAAAATTACAGATTGAAAATAACAAAGCCCTTAAAGAATTTACTTATGTATTTGGTCCATATCCCGGACTCAATGCAAAGGCTACCATGAAAATTTTACGCAGACTATTTCAATTTTCAACCTGTCAAAAAACAAAGCGAGCAAGCGCGCAAAAATTTACAAGACCATGCTTATATTATCAAATGGGGGAATGTCTTGGTGTGTGTACCGGAGAGATTTTGCCGGCAGATTATAAACAAAAAGTTATTCGGCCGCTGGTTACTTTTTTGAAAGGAAACAAAAAACAACTTATAAAAAGTCTGGAACGAGACATGAAAAAAGCGTCAAGAGCAGAGGATTATGAGGAAGCTGCGCGTCTTCGCGATCAGCTCAATTCACTTATGCGCATACAAGATATCGCGCTTCTAAATCAATCTTTTTTTAATGATGATATAGGGCAAGTGGATAATGAGTTAACCCAAAATTTGGGTTTTGCAAAAGATCATATTCGTATTGAGGGCTATGATATTTCCAATCTGGGAACATCCGGGAAAGTGGGAAGCATGGTGGTTTTTAATGCGCAGGAACCAATCAAAAGTGAATATAGAAAATTCAAAATAAAAACCGTCGTCGGACAAAGCGATGTTGATTGTTTGAGAGAAGTACTTACGCGTCGTCTAAAGCACGCGGAATGGAAGTTGCCGCAAGTGTTTTTAATAGATGGCGGCAGGCCACAGGTGCACGCGGCTTTGGGGGTTATTCAAGCCAAAAGTTTGAACATACCCGTTGTGGGGATTGCAAAGGGCTCGGAGCGCAAGAAAAACGAATTCATACTCGGCTCAAAGGCTCCTGAATTTGTGCGATGGGTAGAGACGCATCGAGATTTGCTTATAAAAGTTAGAGATGAGGCGCATCGGTTTGCGGTTAGTTATCAGAAGAAATTGAGGAGAGTCGCATAATTTTGGGGTTGAAGTGGGGCTTCCGAGCCTCTTTTTTTGTTATCCAAAATTTCGCTACATTGTGGATAAATAAGCCTAAAAAAGCTTGCAAAGAGGAAGAAAGTGGTATAAAATGGATGTATGTGGGAGAAAGTGGGGAAAATGCTTGTCTTCCTACTTTCCACAAAGGACCTGTTGCTTACTACCTTTTTCGATACGAAATGTAGAAATTTCGAGCGAGAAAGATAGAAAAGCGATGATGTTTATATGGAATATAAGCGGAAGAGTTTTTCTGTCTTTCGCAGGCGAAATTTCTAATTGCAGTAGAAAAAAGTAGTAAGCAACAGGTCTTTATGTTTATAGGCGAATACACA
>CAZKQL010000009.1:6308-6870 GCA_964554925.1 uncultured Gammaproteobacteria bacterium | reverse complement strand
TTTAGATGAAAAAGGACGTCTTGCGGTTCCAAAAAAGTTCCGCAACTCTCTTTCAAAAGGCGCGGTTGTGACTAGAGGATTGGACAACTGTCTTTTTCTTTATACGAAGCTTGAATGGGCGAAGCTTGCGGAAAAGCTCGCAAATCTTCCGTTCGCTCAAGCAAACACACGTGCCTTTGCTCGCCTTATGCTTGCGGGTGCCATGGATGTGGAACTCGACAAGCAGGGAAGAATCATCCTTCCCGAATATTTGCGGTCATTTGCTCATTTAAAAAAAGAAACCACTGTTGCAGGTCTCTACAATCGTCTCGAAATTTGGGACAAAACCGTTTGGGAGCGTTACACCTCTCAAAACGAAAAAGAAAGTACCAAAATTGCAGAACAGATGGCAGAACTCGGTGTCTAGAAATATATGACACGACATATCCCGGTATTGAAAACTGAAGTGATCAAAGAGCTCAATTTGAGTGCGGGAAAGAATGCAATCGACGCGACGCTTGGCGACGCGGGGCATGCGGAAGAAATTCTTAATGCGATAGGTCCGGGCGGCATATTGATCGGA
>CAZKQL010000009.1:0-6298 GCA_964554925.1 uncultured Gammaproteobacteria bacterium | reverse complement strand
AATTGATCTCGACCCTGAAGCGATTCTGCGAGCAAAAAAATTTCTGTATTCCTACGAACCTCGGACGCGGTTTGTAAGAAACAGTTTTGAAAACCTGAAGCAGATTGTAGAAGATGAAAAAATAGGTTCCATACACGCGATATTGCTCGATCTTGGATGGTCAACTCCGCAGTTTGAAGAGCGGGGACGGGGATTCAGTTTTTTGAAAGATGAACCACTCGACATGCGATACGGCGCGACACATCAGAATTTGAGTGCGAAAGAAGTGGTAAATGCGTACGAAGAAAAGGAACTTGCGAAGGTCTTTAAAGACTTGCGGTGTACAGAAAGAAATTGGGTTCGAAAAAAGAAATTCCGTGGATCGGAGGATTGCATCCGGCAACAAAGATATTCCAAGCGCTCCGCATAGAAGTAAACCACGAACTCGAAGCCTTAAAAAATGTATTGCCCCAGATTGTGGATGTGCTTGCACCGGGCGGAAGAGCGGCAATCATCACTTTTCATTCTTTGGAAGACCGTATCGTAAAGCATTTTTTCAAAAGTTTACAAAATAAAACCATAACATTAATTACTAAAAAACCCATTGTTTGCGGAGCGGAGGAGTATGAAGCAAATCCTCCGTCCAGATCCGCGAAACTGCGAGTCATAGAAAAATTATGAATGCCTATCTAAAAAGAAAAACCACACTCCGCGAGAAAAAACAGAAACTGACTCACTTTATGGTGAGCGCGTCATTCAGATTCGGATTGATCATGTTTATTGGGGCATTCGGATTTTTGTATATTTGGCAGATCAATTCCGTTTCCACGAAAGGCTATGAAATAAGTGATTTGGAACAGCAAATCAAACAACTCGAACAAGAAAATAGAAAAATTGATGTGCATATCGCGGAGTATTCCTCGATGCAAAGCATCCAAGCACGTCTCGCAAACGCAGACTTGGTTCCTGTCGATAATGTTGAATACATTACGCTCGTCGGTACGGCTGTCGCGCAAAGGTAGAATATTTCAACATCAGCCTGTAACTCCCTCCAGAGGAGTTTTTTATTTATGCGACGTGTGATAAAATAAGAGAGAAATTATTCGCATATGTTTTTTCTTGTTTTACAACGCATAACCTACGATTTTTTGTTTCACATTATATATTTTCCGATTTGGTGGTATACGGTCGGGCTGAAGCGCGCTTTGGTGTACACGCTTAATTTAGTTAAATTCGCGAACAGCTACATGGCTCCCGGGCTGTGGCTCAAAAATTTGTTTGTTCCCATGTTCGGCCAGCATGATATACAGGGACGAGTGGCCAGTTTTTTTGTTCGTTTGGGAAATGTGGTTTTTAGGTCATTCGCGCTTCTTATTTGGTTTTTTATTTGTGTCATTATTTTCAGCATCTGGGTGGCGCTACCGATTTTTATCGGCTTTATGCTGTTTGATTCACTCAACACCTCTCGCGTATGATGTTTGGCAAAAACAAACCGATACCGCTTGTTGAACAGCCTACATACAAGGGGAAGAAAAAGGGAATTTGGAATGGCAAACATTTTGTCATTTTTGATACGGAAGTAAGCGGCTACAGCATCAGCCTTAAAAAAGCTCGCCGATATTTGCATGTATTTGAAAAAATCGGCGCGATCGTATTCGGCTGTGGTTTCCTCTTGCTTTTTGTATGGCTCGCGGCACAACAAGGACTTTTGCAGATTATCACGACAACAAGTTTTTGGCTCGATCTTGCGTATCCTATAAAAGCGTTATTTTGGTCAGGGTTGGTATTTTTTTGTTATCTTTGGTATCGCATACTGGCCGAAAAAATCGCGCAACCGGAAATGGACTATCATGAGGAGCGCGACGGAGGCCATGAACCGGCGGCGCAAGATCAAATAGCCGCTACCAAGAAAAGGGTCGGCAAGCGAAATCTGTACAATATCGCGGATTTTATGACACCGGAGGCGGTGCTCGCGCTCGATCACGCGTATCTGCTCGCGTACAAGCATAATGATCCTAAATTACTTCCGCTCCATTTGTTTATCAGTCTACTCGGCGCGGATAATGTAGCGGGTATTTTTATACGTCTTGGTATTCCGGTATCCGCGTTACAAAGCAAGTTAACGGCAACACTCCAAAAACAAAAGCGAACAAGCCTTCCTGTTTTTTCGGAAGAGTTGGAACAGATATTATTCCAATCGTACACGCTCGCTCACACAGCTAAAGATCGGCATGTACGCGCGACACATATGTTGATTGCGACAGTGGGGCAATCGGAATTTTTGCAAGAGCTCTTGTATGACCTTAATATTGATAATCAAAAAATGTTGAATGTGCTCGAGTGGGTACGCGTTCGTGAACAGCTCTATGAACAATATAAACGATCCCGTGAAGCTGCCGCGCGTTACAGCAAGTATGGCATGGACAGAGCCATGACCGCGGTCGCCACTCCATTTTTGAATAGCATTAGTACGGATTTGACCATTGCCGCAAAGTTTGGTCGGCTTGCCGCTTGCGTCGCGCGCGACAAGGAAATTGACGAGATTCTTCGTATCATAAAAGGCGGTCGCCAAAGCGTGCTTTTGACCGGCGAGCAGGGGGTGGGGCGCATGAGCATTATTTATGGAATAGCGCAGCGCATGTTATCTGATGATGTGCCCGATCGGCTCCAAGACAAGCGTCTCGTGCAAATATCAACTTCTTCGCTCTTGGCCGGAGCTACGGTAAGCGGGGCGCAAGAACGATTGATACAAGTAATGAATGAAGTCGCGAAAGCGAGGAATATTATTTTGGTTGTGGAAAATGTGCACGATTTAGTGGGTGTGTCGTCGGGCGGTGAAGGTCTCGATGTATCGGAAACTCTTGCTGAATATTTGGGCAACGGCAGTTTTTTGACGCTCGCGACAACCACTACTACAGGCTATAATCGCCATATTGTAAATTCCGCGGTGGGACAAGTGTTCGCGAAAGTGGAGGTTTCAGAGATGGACGAAAATCAAGCGATACAGGTTTTGGAATCAAAAGTCGGAGCCCTTGAATACAAACACAAAGTGTTTTTTTCGTATGACGCCATAGAAGCATGTGTGTCGCTTGCCACAAAATTTTTGCATGATCAGAATCTTCCCGAAAACGCGCTTTCGCTTATTACGGAAACTGGCAGCTATGTGGAGAGCGCGAAAGGCCAAAAACAATTGGTAACAAAAGAAGACGTGGGAACCATTGTCGCGCAAAAGACCGGTATTCCCACCACGAGCATTACCGAAGATGAATCGGATAAATTAATGCGTCTCGAGGCGGAACTCCACAAACGCGTCATAGGTCAGGATGAGGCCGTGGTGTCTGTGGCAAATGCGCTGCGTCGCGCGCGCGCTGAAATTCGCTCATCAAAACGCCCGATCGCCACGTTTTTGTTTTTGGGGCCGACCGGTGTGGGTAAAACAGAACTCGCAAAGACGATTGCTGATGTGTATTTTGGCGGCGAAGACAGGATGATACGTTTTGACATGAGTGAATATCAAGACAAGAGCGGCATATATCGGATGATTGGTCAGGCCGGGCAGCAGGGTACCGGACTTCTTACCGAAGCGGTTCGCCAGAGTCCTTTTTCCCTTCTTTTGCTCGACGAACTTGAGAAAGCCGATCCGAATGTACTCAATCTATTTTTGCAGGTGTTTGATGACGGGCGTCTTACGGACAGCGTAGGGCGTGTCATCGATTTTACGAATGTAATCATTATTGCTACATCGAACGCGGGTACCGCTTATGTGCAGGAACGCATTGCGGCGGGCATTGATATGCTCAAAATCAAGGAAGAATTGTTGCGTGGGAAGCTAAAAGATTATTACCGTCCCGAATTTTTGAACCGTTTTGATGGAATTATTTTATTCAAATCATTGGAGCGTGATGAAATAAAGCAAGTCGCCGCGCTGATGCTGAAACGCGTGGAAAAAGACTTGGCCGAGCGCGGTGTGGGGCTTCGCGTGGAAGAGGCGGCTCTTGAGGCGCTTGCGGAAGTTGGATTTGATCCTGATTTTGGCGCGCGTCCCATGAGGCGAGCCATTCAAGACACGGTGGAAAATAAATTGGCGGAGTTAATACTTGAGAAAAAATTGAGCCGCCGCGACACAATAGTACTCGGCGATGGAGCTTCTGTATCTGTCGAACACCCGTAACGGATGCGATTGTTGCGAAAGAAAAGGAATTATCTTTTTGAACGTTGACTACTGTCAAGAGAAAAAAGAAAATTCCTTTTCTTTCGCAGGACATTTGAAAACATCCGTGTACTATGTTAGGCTAGGCAAGTTAATTTTTATCGAAGTTCTATGCAGTATGTCGGTTATTTTATCCTAACGCTTCTGTTGTCTGTCCTTTTTGTTCCGCTTGTGTATGTGGTTATGCACAAACTCCATATAGTAGACGAGCCAAAAGCGCAGACTCGGAAAATTCATAAAAAGAAAATTCCGCTTGGAGGCGGATTGGCTATTTTTTTAAGTTTTTTTATCGTGGTCGCGCTTGCATGGCAGTCCAAAAGTATTGGAGTTGAGGTTTTGCCAAAACATGTACTGGCATTGTTTTTGGGCGGACTGGTGCTCATGATCGGCGGGCTGCTTGACGACAAATACAATCTTCGCCCCGTAAAACAAATTTGGTTCCCGATTATCGCGTCAATTATCGTTATCGTTTTTGGTATAGGGCCTCATGCGTTTTCAAATCCATTCGGCGGATTGGTTGATGTGTCACGGTTCAAAATATCTTTCGGAGATTTCGGTAACTTGATTGTGATCGCCGACGCGATCGTATTTATCTGGCTCATGGGCATGATGTTCACTACCAAATTTCTTGACGGACTTGACGGGTTGGTTGCCGGAGTGGTAACCATCGGCAGTCTGGTTTTATTTGGGTTCACGATTCAAGACAAATGGCTGCAGCCGGAAGTGGCGCTGCTTTCAATTATTTTTGCGGGTGCCTGTTTTGGATTTTTGATTTGGAATTGGCATCCGGCAAAAATTTTTCTCGGAGAGGGAGGGAGCTTGTTTGCCGGTTTTATTTTGGGAAGTTTGGCCATCATCTCCGGAGCAAAAATAGCGACAACACTCTTGGTGGTGGCGGTACCCGCAATAGATGTGGCGCGAGTAATTATTCGCCGAATCCAAAAAGGAAAATCAATCGCGGTAGGGGATAACGAACATTTGCATTTCAAATTGGTCGCGAGCGGGATGTCGCATAGGCAAGTGGTGCTGCTCATGTACGCGATTTCAGGATCGATCGGATTGAGTTCGTTATTTCTTGAAAGTTCTCAAAAATTCATTGCTTTGGGCGTGATTTTGGTGGCAATGATTCTTATGGGAATGTGGCTCGCCAAAAAAGATCAAAAACCGGAAACCGAATTTAACTATGGCAAATAGCCAAATGAAAAAAAGCACAAAAATCGTTCTCGTAGTTTTTGTGCTTTCCTTTATCGCACTTCAATTGTATAAATTCCATTGGCCGACCGCGGATCTTCGCGTCGGAGATCAGGTTATAACCGTGCAAGTGGCAACCACTTTGTATCAGCAAAAAAAAGGTTTGGGCGGCAGGGACGAAATAGGGAAGTATGGCGGGATGTTATTTCCCTTTGACGCTGAAGCTCGCCACGCGATTGTAATGCGGGATATGAGATTTCCGATTGATATTGTCTGGCTCAAGGGGAAGGTAATTGTAGATATAGCCAACCGTGTGCAGATAGAGCAAGGTGCCACCGAAGGGACGCTGAGACGTTATTATCCGCGGACCGCCGCGACCGCGGTTTTGGAGCTTCCCGCGGGAAAGGCGGCGGATTATGGATTGAAGATTGGCGATTCCGTGGAGCATATACGGTAGTCGACGCTTGACATTTTGGCCGCTATTTTGCTATAGTATTCCCGTTTCTTAGCAAAACATTATTACTTTATTTATACTATTATGATCGCTGTCATTGAAACAGGTGGAAAACAATATTTGGTCAAAGCCGGAGATGTTTTGAAAATCGAAAAATTGGATATCGAAGCAGGCAAAGAAGTTATTTTTGATAAAGTCCTCCTCATGTCTGAGGAAGATGGAACCGGGCTAAAATTGGGAAATCCATACATTGCGGGAGCCCAAATCGTAGCTAATGTGGAAGCACATGGCCGCACCAAAAAAATTCGCGTGGTAAAATACAAACGAAAAGTGCGCTACAAGAGAGTTATAGGTCACAGACAACATCAAACAAAAGTTTCCGTAAAAGAAGTGAAATAAAGAGACTGGTAAATAAAGCCGGTAATATTTATAAAATAAACCCGCAGGCTGCTTCTCTCTGACGG
>CAZKQL010000008.1:14158-21234 GCA_964554925.1 uncultured Gammaproteobacteria bacterium | reverse complement strand
CTCCACATTCTCCCGCAGGACTTTTCGCCCTACGCCGGGAGATGTATGCAGCTCGGCCGGCTGCAGCGACCTGACCCTCGGCATCATGCTGAAGTCGGGTCGATTCAAAAGCAACTCATAAACTGGGTTGTTTTTGTTTTGCACAAAATTGGTGAATCATTTTTTATTGTCCAAATTGACTTTCTAAATTTCTCATGATATTACAACATATGGTTCAATTGATAACAGATATGTACCGGAGGAGGAATATGAACGCAGAATGGCTCGGTCACGTTTTTTTTAGGATGAAGATCGCGGTCGCCCGCGCCATGCGCTACATCCGAACCGAACAGCTCTGGGAATCGGAGCATCGCGTTCCCATGAACCTCGCTCCTGCCGTTCCCGGGCACTACGGCGCGACGCTTCTCACTCGCGCGGATGTCGAGAGCGAGCGGATCCTGTGCGAGCATTTGTTGGATGTTCCGAGAGTGAAAATCATCACCAAGCGTGCCACGCATGGAACCGGCCCATACACCTTGCTCGTCGATTCCTGCGACGGATCGCTCCCGATGCTGCAGGGACTTCTGACGTCCACCATCATCGTCGGCATGCTGGATCCGGATGGCGTCCTCATCGCGGTCGTCATCGGCGATCCAATCAGCGGACGCATGTGGTCCGCGTCGTCTTCAGCCCCCACGACCGTGCAGGTTATCACTCCAAACCATCTCATCGGTTCCGGCGCTCATGTTCTCGGTATCGAGCATCCCGTGCGCGTGTGGCAGGGTGATCTGTCCGAGAAGACGACGGTCTTCGCGGATCGCAACCGTGGCTACGCGCGCGAGGGCCGGCAGGTCCTCTCCGACATCGACGTTCGGCTCATGTTCGGTTGGCTTTTCAGGTGGACCGGAGTGCTCATGACCGGCGGCAACGGCATGCATCACGCGCTTCTCGCCAACGGCGGTGAACGCGTCGCCGGAAGCATCACGACCGCGATCGGCGGTCCATGGGACGCCTGCGGAGTTCTGCTCGTCACGCAGGCCGGCGGAGCAAGATGGTGCGCAACCGCTCCTTCGCATGAACAACGGCAGGAGCCTGATCGAGGTGGATGCGCTTCGTCCTCTCGAGCACGACATCGTGATCGCGGGCAACAGCGCCCACACGGTCGAGACGCTCATCATGTGCGTCACAGGTGCACAGACCCCGAACATTTAGATTTGGCCTAGGCTGAATTGTCAACGACTTTGCTCTTTCGCTCAACAATACATTTCTTCGCAAGACAATTCGTCTTACGCGCGGAATGCACCCATCCGGGATAGACTCGAGCACTCTGACACTGCATCGAGTCGATTCAAAAGCAACTCATACATGGGTTGTTTTTGTTGAGGAGGTGCGGGAGGGAATACTGTATAAAATAAAAACCGGCTCGCAATGGAACCGGTTTCATATTTGTAGAGACGCGATTAGGTAGGCTCGCGCGGGCCTTCTGTCCGGTATTTTGTTTGACTCGACCTGCGAGCTCCGCGCTAGAGTATGGGCGGGCGAAAGGTCTAGCGCGCATAGACGCTCGAAGGCGGGCGAAGAGAGATTGCAAGATCCTTGTAAAATTGGCCGCGCGCGGAGGCCATTTCCCGTATGCCCTTGATGGCGTCCAGTTTATCTTCTTCACAACGTATGGCTCCTGCAATCGCATCAAGTAGTCTTGGAAAATGGTTGCGAGAGTCGTGTTCGATATGATCGTCGAGATAACGTCTGGCACGACGTTTGTGATCTCGAGTCGATCGGTCGTCATCATTGCTCTCCGTATATGTATTCGGAAACGACGGGTAAAGCCCCGCGCGCACGAGCTGAAATTCCATAGGGATAAGGAGCTCCAGGAACAAGAGCGCGCCGGCAATTTCAAAAGCATTGCCGAAGTTTACGAGATATTCAGTTTCCGCTCGACAGAGCGCAAGGCCGACCGTGCGATTTTCGATTTTTTTCAGGTCGGCTTCCGATAATCCCAGACTTTCGTAAAACCATGTACGCCAGGTAGCGTGCGCTTCTTCCGTGTGAACTGTACCATTTACCATGCCGCGTTCATCGTCCAGATTATCTGCTAAGACCTCTGCAAGCATCCAAAGGCCTTGATCGTCTGAACGACAGCATGCTGTCTCAAGCAATGCTATGAACAGCTCGCCCGCTTTGTGACGCTGAACGCCCCATATTTGCCACTGCGCCCGTTTTAAGCGCCCACGCTCTAGGGTTCTAAATACTTCCTGCGCGAGCACCTCTCGCGTAGCCGCTCTTGCGTTTGAGAGGATAAATCTCTTGTTTCGTTCTTCAGTTGTCAGAACTCTACACCGTGACATATTTCCTCCTCCGGCATAGTATACACCATATCGCGGGAGTTGCTATTTTTAAGCAATCCTCCGTTTTGGCCATATTTGCGTCAGAACATTTTTGTTTTTTCAATCAATTTATTTATTTTTTCATTCACGGCGTCTGTAATTCTGCCGCTCATGATTTCCACGTCTTTGCACATAATGCGGAACGGTCCGGGGAAGGGTGTCGGATTTCCTCGGCACACTACAATGAGTTCGTCACCTTGCTCGGGTATATACGGCCGAACATAATATTTTGGATTCCAGCGCACATAATAGCCGTGCTCCCACGCGAGCGCAATTTCCGCGACATGATGCGGCTCCATTTGGATTTCCCATTTCGCGACTTCTTCTTTGATTATTTTTATCGCGCGGACTATCAGATGTTTTTTGAGTCCACTCATATTGGTTAAAGATTAAAAATTAATTGGTACATACATGTATATATACAGTATATTTGTTTGGAAATTTTCACGTACATTTTTTTTGCGCGACTGTGTACAAGTCTGGGGAGTAAGAAAATATTTGTTTTATTTTAGCCAATTTTGTATACTCCCTTGTTGTCGGAAAAAGTCGACAGCATGGAATAATTTGTTTTGAAAATGCGGATTTTTCTCTAAAAAAACGTATGAATATAGCGCAAGCATTAAAAGAATTGGGATTGCCAAAAAATAAAACGGACGTGTATTTGGCAGTGCTCCAAATGGGCAGGGGGTCTGTGCAGGAAATCGCGGCAAAATGCGGTATCGCTCGCACGACGGTGCACGAAATTTTGTTGCAGCTGTCGGAGTTGGGACTCGTGGGATACACTGCAAATGGCAAGACGCGCGTGTATGTTGCCGAGTCGCCGCAAAAACTGCTTACGCTTCAAGATAATCGAGCAAAAATGATTAGAAATATTCTGCCCGAATTGGAACTGCTTTGTAACACAGAGGGTACGCGTCCAAAAGTGCGTTTTTATGATGGAGCGGAAGGGGTAAAAACTGTGTTCGACGATACACTTACCGCTTCAGACAAAGTATTGTACGGAATTTTGTCCATGGAGGATTTATACGCGGTGGCGGGCAAGGTGTATATGGATCATTATGTAAGGCGGCGTGTCAGAGCCGGTATTCATTTGAATGTAATAAGGAGCGAATCAAAAGATGTGGAAGTGGCATGGACCAGCAGTAATAATGAAGACCGCGATGTGCGCTATAACCCATCTTATTTGATTTTCCCGATGACCGTGTATTTGTACGATAACAAAGTAGCGCTTTTGGGTACGAAAAAAGAACATTTCGGCATGATTATCGAGTCACCGGATTTGTACAAAACCATGAAAAATTTTTATGATATTTTGTGGGATTTATCGCGAAAAATCAGACCGGTGGATTGAAAATTTTTTTCGAGCAGAGGCATTTTAGAAAAAATTAAGATGATGCTTGACTGGGTATTTTTTTTAAGTTAAGGTAACTATACAGGTATAGACTATATGTTGTATAAATTATTTCGTATGCTATTTCCCGCATCTTCTCCTGCAGAGATAGTAAAAAAATATAATATTCCGCCGAAAATCCGTTTTAAATTTGAATCTCATGACGGCTGGATTATCGCAACTTCAGAGGATTTGCCCGGTTTTGTTACAGAGGCGCGAGATCCGCAAGAATTATTGGAGATGATAAACGATGGTATTTTGACGTATTTTGATGTCCCTAGGCGTGTAGGAGATATTGTGCATAATCGTATGTCGATTGAGGGGCACGGGACTGTTTCTTTTAAGGAACATCTGCAAGCAATATAAGTTACATTTATGGGAGGGAATATTTTTAATCGTCGCCAATGCGTGAGAGCCTTGAGCAAACTGGAATTTTTGCTCGACAATAGGCGCTCCGGTAGACATGATAAATTTAAGGCACCGTTTTCTGGTGCAAATCCGCCGTTTATAATGATTCCTCGACACAAAGATTTGCATTGCCAAGACGCAATTATTAGAGAGTTAGAGAAAATGGGCGGAGAAAAATTAGTTGCCGAATTCAAATCCTATCTTTGACTAACAAAATAAAATACAGGTCGCATACCTGTATTTTATTTTCCGCCTGTCCGCTCTTGTTCTGCAAACCATTTCAAAGCTTTTTCAAATTCCATTTCATCAAATGCAGGCCAGTACACATCGGTAAAATATAATTCACTGTATACGGTTTGCCAGGGGAAAAATCCGGACATGCGCGAACGTCCGCCGGTGCGAATTACCAAATCCATATCCGGCGCATCCTCCATATCGATGTATTCGCCCAGTTTTTCTTCGGTAATTTGTTTTGGTGTAAGACCGTCTTCGACGATTCGACGCGCGGCGCGTACCATATCGTCTCGTCCGCCATAGGCAACCGCAAACGTGAGCGTGAGTGCGGTATGTTTTCTGGTTTCTGTTTCAACCGTATCAAATTTTTTCTGCAGACGTTTTGGCAATCGTTCCAAATCTCCCACAAATTGTACGCGGACATTTTGTTTTTTCATGTCAGGAATATAATCAGTGATTTTTTCTGACAAATATAGCAAATGCGCGACTTCGGTTTTGCTACGCTCCAGATTTTCGGTCGAATAAAGCCAGATGGTGAGGTAGGGAATTTGCTGCTTTAGAGCGGTATGGCCTTGTATTTTTGCCTTTCCGCGCTCGACTGCCCAACGGCGGTTTCCGTCCGGGATGATGCCGATATGGACGGGTTTGTTTGTGGTATTCATATGGTATAATGGCATAACCTATTATTACACATATGAATATAAAAACAAAAGTCGGTGGTCTAATTGTATCGATCGTGTTTTTGACCGGTTGCAGTACATTTTTTATTAAAAAAGAAGTATCGCTCGCGCCGGTAGCGATAGAAAACACCTATCGTGAATTTGAAATTTTAAACATAAATCCGGACGATACGCAGATTTACACAGACGCGCTTCTAAAATTTTCCAAACAAACAAAAGGAAAAAAGATTGAACAGATTGAGGGGAATTACGGGTATAGTTTGGAAGAAGATGCATTTGTACCCCCGACGTTTACCGTGCGACAGCCGGTTCTTGGCTATTTCAAACTCGATAACCACGAATATTGGATTGTGGAATCCGGGCGCGAATACAAATCATACACTGCAAAAGAAATCACTTCATGGATTCCGGTAGATGATAACGCACCCGGTGCAACATATGGTTTATACAAAGATGGAAAATTCGACAAAGATGTTACAGAAATTTTTAGCCAAACACTTTGCTGGGGGATCGATGGTATAGAAGGAATGGTAAATGATATTAGGTTGGTTGCCGGCGATGTTGCGTTTAAATATATTGTCGGCGATTGCACTAGTACGTCCTCTACCGTGCACGCGTATATACAAGGAATGCCGCAAGAAAAAATATTTCGAATTGACGGAAGTCACTATCCGTTTGACTACAAAGGCAAGCCCGGATTTGTAGCGCAGGTGGCAGGGAAGGAGTATGTAGTTATCGATGGGCGGATCGTTTCCGAAGGGTATGACACGATATATACCAATAGTTGCTGCGCCATGCCATTTCCGGTATTTGAATTATATGATGACGGATATTTGTATTTTGTAGGAATCCGCGATGATAAATCGTATGCGGTTGAAACACAGATCGAAACATTCGAATCAGACTTGATTTTGAAAACAAATGTAGACAAGAAAACATTGAAGAAATAATATGAAAATTTATACTAAAACAGGAGACAAAGGAGAGACATCGCTGTTAGGCGGAAAACGTGTAAGCAAAAATTGTATAGAAATGCAGGCAATCGGCGAAGTCGATGAATTGAACGCGTATATTGGTGTCGTGGTTTCCGGTATGTCCGCGGAATTCGCAGCGGAAAAAGAAAAACTCACGCGCGTACAGCATAAATTATTTAATATCGGGTCAAATTTGGCGGCGGTGCAGACGGATTTGATTGCTGTTCCCAAATTATTGCCGCAAGATGTCGCAGCGTTGGAAAGTTGGATGGACGAAATGACTGCCGGGCTCGAACCGCTTACGCAATTTATTTTACCGGGCGGGAATACGCTCGCAGCGCAGAGTTTTTACGCGCGTGCCATATGTCGCCGCGCGGAGCGGGAGATGGTGGAATTAAGTTTGCATTATGAGCTCGACCCTTTGTTAATACAATATATAAATCGATTGAGCGACGCGTTGTTTGTGCTTGGTCGTTTTGTAAACAAGAGACAAAATATACACGATGTAGCGTGGGAGAAGTAGGGTTGATTTGGGGGGATTTTCGTGGTAGTATTTTGGAGTATTTGAAAAGGGCTAGTGGCGGAATGGTATACGCGCGACACTTAAAATGTCGTGACTTCGGTCTTGTGGGTTCGAGTCCCACCTAGCCCACCAAAATTTGACTTTCGAAAAATTGATGGTGGTTTCGTCGTAAAGAGATACGCTCAACTAATCGCAAAAATTGCCAAGTCACTGAGCGTTTAAATTGAGGAATTTTTAAAATAAAAAAATATGGACTATGTTTTATTAGCAATTATAGCCTCGATTTTATTATTTTTTTGGTTGAGGCAAAAAAAGATACGCTCAAGGATTCCATGCGAACGCTGTGGTGAAATCGGTAGTACTATTTTTTATTTTGCCTCAACCAACGACACCACCCGCGACTACTGCAAAGTCTTTGACGATTTTTTATATAAAAAACCTTTGAACTTTTGCCTCCAATGTGCTGTCGCCCATGATTCATTTTTAAGGGCACTAATAATG
>CAZKQL010000008.1:0-14146 GCA_964554925.1 uncultured Gammaproteobacteria bacterium | reverse complement strand
AGCATGGACTCAGCCCGAAGAATTTTAAGGGAAGAAGAATTCAAAAAAGTTAAACCTTGGATAGAAAAAATGTTGGGCAATCCTACATCGGACTCAACAAAAAATAACAGTGCTGATGATTTACTTGAACAAATAAAATCTTTGCGTTGGGGAATTTCCAAAGCCGAGTATCAAAAAATATTCTCGGATAAAAGTTGGCAACCCGAACACCCGACAAACAATGCGGTAATTTTTGGAGATACATATTTAGAGTATCCGGTATTTATTACCGCCTATTTTTTTGATGAAACAAATAAGCTGGGTCGTCTTGTCCTCGGATATAGTAATTTGCCTGATAATGAACTTAAGGAGGTTTACCAAAAAATAATCGACGGTTTAACAAAAAATTACGGTGCACCGCAGTTTTCCGAAACACCAGAAAACGACCCGATGACCCCGCCAGAATTTAGAATATCTGAACTGAAAACATGGAAAACTTCGGACTCTGTTATTTCAACAACATTTGCATTGGCTGAATCTGGCACGACAATGCCCGGAATTGGAGTCATTTGGGGAGATAAAGAAAAATGACCCCGCTTCAAAGAATTAGGATAAAACTGGTTTAGCGATGGGAACAAAACACAGAAACTCCCGGAAGATTTTAAGTTTTCAGATGAGCAAATTGCAGAAATAAAAAGGGTATTAGAAAATGACAAAGAAAACTAACTTAGATTCAGGAATCTAAGAAAGATTAATCGACGAATTTTCGAAAACCCCTAGTCCGCATTGACGCACCACACATGTGGAGCGTGTAAGATCATTTGTTTTGAAAATAGGTTCGACCTTGATACAATAAATACACCACCAATACAAAATCTATGATCCGCGTAACCAACCTCACCAAAAAATTCGGTGACTTCACCGCAGTCGACGATATTTCTTTCGATGTACAATCGGGAGAAATTTTTGCATTTTTGGGGCCAAACGGCGCGGGAAAATCCACCACCATAAAAATTCTCACCACGTTGCTCCAGCCGACCACCGGCACGGTAATGCTGAATGATCATGACCCGGTGCAACATCCCGAAAAAGTCCGTCGTTCGTTTGGCATTGTGTTTCAGGATCCGAGTCTTGATGATGACTTGACCGCGTGGGAAAATATGGAATTTCACGGTGTGCTCTACGATGTCCCCACCAAATTACGCAGAGAGCGTATCGATCAATTATTGAAATTTGTTGATCTGTCGGACAGAAAAAACAGTTTGGTAAAAGAATTTTCCGGAGGCATGAAGCGCCGTCTCGAAATCGCTCGCGGTTTGCTGCATCATCCGAAAATTATTTTTCTTGATGAACCGACTTTGGGACTTGATCCTCAAACGAGAAATCATATGTGGACATATCTCAAAGAATTAAATAAAACCGAGGGAACTACGGTATTTTTTACCACGCATTACATGGAAGAAGCCGAACGTATCGCAGAGCGCATCGCTATTATCGATCACGGAAAAATTATAGCCATTGGCACGTCCAACGAGTTAAAACAAAAAACAAATACGACTTCTTTGGAAGAAGCATTTTTGTCGCTGACAGGAAAAACCATCCGCGAAGAAGCCGCGAGCACGCAGGATCAAATGCGGCAATTTTCCCAAATGTGGAGAGGCAAAAAAAGATAATATGAAGAAAATATATATCCTCTGGCTTCGACAAATAAAAAAATATCTGCGATCACGTGCGCGCATGATCGGTTCGCTCGCCCAGCCGATTTTGTATCTGCTCGCGCTTGGCTATGGATTTGGTACGGTGTTTGAGCAAGCGGGGCAGGGGAATTATCTCAACTTTTTGGCCCCTGGAATTGTGGGGATGAGTATTTTGTTTACCGCCATTTTTTCCGGCATGGAATTGATTTGGGACAGACAATTCGGTTTTTTAAAAGAAACATTGGTTGCTCCCATGCCGCGTTTTCACATTATGATCGGCAGAACTTTGGGAGGCGCGACAATCGCCACCATGCAGGGGCTGCTCGTGATGCTTATCGCTTTTTTGTTTGGCTTTCGTCCTACGCATTTTTTTGCCATATTTCCCGCGATTATTTTTATGTTTTTGGTCGCGTTTCTTTTTACCGCACTTGGCACCGTCATAGCCGCAAAGCTGGAGGATATGCAGGGATTTCAGCTCATTATGAATTTTTTGGTAATGCCGATATTTTTCTTTTCAGGAGCGCTGTTTCCTCTTGAAGGTCTTCCAAAAGTACTGTCTATGGTCGCGCGCGTCAATCCGCTTTCATATGGAATAGACGCCTTTCGCGGTCTGTTTATAGGGGTAATGCATTTCGGTTATACCATAGACCTTTTGGTGCTTAGCGGGGTCACTTTAGCGCTTTTATGGCTCGGTGGACATTTTTTCAAAAAAATACAAATTTAAAATTCGCATATGCAAAAAGTTCAAGAATTTATCCAATCCCAAAAGCTAATGGTAATCGCCGTAGCAAATGGTAAAGATGTCTGGATCGCGAACGTGTATTTTGGCGTGGACGAAAACGGAGCATTGTATTTTGTAAGTCCGGAAGACACCAAGCACAGCAAAATGATTTTGAATAATCCAAATATTGCTTTTTCAATTGCTTGGTTTGATTCGCATAACCACAGAAACAGAAAGGCCGTGCAGGGCAAGGGAATTTGCCGTCCCACGGAGAATGAAGAAGAAATTGCAACCGGCGTAAAACTTCACAACGAAAATTTTCCTGAATTTAAGGAAAGAATTACCGTTGAGTGGATTCATTATAACGAGTGGAATTCAAAAATTTGGGTTCTAAAACCCATGTACATAAAGTATTGGGATGATGAACTGTATGGCAGCGAGGAGTTTGAAGAATTCACTTTTTAATCTATACTTTACATATGACCAATAACCCGGCTCCGCACAATCCAATCGAAGAATCCAACACATTGCGTACGGTTTTGATTGTCATCATATTTCTTGTTGCCGGAGGTTTTTTGTATCACTGGGCGGGATTACGTTTTCCAAGCGGCTTGGGTTTTGGTAAAGCAATGAAAGAAAGCGAAGCGCAAACGATCCTCGATGAAAAAAACACAGATCCTCTGAAAGACACTGATTTGGTTTTCCGCAGAGGATTTATGGATACAGGGCTTCCATGGCCTCCAAAAGAAGAGGATTGGTCCGAAGAGTTAAAGCAAAATCCCATGTGCGCCCTGCGCGCTTCGTATTGCCAGAAAGTCGGCTATCAATTTGCGGATTTTGGCTGCGATTGTTTTGTGTATCAATATTACCATTCATTTGAAACATACAAAAATATAGAAGAGGGTATTACACTTTATTATCCAAAACTATGGCATCTCGCGGCGCACAGACCCTTGGAAATTATCGCCGAACAAAAATTGTCTCTCGAAAGAGACGGGGCGACTTGTTATTTGAGCTATGGACGCGTTGACGGAGCCGTAATTTTGAAAACCATGGATCCGGTTTCGTCTTCGTTTGTTACTGCGGATGGGAAACAGCTGCAACAGATGAGTGTTGGGTTCAGTCGTGCTTTAACCGATGAAGAAAAAGCAGCCGGGTACACGGACAAAAAATTGATCGCGATTCCGCATTTTCCTTATCAAAATAGTGAATTTGGACTTCTTCTAACTTCCTTTGAAAATCAGCCCCTAGCCGAAGCCTGCGAAAAAGAATTGGAAGAAATAGTACGAAGCGTAACGATAGAATATCCACCGGTGAAGCTCACGAAAGATTCGGTTGGAGAAATTTTTATTCATGACGTTCCCGTTTGGTACAAATCATCGGAGGACGCTCCAAATCTAAACGCGAATTTATTGTTTGAGGATCATAAAACCAAAAGAAAAATGTCACTCGGTAGCGGTTCACTGAGCAATCTTACGAGAATGGAAAATCCGTTTGTGGCAGGCGACCTGTTGTACTATATGGATCAGGGGCGTGTAAAAGTGTTTGATGTGTTTGGTTCTACCGTAGAAACCATTCCCTTAGCCTATACCGAAGATTTTCCCGTACATTCGTTTTTTGTGGAAGGGGATTGGATGTATTATCTTTCCGGAAAATTTTGTAACGAATACATGGCTCAGTGCAATTTAAGTTTGTATCGTTTCAATCTGGCCACAAAGCAGACCGAGGATTTGGCTGACGGGCTTTCGACCAGAGAAATAGTAGGGTTTAACTCTGCTAAAAATGTATTATACTCAAGCTATACCATGGCCGACGCAGGATGCACGGCCAGAACGTATGAAGCATACAATTTGAATTCCAAAAGAGTTACGAAGGTTGGTGAATACTCGCATTGTATAGAAGATATAGAAAAACCCGATCCCTATGCGGGTTTGGTCGCAGACGTGGTAACCGTGGATACTGTTGTTGTAAAAAATGGCGGGTTATCAATGCCAAGCCCAAAGATGAACGAAAAAGGAAGTCTGATAAAAATGAACTTGTCTGAAAATGTGAAAAGTTCGATCGATTTGTGAGAAATCAGCTCAATTTCAATCCGACATGTTTGCTGATTTGTTCAATGTGATGTTCATGTCTTCTATAGCCGGAAACAAGTGAGGTAATTTCCGTATCTTGGTATTTATATTTTCCGACAAAGCCGTCTATATGCGAGAGGATTTCGTCTTTCAGTTCTCGAATGTCATCCTTCGTTGCAAACTTTTCGCTTAATTCTCGTATATCAGTTTTGGTTGTTTCCCTTAATTTTTTGATATCAGTTTTGGTCGCCGCTTCTTCCATGAAGAATTCAAATGATTCTTGGAGTGAAGTGATAGCCTCTCCATGTTCTTTTAATGTTTCATCGACTTTGTCGAAGCGTTTTTCTACTCTATCCATTCTTTTATCTAAACCATCCGCCTTCTTGTCTAAACCTCGTACTTTCTTGTTTAGCCCCTCGACTTTTCTATCTAGACCGTTGACTGTCTTGCCCAATTTGCCCAAACCTTGCTCAAGGTCGAGTGTTTTGCCATGGACCATTTTTAACGTTACCTCCTTTTGTTTCATAAAAAATAGTTAAAAATTTTTGTAGCGGTCATGTCAGTATAAGACCCGTGTGGAAAATCGTCAATATGGGAGATTAATTATTTATTAAATGGCTTGGACATTCCCAATATAAAAAAACCACCCATCATGGGCGGTTTTTTGCATCAGATTTTTTTACTAATTATGTCCCAATTCGTTTTCGTAATAATGATCATAGATGGACACGACCGCCATATATAGCGCCGCGATTACCGGTCCGATGATGAATCCCGAAATACCGAAGATCCAAATTCCACCAAGTGTGGAGAACAACACGATTACCGGGTGCATTTCTATATCTTTGCCCACAATCATGGGGCGCAGTATATTGTCTATCGTGCCGATGATTCCCGCGCCGACTGCGATAATAGTGAGGCCTTGCCACGTGTTTCCAAAAGCAAGCATAAGTATTGCGGCGGGAATCCAGACAATAACCGGACCGACACCCGGCAAAATCGCTACCGCGGTCATAACAACCGCCCAAACAAACGCTCCGGGAATTCCGGTAATCCAAAATAATATACCTCCAATAATTCCCTGAACGCCCCCCACGATAAACGTACCTTTTAACGTGGCGCGGATCGCGGAGGTGAAGCGGTCAAGAAGCATACTCTCGTATTTATCCCCGAGCGGCGACAGATGCATAACGCGCTTGATCATTTTTTCTCCATCTCTAAAAAAGAAAAACAGCGTATATAGCATTATAAAAAACATGAATATGAATTTTGCGGACGTTTGAGTTATGCTTTTCGCCGCGCTTATGATGTGTGAGCCGATTATTTTTGATCCGCTTTGCGCGTAGGCGGTCCATTTTTCCCTTACGATTTCCACATAAGGCACGAGACCGAATTTTTGGGCCCAAAGGTCTATTCCTTCGGACACATTTTGTGTGGTCGGTAATGTATACGCGCCGATATTGGAAAACAATTTGAATGATTCATTGACAACCAAGAGCGATAGGAGGACGAGAGGAATGATAAGAACGCCAAGCACCACGAGTAACATGAGCGTGGAATTGAGGTTTGACCACTTTATGTGGCGCTGCAGCATTTTGTATAAAGGATAAAAGACAATCGCGATAACGGCCGCCCAAAAAATCGGGTAAAAAAATGGCAAAAATAAGTAAAGAACCGCGATGCTCAATACGCCGATAAGCCCAAAAAAAGTAACAGATCTCATGTGGCTGAATCGGACTTTTTCTTCGGTACGCATATGGATTTAGATAAGTCTTGTATGTGGCCAGTATACCACGGGGGAGAGCGCCAAACAATTACGCGTGCTGTTGAACGAAAATTTTTCGGATGACATCGTCGATATTTACTTCATTTATCAAAATATCGTCCACCGGGAAGGTGTTCAAAAGTTGGATGGCGACTTGCTTTGCTTGGATTTTTGGCACTTCCATGACTACGCGCCGTTTGGTGTATTCTTTTATGGTTCCAAATTCTTTGAATCGATCTTCCGCGACTTCTTCGGTAAACGTAACTTCCAGAATTTTGTGGTCGATGTACCCGTCGATGAGTTTTGCGAGTTTTCCGTCGTAGATCAATTCTCCGTGGTTGATAATTATGACGCGTTCACATAATTCTTCTACATCTTCCATGTAGTGAGAAGTCAGCACAATCGTGATTTTTTTTTCTTTGTTGTATTTTTTCAAAAATTCACGGATGTTATTTTGAGAAACGACATCAAGACCAATCGTCGGCTCGTCGAGAAATAGAACTTTTGGGGAATGCAGAAGCGCCGCGACAAGTTCGCATTTCATACGTTCACCAAGAGATAATTTGCGTACCTGCACATCGACAATGTGTTTGATATCCAAAAGTTCGGTGAGTTCATCCAATGTTTTTTTGAATTGGTCATCAGGGACTTCGTAAATTTCTTTATTCAAAATAAAACTTTCCATGGCCGGCAAATCCCACCAAAGCTGATTTTTTTGCCCCATGACAAGCGCGAATTGTTTTTGGAATTCTTTTTGACGTTTCCAAGGAGTGTGGCCAAGCACACTTGCAACGCCGCTCGTCGGGTACAGAATTCCGGAAAGCATTTTGAGCGTGGTGGTTTTCCCCGCGCCGTTAGGTCCCAGAAATCCTACAAATTCGCCTTCTTCTATACTAAAATTCACGTCTTTTACCGCTTGCGTGAATAATTTTTCACGGCTGAAAAGGCTTTTGACCGAGTTCCAAAGGCCGGCCTGTTTTTTGTAGTATTCGTAGGTTTTTGATAGTCCTTTTACTTCTATGGTCGCCATAGGGAATAGTTATGATTAGCTTTTAGTTTAGCACAGGAATCTCTATAAATGAAGGAACCCCGAGGAGCTCATCCGCTGTCCATCGTGGACTTTGGTTGGACCCCTCGGGGCTAGTTGCCGCCGGATCGGTACGACCCCGGGTGCATATCCGGCAGCGGGGGCAAAGGCGGGCAAGGTGAGATCGGCCTCCATGGCGTCACTCGCACAAGCGTTTTCGGGAAAGGACAAAGACTCCCGCCCGGATTGTCGGTATGCGGCTTCCTCATTCGCCGTAATACGACATCTCTAGGCTTAAGGAGAGAGGTATTTAGAAGCTATCATGAAAAAGGACTTTTTGCAAGGTTCGCGTCCGTCAGGCAAGAAACTTTCGCAAACTATAAAAATAAACCAAATCAACTCGACGCGCTCGAATAGTGTTTTACGGCAAAATTCCAGAACGCGCGCGGCCAATACCAGGAAAAAAGTAAAAACAAAGCCATACAAAATCAATTGCAATCCCCACCTTCCGGTAAGCGTGGCTACTTGGCCATAACTGATAAACGCGATAGGGACTGCGGTCAGCGTGAGTATTTTTATAAATGGAGGCAAGACTTCAAGCGGATATTTTCCGACCGCGTTTACCGCGCTCCACAAGTCATTTACATTATCTATACGCATATACCAAAAACTGAACGTATTCAAAATCAGCGAAAACGCGTAATGCACAAATACGCCACATATGATAAAGAAAAACGTGAGCGGCACATGCCACCACGACGCCGCAAAGTCAAAATGAATGATTAAATATGCAAGCAGCGCGATTTGCACGATCATCCGGTAGACCCCGCGGAGAAGAAAAATTTGAGTTAAAATCATATCGAGCTGTCCGTCCGTAACTTTGTTTGGCAAATCCATCATGTTTTTTTTGAAAAATATCGTGTAGCATTCTTCTATTATCACCCATAAAATCGTAAGCAAATATACTTCATGTTTTTGCCAGCCCACGAGTGACGCTGTGTGTTTGAAAATAACTTCGACGACGCTGACGAGAAGCGCCAGCCACAGTGTCTGGCTTGCCAAATAAATCCATGTATCACGGCGGTACTGCGCTTCGTATGAAAGCGCGTTTGCAAACAATGCTTTGTAAATTCGAAAATATTTTCGCATATTAAATTCCCACACCTTCGTAGACTTTCAAACCTTTTCGCCACATATACCAAATAAGCAGGCCGAGCGCGCAAAGCCATCCGGTTGCGAGTAATAATTCTTGGTATATTTCCGTTTTTGTAAGTTGTCCCAAATAAATTTGCGCGGGTATATATCCAAGAAATTTGAAAGGCAAGACAGCGGCTATTTTTTGGAAAAATGTCGGAAAGAAACTCAAGGGTGCTATAGAACCTGCAAAAAGCATGGTCAACATTTCCGACGTATGCGTAAGCGCTCTTGTTTCTCCGAGCCAAAATGAACAAAGGCCGATAATGTATTCGATGAATTGCGATATGGAAAAAGCGAAAAATAAACCCAGAGCAAAAAATAGTACGGTGAATAATGAATTGGGCTGTACAATATATTGCGGAACAATAAGCCAAATAACAAAAGCTACACAAAGAGCAATAGCACAGCTGATTGATTTATACGCGATTTCCGAAAGATAGCAACGGATAAAATGCGGTTCCGGTCGCGTGAGCGATCTGTTCAAATCACCTTTCATAATGTCTTCGCGCACGTATTTGCTGATATGCGAAGTGAAACCGGCAGAAATGAGCGCGAGAATTATATAGTAGGTAACCAAATCTTCTCGTGTAAAATCCGCGATTGTGGTTCGTGATCCGTATATGTGCAACCAGATAAAAGGGAAGACAACAAAATTAACGATATCGCAAAAAAACCATATCAGTATGCGTATACGATACACGAGAATTCGTTCGACATAGTATTTGAAGATGAAAAAATATTTTCGCATAAATCAACTCGATGCGCTTGTATATTTTTTCAAACTTTTGTCCCAGATGAAGAGAGAAAGCGAAAAGAAAAGTATGCTGTACACGAGCGCGATAGAAAATGATTTTTGCATCAGTTCACCTAGCAGTGCTTTGGTAGGGTATGCCACAATAAGAAATATGGGGATGACAAATGTAAAAAACATTTGCAGCGCGAAAGAAAATATTTCCGGAGGAAGTCTGCCCACGGTCATCGCGTCGCGATAGAGCCAGATGGTGTTTGCATTTTCGGTATGCGTTATGGTAACTGCCGCAGCCATAATGTGGAATCCCATGATAATGACATATCCAATGGCGAGTAGCAGCAGATACGAGACAACCGATGCAAACGTGACATCAATTGGCAATATATGTACGCAGTATATGATTAAGCCGATAATCGGGGGGATGAGCAACAAATCCAACAGATCGGTTGATCGGGATAATATAAAAAATAGAGGATTGACGGGTTTTGAAATAACATAATCAAATCCACCTTCGCGCACATATCTGCGAAAGGCGTACACTCCCCGCATAAATGCTTGGCCGGACAAGTCGACCAAATTGAAAGTAAGAAAAAACAATAAAATTTCGTATGGCTTGTAGCCGGCCATGGAATCCGTGTATCTGAAAATCGAAAAAATCATGAGCACAAAAAAACCGAAGCGCACGATTTTTCCTATAAAATAACAAATCGAATCTATCCTGTTTGATGCCACGGTCGAGAAAGCGCAATTTGTAAGTTGTATCCAGACGCGCAGGTATTTTGTCATATTATATCCCGTCACCGCTGTAGCGTTTGAGCCCTTTGCCCCACACGATATGGGTTATGAATCCAAAAAATACAATGCTCATAATTTGTATAAACAGCACGCGTACACTTTGCTCTGTAGTAAGCCTACCAAGATACATCATGATAGGCGCGTAAACGAGGTACATGAACGGTAGAAATAAGGTGATCTGCCAAAAAATTCCGGTTAGAATATGCAACGGAAAATAACTGCCCGCCGCGAAATCCAAAAACCAGTCAAATAAATATCGCGGACCCGCGGATTCTCGTGACCAAAACGAAATGAGCGACATCGCGTAGGTCATTATGTAAAATAAAATATGCGCGAGGAACGCCGAGCAGACAAATAAAGTGAGCGTGACGATTTCGGTCTGTGTAAAAAAATTGATGTGTAATATGAGACCGATAACGATCGCTTCGATTATACTCATGACTACTTGTATAACTCGTTCGGCCAATTCTTCAAAATAATTGAATACAAAATGATTGATGGGGCGAGTGAGATAAAGTGAAAATCTTCCTTCATTTATGTCTTGCGACACTTGTCTCGAGTCTCCTCCAAATAATAATCGTCGCAATATTGAGGCGAGAAATACATACGTTGTCAGTTCTTGCGCGGACAGTCCGGCGAATTGTCCGTTTCCCGCGCTCAGCGTGAGCCACACATAATACAAAAGAAGCAGGACAATGATATTTCGGATTCTGCCCATTACCAAATCGAGCCGGTACGCGGCGACGCGCGCGATGCTCATTTTGAATGCCCAGATGTATTTGTTCATATCAACTCGATGCACTGCTGTATGTTTTGAGTGCTCGTTTCCAAAGTAGGCGAACTGCCAAAAGCGATACGCCGGCTGCCACAAAACCACCCATAATTACCTGCATTTCCAGTCTTCCGGTCAATGCTTTTGCAGGTACGGTGGCAACAAATATGAGGGGGAAAACAAAGGTGTAGACGAATTTTAGCATACCTTTGTATATGTCTGTCGGGTAATGCGCCAATTCGTGAAACCGCCAGCTTATGGCATTTGTGGCCCAGCCTTGGATAGACTTAAAACTTACAATTTTTACCGCCAGTATTATAGCATAGAGCACCACTTGCCCAAGGAGCATCATAATTATAAAAAGCGGAATATGTAAAACGGTGGTAAATAATGGAGCGTTTTGTAGACCGACAATCATAAGCCAAATACCTACCACCGACCGACCGGCGTCCTCGACATCTATACGATGAATGGTTACCAAAAATTGCGTGTCCACCGGCTTTATCAGGTACCAATCCAAATCTCCTTTCTGGATAATCGTGTCGAGATCGTTGATACCGGCTTTGAAAAAAATCCATGCCAGGCTATGGCTCAGCATAAATACGCCGACCAAGACCAGCATGTCGTGGTACGACCATCCTGCTATGGATTGTACATGGTTGAACAAGATATTGACCGCGAGCAATACCACGAGAGATTCAATTCCGGTCAGCGCAAACATAAACCAAAAATTTCCCGGATACGCTAAGGCTTTTATGAGATTTGTTTTGAAAAAAATATTGTAGAGACGTAAGAGTTTGCGCATATTATCTGCCTACGGCTTCGTATCTTTTTATGCCCCGGCGCCATACAAACATAATCGCAAAGATAAAAATAATAATCCACGCGGTACACACTAGAAGTATGGTTTTCCATTCATGCACTCTGCCTAGAAATGCTTGGATGGGCATGAATACCAGAAACTTGAAAGGAGAATATACATTTATTTTTTGAAACCAATCCGGAAAAGTATCGAGCGGCATGAGCGCACCATTCAGAAAATTGCTCGTAACCAATGTAGCAAAAATAACACTGCGGCCATAAGTGAGCCAAAAAGACGCGAGCGCTGCGAGGTAATAAATAAGAAAATAAAATATAAGGCCAATGGTTATCATGCCCAAAAATTGGATCCAATTTATAAGGGGTGGTAGATGAGCTGATTGTCCCGCCGTGAATGTAATTATCAAAACCATAGGCAAAATAAAGACGGCATTGATTGTTGCCTTGCCTGCGAGTTTTATGAATTGTTCAAAAGAATAATTGAATGGCTTGAGAAGATAATTCGCGACTACGCCGCGGTTGATATCATCTCCGACTTCAAATCCCATGCCCACACCTTCCGCGATTATGACTTGCACCACGGAAAGCACAATATAATAAAACACAATTTCTTCGAGCGTGTAGTTGCCGAGCGTCTGGCCGGATCCGTATACGGCAATCCATAGATACGCGAGACCGGAGAGGCTTACCAGGTGGCTCAATGCCAAAAGGCCGAGGTTGAGGCGGTACTGCAGATAGGTGGAAAGTGAGTTTTTGTAGACGGTTAGGTATTTGGCCATATTGACAGCCGGAGTTTTGTATAGTATACACCATTCTAGAAAACAGGAGCCCGTTTCATTGATTGAGGCGGGCATTGGAGGGAAAACGCATGGCAGCTGCTATGTATCGCGCTATCACAGTCGGGAACCGTCACTACGAACTCTGGCACATGCACGAGCCGACCGAGAGCCTCGTCAACGGCAGGGAGCTCAAGCGTCGGGCGATCGAGGCGGGCATCCGTGGCCTGCGAAGCGATCGAGAGCATTTCCTCAAACATCCCGAGGATTTGGTCGATTTCCATGGCTTGTTCCTCCACTTCACTGACGACCTCGACAGCGACGTGCTGGAGGGGTACATCTACACCGATGGTCTGCGGAACTGGTGCCCCGACCAGGCTGAGCTCGATCACTCCAGCGATCGACGTTCGCTGCACGTCCGTCTCGCGCCGCCTTCGCTTGATCACCGTTACGAGCCGCAGGCGCCGCCGCGCTGACCTCGAGCATCATCCTGTCATGCGTTCATCGGAATCCGAGCCGTCTTCACCGGCGCGCTCGGATTCCGATGCAGTGCACTTATTTCCGCGTTACGCGGTTTTTTTATATAATCGAGTCTCTCGACACAAATTTCCATTTGCCCACAGCCAAAGTACCGAGACGCAATTTGCCGAGACGAGTTTGGCGCAATGTCGTAATGTGGTAGCCAAGCGTCTCAAACATTTTTCTGATTTGTTCGCTCCCCGTGTTTTTTACAGACACCGTGACTATAGTTAGCCTTCCTTTGTTGAATTCTTTTTTGATGTTAATTCCCTCCACAAATTCGTTGTTCAATCTCATGCCGCGCTCGAGCACTTTTTTTGCGTCTTTGGAAAGTGAATCTGTAATCACTACATCATATTCTTTTTGTAATTCAAATGTTGGCTTGTGTATGAGATTGGTAAGATTGGCATCGTTTGTCAAAAAAATCAGGCCCTCGGCGTGCTCATCCAAATTCCCGATTACAGACATCTGTTCCCTGATGTCGCGCTTATCCTGTTGAGTTCCGTTGTCTTTGGCAAGCAATTCGATGACCGATTTTCCTTGCGAATCATTATCGCAGGTATAATCAATCGGCTTGTTCAGCCCAATATATATTTTTTTGTCGTCTATTTGCATATGGTTTCGTAGTTGTTGCCTCAATATACCGTTGCAAAAATGATAAGTCAAATGTTGTGTTGTCGGTCACTTCTAAAAATGGTAACCAACCCCGCCCTCGGTGAGGGCAGGGTCTTGTGGACGCAGGGGGAGTCGAACCCCGATAGCCAGAGTGACAAGTCTGACCACCGAACCGCCGGACTGCGCCCGAATAGTTACCAAATGTATTATATCGTACAGCATCAAATTTATTTTAAAACTCTCTATTCACAAGAAATAATTTTGTACACATTGCAGAGATTTCAAAGAATTTTTTTAACAAAAAAAGAAACTCCCCGTAGGGAGCTTCGAGATCCGTCCAGACATACATCCGGAGCCAGACTTGTCACTTAAAATTAAGTATAGCATTTTTAGTTTAATTGTCAAGTCAAAAATGTGCAGAATTAACCTCATGATCTCGTCTGCCAAAGGATGAAGTCTATCTTTTTGGTATTGGTGCTGTTATTTTTAGCCGCACAAGAACTTGCTTGTCCCAGACCGGCAAGTTTGGATTTATGGTGGCTACAATTTTGCTTGAAAAGGAAGATTCGAAGCTCTGAAATTTTTTATGGAAATAGCGCAGCGTTTGCTCGAAGGATGTTTTTTTATTTTTATTAGCTTCG
>CAZKQL010000007.1:13539-21578 GCA_964554925.1 uncultured Gammaproteobacteria bacterium | reverse complement strand
AGAGACTGAAAAGCCGGTGGTACAGATCCGTGAGGTACCTGTGTTCCGAACTGAAGCCCGCGCCATGAGCGTAGACCATGACGCGCAGCAGCTCGTTCTCGTGGCCGCGGTGCGTCGTACCCATGCGAGCCGCCTGATCGATCTCCATCGAAATGGCTTCGGCCGACTTGCGCGTAGTCGCATGCTTGCCGGACAGGATCTGTCTACAGACGACCGACAGAAGCGCCAGGAACTGCGCGGCATGCGCCGGCGTTTCCTGCATGTCCATGAGGCGCACCTCGACCGTACCGTGACGCGGGTTGATGCGTACTCCCCACCAGCAGCGACCGGGATCGCTGTCGAAACCGCGTTCACGCGCCAGCGATTCGAGATGCTCGATGCTCTCGATGTGGGGTGGCATGAGCTCGGTCTGAATGGTCATGTACATCTTCATCCGCTCGCTCGCGTAGCCGTTCGGAACACCCATGTACTCGGGCGAACGCGCGGAGAGTGCGACGAACATGGGGATGAACGGACGCAAACCGTTCAGCAGTCGAATCGCCTCTTGGAGCGACCGGCATCCGTAGTGTCCGTGGAGTCCCGTGATCCAGCCGGCACGCAGACGTTGTTCAGGCACAGCCTTGCGAATCGCCTTGTACCGCGGCTTCGGAAACACCTCGGTTTCGAAGTGAAAACGCGGCGTCGGGTAGCTGTCGAGCATGAATCCGAACCGAGAACCGAGGGCTTCGACTTCAGCGATCGTGGACGACAGATCGCGCTCGATCTCGAACGGATTGCGACAGATGCCGGAGACCACCTCGATCTGAATCGCCGGAAGTTCGGGTTTTACTCGGCCTTCGACAAGCACGGGCGGGTCTCCGAGAAACAGCCGCGGCGTCACGGTCACGAAACCGGCGCTGTCCGGCTTAACGGTCCAAAACTCACACTCGGCACCGAGACATCCCGCGTACTCCGGCTTGAAAGAACACATTTCTGCAAAGCTCATACACACCTCCGTCTTTCGGCTTTGCTGTTTCTCTTCGCAAAAGGAAAGACTTTCTTTCCTCGTGTATACACCCAAATTGTTTAGATGCTCACACAAGAAAAAAACTCTCCGCGATGGGAGAGTTTGAAAACGAAGTGCAAAAAACTCAAGCCCGATCGCGCGATAAAAGATACATATTTCGCCACATAACATTTGTACATTTTCTAGTAATCATATTGAATTGATCAAAACCCCGACTCGTAATACAGTTTAAAAATTTTCTTAAATCCGCTTTTTTTGCTCTGCAGCTCTCTTGAGCCATGTGTCACCTTTGCGATACTGACGCCCAATTTATCCGCTATCTCGCGTTGAGGCATGCCCAGTTGCAACATTTTCACGATCTGGAGCCGCAGTATAATATCTACATACTCGGACGGCGCCAAAATCGCTGACAAAAAAATATCCATGTCCCCTGGGTTGTCTATCCGCGCGAATAATTGAAGCAATTCTTTTTTGTAGGCATGCGGCATATTTCTTGTACTAACGTATCAGTACAGAAGTACTGTACTAAAACAAAACAACCCCGTCAAACGGGGTTGTGGATAAGGTATGCTGGCGAATCCCGCATTAAACCTCTATAACGACCGGCAACACCATCGGGCGTTTCTCTGTTTTGGTAAAAATATACTGGCCTATCTTGTCTCGTATATCATTGCGTATCTGATTGGTGTCCGCCCAATTCATGGGGTTTGACTCCACCACCATTTTCTTTACTCGGTGGCGTATCTCTTCAATCAAATCTTTGTTGTCTTTCAAAAATACAAACCCGCGAGAAATAATATCCGGATTTTGCACCAATTGTCCTGTTTTGCTGTGAACCGTCGCGATAATCACAATCATGCCATCTTCCGCGAGCACTTGCCGATCGCGCAGCACCACCGATTGACTATCGCTCACGCCAAGCCCATCAACAAATACATACTCGCTCGGTGCTTTTTCTTTCAGAACTCTCAAGCCGTCTTTTGACATTTCTATTATCGAGCCGTTATCCGGCACCACAATATTATTCGCGTCAAATCCGTGCTTTATCGCGAGGTTACGCGCTTCTTTCAAAAAGAAATGATTGCCAAATACCGGCATGAAATAATTCGGTTTGACCTGGTCGAGCATGTCTACGATGTCCCTCTTGGTGGAATGTCCGCTGATATGTACGTCCATAATGTCGCCATGAATTACAAAATCACATTGGCGATAAATATTGTCTTTCAATCGTTGGATAGAGCGCTCGTTGCCCGGAATCACGGAAGAAGAAAATATTACGGTATCATTTTTGCGCAACTTCATAGTGCGATGTTGACCGCTGGATATTCTATTTAGAACGGCGTTTTCTTCACCTTGCGCGCCGGTACATACGATTACCACTTGATTATCTTTGTACGTATCAATCTTATGTACGTCAATAATCACACCGCGCTTTGGTTTTATGTACCCGAGTTTTTTCGCGATCTCGATATTTTTCTTCATGCTAAACCCATCGAGCGCCACATGCTTGCCCACTTCTCCGGCCGCTTCTATAAGCCAGCGCACACGTTCAACTTGCGAAGAAAAGGTCGCGACAATAACGCGGCCCGGAGCCTGTTCCAGAACTTCATATAGATTTTTGTAAAGTTCTTCGTGCGTCGCGTGGCGGCCTTCTTTTAGCGATCCCAAACTTTCGAGCATAAGCACTGTCGGCTTGCGCTCGTTTGCCAAATGGTCGTATTTTACATGCGTGACACCTTCGGCATCTCTTTCCATGGTCCAATCACCCGGATGCAGAGCTCTGCCTGCCGGTGTCTCGATTATCGTTCCCATGGAATCCATAATGGAATGTTCAACCTGGAAAAATCCAAGGTTAAACGCACCGAGCTGTACGCGATCGGTTACGCGCTGCACGGTAATGGTCTTCAATTTTTTTGAACTGCCTTTTTCCGAATCTTCCAAGCGATGTTTTATCATCGCGAGGGTAAGCGGCATGGCGATCACCGGCGGGTAGCCCAATTGTTTTAGCAAAATCGGTGCCGCGCCAATGTGATCCAAATGCCCGTGGCTGAATACCACACCGCGAATATTTTTTGATTTGCCGCGAAGATACTTGATGTTGGGGATGATGTAATCAATGCCCGGCATGTCTTCTTCGGGGAACTGCATTCCCATGTCATGAATAATGATGTCATTATCATATTCAAACACGGTCATGTTTCTGCCAACCTCTTCGCATCCGCCTATGGGCACGATACGGAATACGCCCTTTGCCGGCCAAGGTGAAAGCGCGCTCGGCCGAGTCTGGAAATTCTGCTCTCGACCCCCCTGCTCTCGTCCCGGCGCTCGTCCGTAATCACGCTTTTGGCGTGACGGATCCATATGCATGCGCTTCGCGGCGGAATTTCTTTGTGTGTGTACTCCATCGCTCTTGCGAAAATCTCGCGGTTCGCGTCTTTGTCCTGTTTCATGTCGTCCTTCTGTTCGAACAATCATATAATAACTATTAAATTAAACTTAAATTAAAGAAGAAAAATTTATTTTTGGATTTAGAACTGTTCTACTAAAAATTCCAGATATGTTTGGTTTTGATATACCAATCCGTAACATTGGAAAATCTATCCGACGGATGCGAAATATGTCCGACACCGAATCCTTTTACCGTATCGGTGAGAACATAGGTGTATGTTGGGCTATATAAGAAAATAGCGGGAATATCTTCAAGCAATGCACTTTGAAATTCTTTATATAATTTTTCTTGTTCCGACTCATTGTCCGTATCACGAATTTTTTGCAATGTTTCGTCTATGCTTCTGTTTATGTATTGGGACAAATTAAGCCCGGGATAATTGATTTGTGAAGAGTGCCAAAACGGATACTGATCCGGGTCATTTCCTATGATAACACTGTAGAGCAAAATATCATAATCGCGTTTGCGCAATACTTCACGCGCTATATCTTTTGTCGGAATAAATGTTATACGGGTCACCACGCCAAGCTCCTGCCACGCGCCCGCCACCATTTGCGCGGCCTTGCGGTATTCGTTGGTATCGGCCGTGACTATTCCAAATTTCAATATTTCCCCGGCTTTATTTTTTCGGTAAAAAAGCTGCGCCTCGTTTATCTGCTCCTGAATTTCTTTATCAATTTCTTCGATTTTTTGCTTTGTCTCATCACTTGTTTCCGCTGTACTCGAAGCGCTTACGTCAACTCCGCGATCTTTAAGCATTTTATCTTTCAATTCTTTTTTGTATGTCTCGGCGTCTATACGAGGCCAATTTTTATCAAGAAGCGCGTTCGCTTCCTGCACCGAATACGGGTATGGCTTGAATGATTCATCAAAACCCAAAAAACCATTCAAGATAGGGCTGTATATTACCGCGCCTTCGCTCGATAATGTTTCGTGCAAAATACGATCGCGATCCAGCCCGCGCGCGAGCGCGACGCGTACATCTTTATCCTTCAAACTCGCGTTATTATTTTGATTCATAAACAATGCCGAATACTGCGGCAATTGAAGCGTCTTTAACTCGGTATGCTTGCGTTTCACTTTCTCGCGCAAATTGAAAGGAACAAAATTAATTCCATCGATTTCATTTTGGCGGAGCGCTTGAATAGCGCCGCCCTGCCCCTCGTAATCAGGATAAAAAATAAAATCAATTTCCGATATATACGCCGCGTCTCTATAAAAATTTTCTGAACGCGAAAGCTCGATGCGGCTTATAACACCATTGGTGCCCTTGATCAACCGCTTAAATTTGAAAGAACCGCTGCCGACAGGCTTTAGATTTCCTTGAGCCAAACGCATGGCTTCCGGAGATATGGAACCCCAAATATGCTGCGGCAGAATTCCCACCGTAAGACTGCTCAAAAAAGAAGGGAATGGTTCATCAAGTGTAAACACAATTTGTTTGTCATCTATGGCCTGGGCGTGGACACCCTGAAAGCTGACGCGGGCAGGGCTTCCGACCTGCGCATCCAAAATAGTGTCTATGGTAAATTGAACATCACCGGAAGTTAACGGCTCATTATCATGCCATTTGACTCCGTCTTTCAAAAAAAATGTATATGTCTTTTTGTCTTCGCTCACTTCAAACCGGCTTGCAATATCCGGGACCAATCGCTGATCTTTGTCGTAGCGCATCAAACCGGAATAAATAAGCCGCGTCAGATCGCTGTCGACGTCGTTCAAATTTGAGAACAGCGGATTGATGAGCTGTGGCGCGCCGACAATTCCTTCACGATATACACCACCCACTTTTGGCACCGCGATACGGTATGAACCGGCCAACGCCATGCCAAACCACACAAAAGAAGCACATAACGCCACAAAACTTCCAATAAGAAGTGCGTATTCCGTTTTAGTAAGCACCCGACGTATATGCAAAAACTGCTTTGCGGTCGGGAAACGTTTTCCTCGCAGCTTTTGTATGATTTTCACTTCACGTTGAAGAGACGCGCGATGAGATACGGTGCGGCGTGAAGACCAAATTTTTTCTATTTTTTTAAACAATGAAGAAGACATGCTTGAAGAGAATTTTTTAATTTGGATGCAGTTCTAGGCGGAGCGAGCACCGACGCGAAACGTAGCTAAAAAGCTACGTTGAGCTAGGAGCGAAGCAACAACGACGAAATGCGCCGAATTTAAAATTCGATCCTAAATAAGAACACTAATGAGGGCGACAGCGAAGAAAAGAATGGAGATAACGATAGTAGCCTGAAAAAGGACTTTATCAACACCTCTTTTTGTCGTGAAAACAGTGCCGGATCCGCCAAAACCGGCTCCCAATCCCGCTCCGCGCTGCTGCAAGAGCACCGCAGCCATGAGGAGAACCGCTAGAACCACTTGTATAATCATCAAAATATTTGCCATATGTGTATTGAAGTGTAACGTATATACACAAAAAAAACAAGAAAACCGGAGCCATAATACCACAGGCCTCCCCCAAAGTCAAGTCGATATGATATACTGTATTCCAATGCAAACCGATTATGCCTGAATATACCACGCCAACCCCGCCCTCGATGAAGGCGGGGCAAACCCCGCCGAAATTGAATCGAGGGAAAAAAATACTTCTTGGAACCACCTTATCCATTGTGGGGGCGGTAGCGCTCATTTTTGTCTGTTTTTTTGTATATTATACATGGCAATTCAAGTATGGTGATCCGGAAAAAATTCAAAAAATCGGAAAACAAATAAGCAATTCAAAGTTTACGCTGGCAGACAGCGGGAAGCAGCAAAAGGCGGAGGCCGACAAACCGGTCACGAATTTCGTGCGTCCGCATAATCCGGTGTTCGGCAATCCAAAGGCAAAAGTTACGATTGTCGAATTCATTGATTTTGAATGTCCTTTCAGCCAAGCATCATTTTCCCATTTTCAAACCATAAAAGAAAACTATGGCTCGGCCGTAAAATTCGTATTCAAACATATGCCACTGTCCAGCATCCATCCAAACGCAATGCCGGCAGCGCTCGCGTCGCAGTGCGCGCATGAACAAGGAAAATTTTGGGAATACTACCGCGTGTTATTTGAAACCAAAAAATTGGATGGCGAATCGCTCTTGGACACCGCGGCCGATCTTGGACTAAATACTGAAACATTTTCCAAATGTCTTGAGACGCAGAAATACAGCAAACAAATTCAAGACGACGTGGTTGACGGACTCGAACTTGACGTTCGTGGTACACCCACCTATTTCGTTAATCAACAAATTGTAGAAGGAGTATACGATGTAGCCGCTTGGAATACGCGTATACAGGAGCATTTAAAATAATATGAAACATAGACTATATATCTTTTTTGTGGTGGCGATCGCGGCGCTATTATTCCCTGCCGCGTATGCCCATGCTCAAGCGGATCAGCGTTGCTGGCTCGAACCGGATTGTTTGGATCAAAGAAAATGGATTTCTCTCGACACGTTGAATGACAAGCAGCTCAAAGATGGATTTGTCGTAAACAACGAAACAATCAAAGCCTGTGGTGGCGGCGAAAACGCGGCAGGAAAACGCATCGGTTTTTGTCTTCCGGCGGGGCAGGCGGAGACAGCCATATCTTTTGGCGGTGAACGTCGTTTCGCCAACATGGGAGAATTCATCGCCATGATATACCGCTACGGCACTTGGGCAGCGACCATTATCGCCGTATTCATGATCCTCATTTCCGGCATCCAATGGATGGTTTCGGGCGGCAACAGTGGCATGATAGATTCCGCGAAAAAACGCATAGGCGGGGCAATTATAGGTCTTGTGCTGCTCGCGCTTTCATATTCTATTTTGAGCACGCTCAATCCATATTTGGTCAACTTTCGGTTACCTTCAGTATGGCTCATAAATGAAATAAAAATCGCGCCGCCCATGTGCGACCAGCTGTCTCCGGATCAAGAAATTTTGGAAATGTCGAAAGATGGAAAACAACAGGTTATAAATGAAACATTCAGTATTGAGGAAAAAGAAAAAATTTATAATAAATATAAATTGAGCAATGACTTCAAATCCATAGGGAAAATTAACAAATGGCCAAAATGCGGTTTTGAATACCTTGTGAAAGACGCGGGCGCGCAGAGTTGTACCGGATCCGGATGCCCGGATTTTGGAACGTGTATGCCCTACGACATACAAGGTGCTCCTTTGTATCAAAAAATAGACGGCTATTCATGTAGCAAGGATCAAATCGTTGTGCATCTTTATATGAGCGGATTCGTGCAAAAAAATATCTGGCAAAATATACCGTGGTCAGGTGCTCTAACAGGCAAAACAGCGGAAGTTCCCGATTGGATTTCAGTGGATCCATGGGGATCTTATGAACCTAAAGAAATACATTATTTATGCGGCGATGGATCTTGGCGTTGGGAAAATGCAACACAGGATACTTATCTGAGAATGGACACAGCAAAACCAGGCCAGAAAGCAAAAGACAAAGTGATGGCTACAACCAACGATTTTTATGAATATGAACTCCATTATTATAATCTCGGCGGTTTAAAATGTCCGGGCGGCAATTACCCGACAAAAATACTACTGAAGCATGAAATAAATCTTGACGTAGACACTGAC
>CAZKQL010000007.1:5619-13529 GCA_964554925.1 uncultured Gammaproteobacteria bacterium | reverse complement strand
CGAGCCGAACTTTTTCATAGGAAGAGTCGGAAAAACTGACCAAGCAGCAATCGGTACTTTTAAACAAGTGGAAAGCAACGCCATACCATGGGACGATGCAATACAAGGTGGTATTTACCTAAAAGCCGAATTTGGCGACGATACAATGAATTCGGTCGTAGCCGATGTAAACAACAGCTCGCCGGCGCCACCTCCAACACCCGGCACAAAAATAAATCCTGGCGGCGCCATTTTTAACTGTTTCCTTGCCGGAACCCGCATAACAACGGCGGACAGAAGCCGATTGAAAACATACGCCCGGGAGATACAATTATCGCTTACGATATCGTATCTAGCAAAAACACTTTCGCACGCGTTATCGAAACTACAAAACGCATAAACAATGGCTATTTTGTATTCAATAATGGCCTTGTCGAAACTACGGAAGGCCACCCTATATACACGCGAAAAACAACCGGTTACAAGGGTTGGGCATCATTAAATCCCGAAAAAACAACACGAGAAATCCCAGAAATCGAGGTACAGAAGCTAGAGATCGGAGACGAGATACTACAATCAGGCGGGACATGGATAAAAATATATTCCATTGCACATAATGATACCCCAGTCACCGTTTATAACTTTGAAACCGATGGTCCTCACACTTTCTACGCGAACGATATATTGGTTCACAACAAGCCTCTTTAAAGGCAAAAGGCCACGTCATTGACATCCACCCAAAAATACGCTATGCTGTGTTGAATCTTATATACACAGCTTTTAGGGTTCTGTCACCGAATGTCATTTCTACTGCAATTTCATAATTTCGGCCAAAATCCCTTCAAAATTTTTCCGCTTAACTTGCAGTTAAACATCAAAATTTATTCAGTGATTTTGTCTCGAAATTATGAAATTTCGTGACGAAAGCCCATTCGGTGACAGAACCCTTTCTATGGATCAGATAAAAATTGTCGGCGCGCGCGTACACAACCTCAAAAACGTTTCACTCACCATTCCAAAAAATAAATTGGTAGTCATCACAGGACTTTCCGGATCAGGAAAGTCCTCTTTGGCTTTTGACACTATTTATGCCGAAGGCCAACGCCGTTACGCGGAAAGTCTAAACGCCTACGCGCGGCAATTCATGGGCATCCACGGCAAGCCGGATGTCGATGAAATTCAAGGACTCTCCCCCACGATTGCCATACACCAACGCAATTATTCTCAAAACCCGCGCTCAACGGTAGGAACCGCCACCGAAATTTACGATTATTTGCGTCTACTCTTTGCGCGCTTGGGAACCCAATATTGTCCGGAATGCGACATTCCGGTAAAGCCCTATGACGTCGGAAACATTGTGGAAGAAATACGCGGCCACATGCGTACAAAAGGCGAATTGCTGATTCTCTCCCCCATTGTCCGCCAAGAGCATATCAACATAAAAGAAATAAAACCGCGTCTCGAAAAAACCGGCTACGACAAACTCCGCATCAATGGAGTGGAAATTTCCATAAAAAATCTAAAATCATTCACCTTTAATCCGTCTCTCAAATACGATATCGATATCGTAATAGCCCGGGTCGATAGCAAGACGAAAACAAAATTGCTCGGTGATGTGGAAAAAGCGCTCGATTTTTCAAACGGATTTGTACGCGTGGCGCATAACGAAACCGGAGAAGAATTCGTCTACGCGCAAATTCCCCTGTGTGCACAGTGCGGCAGAACTTTTTCGGCGATAGAACCGCGATCGTTCAGTTTCAACAGTCCATATGGCGCGTGTTCTCGCTGTACCGGGCTTGGCAACACGCTCGAAGTTGATCCGGAACTCGTTATCCCAAATCCACGCCTCACACTAGAAGAAGGAGCGATACAGCCGTGGACGCGATTGGTGGGCAACCAAAATCATTTTCAGGAAATTATCCGCGAAGTGGCGCGAACTCATAATTTTTCCGTGGACATGCCGGTGGAGCAGTTGCCCCAAGCCGTGATGGATATTATTCTCTATGGTACGGACGGGCAAATATACATGGTAAATGGCGAAAAGAAAAATTTTGACGGTGTGGTGCCAAATCTGACGCAGCGATATTTGGAAACAAAATCAGACTATGTCAAAAAAGAAATAGAACAATACATGCGCGAAAAAGAATGTTCCGTATGCCATGGCCGCCGCCTAAAACAAGAAAATTTGCATATAAAAATCGCTGACCTTAATATTTCTGACATTGTGGAAATGTGCGTAGAGGACGCGTTGGCTTTCTTCAAAGATTTGGCGGGTAAGCAAACTTCGGGAAATAAAAAATTAAACAAAGATGAACTATCGGTTGCGGCGCCCATAAGCCGTGAAATATTGCGCCGCCTCGAATATTTGATGCATGTGGGACTCCCTTATCTTAATCTGGATCGATCGCTAAATACGCTCTCGGGCGGAGAATCGCAACGCGTACGGCTTTCCACGCAGCTTTCAGCCGGCCTTTCCGGTCTTATATATATTCTCGACGAACCTTCAATCGGGCTGCATTCACGCGACAACGAACAGCTGATCAAAACACTCAAAACATTGCGTGACGCGGGAAATACCGTGATCGTAGTTGAACACGACAAAGCCATCATGGAGTCGGCAGATTATTTGATTGACGTGGGACCGGGCGCAGGCGCGTACGGCGGAGAAATAGTAGCGGTCGGCACTCCGGCGCAAGTAAAAAAAGACAAGAATTCCACCACCGCATTGTATCTAACCGGCAAAGAAACCATTACCAAAAATAAAAAACCGCGCAAAGGTAGCGGCAAAGAAATCGGTATCGTAGGCGCCACCGGAAACAATTTGAAAAATATTGATGTAAATATTCCTCTTGGAACGCTCACCGCCATTACCGGTGTATCGGGTTCAGGAAAATCAACGCTTATTATTGATACATTGAGCAAAGCAAACATTTTTATCGCGCGAAAGACGAACCGGAAGAGCACAAAAAAATAAAAGGATTGAGCAATATCGACAAAGTGATTACGATTGATCAAACTCCTATAGGCCGCACTCCACGTTCCAATCCCGCCACCTACACCGGTATCTTCACTCTTATTCGCGACGTATTCGCGGAACTTCCGGAATCAAAAATGCGCGGGTTTACGTCCGGAACATTCAGTTTCAATGTAAAGGACGACGGACGCTGCGAGGCCTGCAGCGGTGAAGGATATGTAACCATCCCCATGCACTTTTTGAATGATGTATTTATTGAATGCAGCGAATGTCATGGCTCACGCTATACGAAAGAAGTATTGGAAATTCACTATAACAGCAAAAATATTGCCGACGTACTGGATTTGGCGATCGAAGAAGCGTTTCAATTCTTCCAAAGCAAACAAAATATTCGTGACAAACTCCAGATACTGCGCAACGTGGGGCTCGGATATCTAAAGCTGGGACAAGCGGCGACCACGCTTTCCGGCGGTGAGGCGCAGCGTATCAAACTGGCGACTGAATTGTCTCGCCGCTCTACCGGCAAGACACTCTATATTCTTGATGAACCGAGCACCGGACTCCACTTCGATGATATAAAAAAACTTCTCAATGTATTGAACATGCTCGTCGATAAGGCAAACACGGTACTTATCATTGAACACAACCTTGATATAATAAAATTTGCAGACTGGGTTATTGATCTAGGGCCCGAGGGCGGCAAAAAAGGTGGAGAAGTCGTTGCGGAAGGCACGCCTGCAGATGTGGCAAAAGTGAAAAAAAGTTTGACCGGCCAGTATTTGAAAAAAGAGATGAATAGATAAGCGTGCAGGGGTAGTTCGTTTTTACGCAGCGAGGACTTAGCGATACCAGCCCCGCAGAGCGGGGCGAGAAAGCGTTTCCGCAGCAAGTAAAACGAACTACCCCGAACGCCCTTACTATTACACCACTAGATTTAAAAAAATCCCGATTGCTCGGGATTTTTATTTACTTTGTTTCTTTCACTTCTTTCAATTTTTTGTTGTAGGTGCGGACGTAGTATGGGCGAGCTTGGCGCACTTTCATTTGCCGTACGAATTCGAATTTACCTACATTTGGAGATTGGATGGGGAAAATCTTTTCCACTCCGAATCCTTTTGATTCTTTGCGGACGGTTACGGTCGCGGTCGTACCCTTGCCGTGTTTTACGGCGAGCACCATTCCCTCAAAAATCTGGAAGCGTTCCTTACCTTTTTCGTCGCGGACTTTCTGATGGACTTTTACCACCATGCCCGGACGAAGCTCATTGCGTATATCTTCTGGCATACAATAATATTTATTGAAGAGGTTGAGCAATTTTGGACGTTTGAATAGCCGTCCTACCCAACATTGCAGATGTAATAAGTGCGATCAGTCTACTATAGGGAGGCTTTTTTGTCAATATCAAGAATTTGGGCAATTTCAGAGACCGCTTCATCCAACTTCCCGTCTTTATTTATGACCCTATAATCATATAAATCAGCGTCTTTTATCTCCTGTTCCGCCACTTTCATGCGTTTTTCGAGGGTTGCCTCGTCCATACCGCCGCGGTATCCGATATTCTTCCGGAGCAATTCCATGCTCTCCGGTATCAAAAAAATCGACACATGAGGGATATGGAGCTCATCATATTTTTTCTTTCCCTGTACATCGGGAAGAATGAAAGCGATATCAAATTTGGATAATCCGGTTTCCAGAGCTTTTTTCTCCACTCCATAATAATGATCCGCGTATATGGCATATTCAATAAACGCGCCCTCTTGGATTTGTTTTTCAAAATTCTCTTTGGACAAAAAATGATAATCAACACCATCGACTTCGTTTGGTCGAGGCTCACGAGAAGTGGTGGTCACAATTCTCCCCGCATGCGGAACAATGCTCATCAATTTTTTTATGACCGTGTTTTTCCCGCCGCCTGATGGCGCGGAGATTACTACCAGTTTCCCTTGGTGTTTCATAAAATTAGGTGAGTTGTTCTAAAAAATTTCGGAGATTCTGTGGAAGTCCGGAAGCGAATTCTTGCCGCTCTCCGGATTGATCTAAAAATGAAAGCTCGGCCGCATGCAAAAAAAGTCGCCCCAATTCTTTTTCACGCTTGTGTTCATTTTTCTTATTGAAATATAACGGATCGCCCACAATCGGATGATTGAACGCAAAAAAATGAACACGAATTTGATGCGTGCGACCGGTACGCGGCATAGCGCTGATAAGCGTATAGCGAGCGAAACGCCTCATAACCTCAAATCCGGTAATCGCCTCTTTGCCCTCTTGCAGATTTTTTACATTTCGCAGACTCACATCGCGCACTTTGGGAAGCGCCACCATTTTTCCTTCTTTGCCGAGTTTCATTTCAAAATCCAAAACTCCGTTGTCTTCCGCGATAACACCATGCACTAGGGTAATGTATGTTTTTTGGGTAAGTCGATCTTTGAATTGTTTTTTTAGGCAATCAAACATCGATTGATTTTTTGCGATCACCATGAGGCCGGAAGTTTCTTTATCAAGTCGATGCACGATGCCCGGTCTGTTTGCGTATTCTCCCACTCCCCAAATATGCGGATAATGCGCCAATACCCATCCCGCGACAGACACGGTACGCAAAATTTCGTCTTGTTCCGTCACATGCGCCCCCGGATGCGACACCACTCCCGAGGGTTTATTTATGACGATATAATCATCGGTTTCTTTTACTATTATCACTGCATCCAAAAGCGCTTGTTGATCTTCCGTAAGTTCCACTTTTACATCCATTACAAAATTATCGAAATTGAGCTGTACCGTATCGTCCTTATGGAGAGTAGCGCCTGTTTTCTTTGCCTTTGAGCCGTTGATAAAAACCACGCCATGTTTAATAAACCGTTGAATTTGTGAACGCGTGGTGCCGCAGACGGTCGCCAAAAAAGTATCGAGGCGGCCGGCTTCGGGGTTATTATAGATAAATTGGGTATTTTCGTGCTTCATAAGCATAAGACCAGCTCCTGCTGGTCTTAAATACCCTACCTTAAACGACTTGAAAAATCAAGGGGAAAATGATAGGATAGCTGACGTTCGACTTCCCGACTTTGTCGGGAGGGGCATACAGGAACTCGTGCCGGAGTACCGGCACTCGTGAGCTATATGCCCTCGTTCGGAAATGAAAAAGTATACTTTTTCATTTCACTCACTCCGGGCATATAGCTCAGCTGGTTAGAGCACAACGCTTATAACGTTGGGGTCGATGGTTCGAGTCCATCTATGCCCACAATATAATTTTTGATTTTTTTGCGATATACTTGATGTACGACTAAAAATTGTACAATAGCAATATGAATCACAGATATTCTTCAGTTCAAAGGACACTCAAAAAAATTTACCGAAAATTTGACCCTATCCCGAAATCATCTTGGACCGAAGGCTATACAAATGATATATGCGCGGTCAATCTCACCCCCCCCACAAAGCTTTTCGATTTTTTTAAGGATTGCATCGTAAAACTCAAAAAAAATAAGGGCGATGAAATCGGCGATTTCTTGGAGTTCGGTGTTTTCAACGGCAATTCTATCGGGAGTATGTATCTCGCCAGACAAGCCATGGGTTTAAAGTCATCAAAAATTTTTGGCTTTGACGCTTTCGAGGGCTTGCCTGCAGATTCTGAAAATGAAGATGACGGAGTCTGGAAAAAAGGTTTTTACTCTTGTTCATTTGAGCAAATGCAAAAGTGTCTTTTGCAAAGAAATGTTAACCCAAACAATATTACGTGGGTAAAAGGTTGGTACAAAGACACGCTTAATGAAGAAACCACCAAAAAATTTAATCTACGAAAAATTGGCCTAATATTTATAGATTGCGACACTTATAGCTCATCAAAAATTGTTCTGAATTTTCTCCTCCCTCTCATCACAGAACCGGTAATAATTTGTTTTGATGATTGGAAATTGAACGATCTTGATATCAAGGGGCTGGGCGAATACAAATCATTCAACGAATTTTTGGAGAGCAACCGGCATTTGGAGGCCGAAGAAATAAAATCGTATAATCGAAAATCAAAATCTTTCTTGGTTAAACCGAACGAAACCACACCAAAATAGCTTATGAAAAAAATAAATGTTGGCATAGTTGGCATAGGTAGTTTTGCCAAAGCTTTGGTCGAGGGTGTTTCTTTCTACACAAAAAATCCAAAAGAAACAACCGGTCTTCTGCACCCGACAATCGGATCCTATAAAGTGAGCGATATACATTTTGTTTGCGCTTTTGATGTGGACGAAAGGAAAGTCGGCAAAAAATTGCATGAAGCGATTTCTTTGGGGGCGAATGTAACGAGGGAAATTACAAAATCTTTGGAATACGAAGCTCTCGTGTATCGGGGACCGACATTAGACGGTGTCATAGAGCAGATGAAAGGCAATTTCGTCCACGAGAGTAAAGATGAATCGGTAGATGTTGCAAAAATTCTGAAAGAAACCAAAACTGACGTGCTGGTCAATCTTGTGCCGTCCGGAAGCGACGAAGCCACACATTTTTATGCTGAAGAAGCGCTAAAGGCAGGCTGCAGTTTTATAAATTGTATACCATCACCGCTTGCCGTTGTTGCACAGCTGCGAGAAAAATTTGAGCGAAAGGGTTTGGTAATTTTGGGAGATGATATAAAAAGCCAGCTCGGGGCGACGATGCTAAACAGATTCTTACTTCAATTACTCAAAATGCGCGGTATAAAAATTACAAAAACTCATCAGGAGAATCGAGGCGGAAACGCCGATCATTTTAATCTCAAATACAGATTTGAACACAAAGAAAAATCAAAAAGTGAAACCCTTAAAACATTTCTGGATAAAAACGACGCGGCACCCACAGTCGCGTTTACTTACACCGGAGAGCCATCCGGCCATAAGCTAGTCAATATCACTATTGAGGGCGAAATCTTTGGTCGTACACCCATTTCCATAACCTCAGTGATAGAAGACGAAATCAGCATCAACGGAGC
>CAZKQL010000007.1:355-5593 GCA_964554925.1 uncultured Gammaproteobacteria bacterium | reverse complement strand
TGTCCGTTCCTTTTTAAAACACCGCCCGAACACATGACCGATACAGAAGCAGCAGAAGCCTTTAATAAACTTTTGGAAAATATCATTTAGAATGTGATATCGCATCTTCTAGATCGTGTAAAACTGTTCCATATGCTGGAACAGTTTTATGTTATTGAAAAAAAATGAAACATACAACAAAATTGTTTGTTCACCCCACCAAATCAACCTTTTATTTTTTGTAATCAACATAAAAAAATAAATCCATGAACAAAAATAATTTTATTCCAAAAAAGTTATTCACAGTTTTTTGTTGCAAAACATTCTTTTTGATATGAAAAGAAGATATACTATTGTTACAAAAGGTCGATGATAACAAATACACTCATTTGTTACAAAGAAAATTTTTTACTTACATGCTTGTCGTGTAAAAATCTTCGCATCATTCGTATCGATGACTTGGTATGTACCATGGTCATATCAGAAAATGATACGAATGAAAATTTAGAGAGGAGGTGACATCACCTATGCCAGCTAAAAAACGCAAACCAGCAAAAAAAGCAGCTCCTAAAAAAGCTCGCAAACCAGCAAAACGCAAAGCTGCTAAGAAACCAGCAAAACGCAGAGCTGCTAAGAAAGCCACTCGCAAGAAGAAATAATTCTTCTTCAGAGCAAACAAAAATCCCGATTCGTCGGGATTTTTGATTTGTCAGAATTCATGAATTCTCCCGCGCATCACAACTCCAAATCCAACGCGGGCTGCAAGAGCTTTCCTCCATTTTCATTATCTTTAAACACTTTCACAACACCAAATTCTCCGTCATACCCCGGCCGGATAAAAATATTCCCGCTTCTGACACGATCTATAGCGAGCGCTATGTGCGCCGAACTCGCCCGCTCAATATCAACAATCGATGCCTCAGTCAAAATATAAAATTCCGTTCCCAATTTTTTGATCAAATTTTGATATTCAATTTCAACCGCTTTTGCGGCGACACCCTTTTGCAAGGTGCCCGCGATAATCTCTGGCAAGGGAACCATACTTTTGTATGGTATGCGAAGCGCAGCACGCGCTTGTTCTTCTGTTCTATCCGCGAGTTCAATTACACGATTCATAACGCCAATGACGAGCGGCTTTTTGCATACAGGACATATCCCCTTGTATTTCTTCTTGGTCTCAATCGGATGACACACGAATTTGCAATCCCTATGCCCGTCAAAGTGATACTTGCCTTCTTCCGGATAAAATTCTATGGTGTACAAAAATTTTTCCTTATCTTTTTTTTTAACAATGCGCATGATTTCGTCATAAGTCACGTCTGATTCATTCTCAAATTGCATTACGTTTGCTTCTCTACCCAATTTTTGCGGACTGTGAGCGTCTGAATTTGAAATCAAACCCAAATTATCGAAACGCGAGACATGCGCGTTCATCAAAGGATCGCTCGACAAGCCGGTTTCTATCGCCCACACATATTTGGACAATTCATCAAATGTGTCTTCGATTGAATTGTAACCGCCTTTTGAACCAAAAATTCCAAACCACGGTGTCCAGGCATGGGCCGGTATCATAACCATGCGTTCATCAATCTCGAGCATCAATTGAAGCAAATCTTTGCAGGTTAATCCCAAAATCGGACGGCCGTCAGCGTTTAAATTATATCCTCGTCGAGCAAGCTCATTATTAAAACGCTCGAGAACTTCGATAGATGGCGCAAACAACAACAGATGTACACGCCGCGTCGAGTCTTTGTGTTTTTTTATGCTGGCCACTTCGGTACCGAGCAAAAATTTTGTTTTGCTCGTTCCGTCTTTGAGCCGATAAAGCCCGCCTCCGCACTCAACCAATTTTTCTTTTATACTTCTAAACCATGCCGGATGCGTAAAATCACCGGTCGCGACAATGTCAATTCCTCGCATTTCACAGGTTTTGGCGATAATCTCCAGCTCTAACTGTTTGGAGCAAGCTCGAGAATAGCGGGAATGGATATGTAAATCGAGAATTTGGCGGAGCATGTTATAAAGGTTTGCGTACAAATGCCCTCACATAAATTCTATCAAAATTGGGATGCAGTTTACCAAATCGATCTTCCGTGCTTTCTGTCCAAATATCCACCAGTTCAAATCCCGCATCTTTTAAAAATTTCTCAAATTCATCTTGTTTATAATAAGCAAAAAATCGTTCATTCCCCTCAAATTCCAAATCCAGCTTAAAGTATTCGCCTTCCCCTCCTTTGACCGATATAAAAGCAGGAGCACCGGGTTTTAAAACACGAAACATTTCATTAAGCGCAAGCGGCAAATCTTCCTTTTTCAAATGATGCAGCGTAGCGCATGTCCAAATACCGTGGTATGTTGCGTCAGAAAATGGCATATCGAGCACGTCACCAACCAAAAATGACGCTTCCGGAACGTCTTTGCGTGCAATCTCTACCAACGAACTCGATAAATCCATACCGGTAACATGCAAGCCTTTGTCCGCAAATACTCGAGCATCGCGTCCCGGACCGGAGCCGATTTCGAGTAACTCATCCCCCATCATTAACGCAATAAGGCGGTCTATTAAATCATACATTATCAAAGCGCTTCGCCTATCTTTGTAATGGGAAGCCATTTTGTCATACGTCTCAATTGTTTTTTTGATGTATGGACGCATGCCACTACAATTTTCTGTGTATGTGCTCTGCTGACGCCTGGTCTGTCGGCAAAATAAGCAGCTCCGCAATCTGTACATGCGGCGGACGGCTGGCGATATATACCGCGGCGTCCGCGATATCCTCTGCCTGGAGCGGTGTATAACCCTCGTAGCATGCTTCATGTTTTTTCTTGTCACCTTTAAATCTGCCGAGTGTAAAATTGGTATACACGCGACCGGGCTCAATCGTCGCGACTCGTATATGCTTTTCAACCAAATCAATACGCATGCCGTTACTTATAGAGCGAACTGCCGCTTTTGTGGCCGCGTATACATTGCCACCCGGGTAGGTCTCGATACTCGCGATTGACCCCATATTTATCACGGTTCCGTTTTCTCTTTTTACCATTCCCTGCACCACCTCATGCGCCACATAGAGCAATCCTTTTACGTTGGTATCAATCATGGTTTCCCAATCTTTTACATCGCAAACATCAAACCTATCTTTCCCAAGACCGAGTCCCGCGTTGTTTACAAGTATATCGATTTTTTTGAATTTTGCCGGCAATTTTTTGACCGCTTTTGCCACCGCTTTTTCATCTCGCACATCGAGCGCAAAAATATGCAGACTCGTGGCAGGATTTTTTTTCAAAATTTCTTTTTGGACTTTCTCTAATTTGGCAATCGACGGCGCGCATAAAACAAGTTTTGCTCCGGCATCGGCAAACGCGAAAGCACACGCTCTGCCAATTCCGCTCGACGCGCCGGTTATGAAAACGATTTGATCTTTAAGAGTATTCATAGATAAAATTATATATATTCAATTTCACTTTCCGGCATTCTTTTGATGCCCTCATCATTCGTACGCTCTTCCACAATATGCGCCACCAGTCCGGGAACACGAGAAATAACAAAAATGCCGTTTCCGATTTTTTCGTCAAATCCCATATCGCACAGGATTGCGGCGATCGCGCCATCCGCGTTCAAGGGAAGCGAACCGGAAGAAATACTCTCCAACTCTGCCACCATCTGCTCGGCAAACGCGCAATATTCACCGTATAGGCCGAGCTCTTTGGCTACCGAAAGCAAAACTTGCGCGCGCGGATCTTTGTCTTTAAAAATTTTGTGTCCATACCCCATGACAAATTCTTTTTTTGCTTTCATTTCCTTCAGCAAAAACGCGATATCCTCGTTTCCTTTGTTAGCATAAAAAAAATTCATTGCTTGTTCAATTACCGTGCCATGTCTTTCCCCAAGTCCCAAAAGTCCGGCAGCAACCGAAGCGTGCATGGGATTTCTTGCGCTTGCGGAAATACGCGCGTTCATGGCCGACGCGGTGCCGGCTCCATGATCTATAACGGAAATAAAAATCGCATCAAACATTTTTTTATGAATTTCTGAAGGCAATTCTCCTTTCAAAATTAAATAGATAACCTCAGTAAATGTATGTTCGCGCACTAAGCCGGAAAATTTCTTACCACGAATACTTTCTTTCCCATCCTCTATCTTCGTAATTGCTGTTTTAAATTTCATATTAAAATTCAGATAACTGTTTAATTTTTACTTTTGTGCCGGTAAGCTCGCACGTCTGTGTATTATACGCGATATTGAATTCCGCAAAATGCGCCCCAAACCAATTCCATTGTTCCTCCGTCACTTTTCTGCAGGACTGTGTTTCCGGATCAAGTTGACTCTGGCCTATCACCAAATAATTTTCTTCTCTGCGTCGATTCACATACAATGGCGTCTGATATTTTTTCATGTATATTTCAAAAATGTATTTTACATCTTTTGCATACGGCAAAAATTCGGTCGGTGTCATAACAGAAATCCCCGCAGGAGCTTCCGCGTAATTTGCGACATGATCACCGTGAATATAGCGATTAAACGTGGGTAAATACAGCACCCCATGCCCATGCACCCACAAACGCATGGCCGGAATATTCAGGTTATGAAACAAGCCTTCGAGCATGATGGTAGGTTCGTGACATCCGATGATGCGCTCCTCGTACATGCGCCGCACACTCAAGGGAAATGCGGCAGGGCCGGTCTGATTTGGCGCCCTTCCATCAAGATATTTTTCCCAGCCATAATCTTCTTGCGCGTGGAAAAAATTCTTTTCAAACCATAGAACCGCGTTCTCGACCGCTTCTTTTTGATTTTTTGCGCCTTTAACCAATTGCTGCGCTAAACGATACTGCTCGAAATGCGCTTCCTCGATCATGCTGTTTGGAACCGGATAATCCAAATGATACTGCACATTTGGCATACCGCTCGGCAAATCCCCCGCCCATTCTTTCGCGTTCAAATGTATCGCATTGTTGAAGATAAAAATAGTATTCGCTTCTTTTATACTGTAATTTTGGAGACTCCAAGGATACGCGCTCACTGATTCCGCGTACAAACCGGTCGCGAGGTTTATGAGAAAAATCCGATCTCCATTACTTTTGAAAATAAAATCATCCAAAAAAGTGAAGACATGTTCATTTTGTGTGATGGAATTGTTTGGATTATATTTTTTTATATTGAATAACGCTTCCAATATATCTTTCCCCGAAGCTACACCGCCGTTTTGTTTACCGGTAGCTGTGATAGAATTCAAATGCTCACGAACATCTGTTAAC
>CAZKQL010000007.1:0-269 GCA_964554925.1 uncultured Gammaproteobacteria bacterium | reverse complement strand
TGCGGTTAAAATTATCGGGTCGTTTGTGGAAATGCCGCCGCTATTATTGTCATTATTTATGGGAGTATTTTCATTTTTTTCTTGAGAGGTCGGAGCAGACGCATCTTCCAAATTATTTTTTTGTATCGGCGCTTTTATTTCCGGTGCGTAATATCCTTTTTCAAAAAAAGCAGGATCGCTGTGATCTGTTTCGCTATTTAGCGCGGGATTGTATTTAGCGATGAAGCGCTCGTCTATTTGGGTGTCCGGTATTTTGACGGTTTCAGTCT
>CAZKQL010000006.1:19081-21983 GCA_964554925.1 uncultured Gammaproteobacteria bacterium | reverse complement strand
TCCAAACAAATTAATAAACGCGCGACCCGTGATTTCCGTGGTGCGCGAATTTTTCATGAGTTCACAGCTTTCTCAATTCATGGATCAGGTAAATCCTCTTGCGGAACTTGAACACAAACGCCGCCTATCCGCGCTTGGCCCCGGAGGTCTGTCTCGCGATCGCGCGGGATTTGAAGTTCGTGACGTACACCGTACTCACTATGGTCGTATTTGTCCTATCGCCACTCCCGAAGGTCCAAACATCGGACTTGTGGGACATTTGTCCAGTTTTGCGCGCATGAACACGTTTGGTTTCTTGGAAACTCCGTACAGAAAAGTAATTCACAAAGTGGCAAATGACGCGAAATTAACCACAGGAGAGATCGCATACGAAGATATAAAAGGAATGGTAAAAATGGGAGAAGAAATTACCGAAGCGATTGCAAAGAAATTAGAAAAAGAAAAATCGATTGAATTCTTTTGAAGAAGAACGTATTACAAGCGCCACCGCTACCACGCCGATTGATGAAAAAGGACATTTTGCGGAAGCCCGCGTCGCGGCTCGTGTGCACGGTGAGCCGGCTGTTACCGAAGCCGAAAATATCCAATATCTCGACGTTGCGTCAAACCAAATTTTGTCTGTAGCAACCAGTCTTATTCCATTCCTCGAGCACGACGATGCTACCCGCGCATTGATGGGAACAAACATGCAGCGTCAGGCGGTTCCTTGTATTCAGCCGGATCCTCCGCTTGTCGGTACGGGAATGGAGCTTCAAGCCGCGGCAAACAGCGGTTATGTATACTTTGCTCCAACCGAGGGAGAAGTAACTTATGTTGACGGTGATAAAATTGAAATAACCAGCAAAGCCGGAAAGGTATACACCTATCGCATGAACAAATTTGTGCGATCAAACGCATCGAGCTGTATCAATCAGCGTCCTACCGTTACTCTTGGCCAAAAAGTAAAAAAAGGTCAGCCGCTTTGCGACGGACCGGCGATTAAAGACGGAGAACTCGCGCTTGGTCAAAATGTGTTGGTCGCGTACATGGTATGGGATGGGTACAACTACGAAGATGCTATCATCATTTCCGAACGTCTTGTGCAACATGATCGTTACACTTCCATTCATATCGAACACTACACGACCGATGTTCGTGAAACAAAACTCGGTCCGGAAGTGGTAACAAGTGACATTCCAAATGTCTCGGAAGAAAAATTAAAAAATCTTGATTCAGAAGGTATTATCCGCGTGGGCGCGGAGGTGCATGCCGGAGATATTTTGGTTGGTAAAATTACTCCAAAAGGTGAAACCGAACTTACTCCGGAAGAGCGCTTGCTTCGCGCGATTTTCGGTGAAAAAGCTCGCGATGTGCGCGACTCATCCCTCTATATAAAAGGTGGAGCGCATGGAAAAGTGATTGATGTAAAAGTATTTTCGTCCGACGAAGGCGATAAATTACAGCCCGGAGTGGTAAAACAAGTACAGGTTACGGTTGCGGATCTTCGCAAGGTTCAGGTTGGAGATAAAGTTGCCGGACGCCATGGAAACAAAGGTGTTATTTCTCGCGTGGTACCTGTTGAAGACATGCCTTTCCTCGACGACGGAACTCCGGTTGATATTATTTTGTCTCCGCTTGGTGTTATTTCTCGTATGAACTTGGGACAATTGCTCGAGACTCATTTGGGTCTTGCCGCAAACGCGCTTGGATACAAAGCGGCGACTCCGACCTTAAATGGTATTCACGAAAAACAAATTGAAACAGAACTCACAAAAGCCGGATTTAACACTGATGGAAAATTGCAATTGTTCGATGGACGAACCGGAGAACCGTTTGATTACAGAACAACCGTCGGTTACAGTTACATGCTGAAATTGAACCACATGGTGGAAAGCAAAATCCACCAGCGCTCCATCGGTCCATACTCGCTTATTACCCAGCAGCCGCTTGGTGGTAAAGCGCAATTCGGTGGTCAGCGTTTCGGAGAAATGGAAGTGTGGGCTCTTGAGGCATATGGTGCGGCGCACACATTACAGGAAATGCTTACCATCAAATCCGACGATGTACCCGGCCGCGCGAAAGCATACGAAGCCATAATAAAAGGTGAGTCAATTACTCGCGTAAACTTGCCGGAGTCATTTAATGTGCTTGTTCGTGAAATGAAGGGACTTGCCCTTGATGTTGATTTGTTGAAAGAAATCGGAAACGGTGAATATATTCAAGCTGAAGAAGTCGTGCAAAGACACTATCGAGAACGTCCCATGAATAATGAAGAGGCGAATGAGAGACGGCAGATGAGAGATGAAGAATAAATTACAAACATCATTTCATAATCAATCCAATTATATGGCTCCGCATCGCGTCACCCGAAACCATTCTCAAATGGTCTCACGGCGAAGTATACAAACCGGAAACCATCAACTATCGTACCCAAAAACCGGAGAAGGGTGGTCTTTTTGCCGAAGAAATTTTTGGACCTACGAAAGATTGGGAATGTTACTGTGGTAAGTACAAAAAAATTCGTTACAAAGGAATCGTATGTGACAAATGTGGCGTGGAAGTAACTCATTCACTCGTACGCCGTGAACGCATGGGCCATATCGAACTCGCGAGTCCGGTTTCACATATTTGGTTTTTGCGCACCATTCCTTCTCGTATCGGATTGGTTTTGGATTTGTCCATTCAGTCGCTTGAAAAAGTAATTTACTTCGCTTCATTTATCATTACGCATATCGACGAGGCAGAGAAAAACACGACGGTAGAAGCTCTCAAACAAGAATACAAAGCAAAACAAAAGCAAATCAAAAAGCAGACCGAAGATCCTCAAGAAGTGGAGAAAAAACTCAAAGCGCTTGATGAAGATTTTAACGCCGCGACAGAGGAACTCAAAGAAATTTCCATGCTCAATATTATTTCCGAAGCG
>CAZKQL010000006.1:17367-19071 GCA_964554925.1 uncultured Gammaproteobacteria bacterium | reverse complement strand
TTCTGAAAATAAATATCAGGAATTGTCGCTGCGCTACGGTCATTTGTTTGAAGCGAATATTGGAGCAGGCGCGGTGCGTGAACTTTTGGTTCGCATGAATTTGGCGGAAACGATTGTAAACCTTGAAAAAGAAATGGAAAAGAGCAAAGGCGCGAAACGAGATCGCCTTGCGCGCCGCACAAAACTTTTGAAGAGCCTTGACAAAAACGCCATCCGTCCGGAATGGATGATTATGACCCATATCCCCGTGGTTCCACCGGATTTGCGTCCTATGGTTGCCCTGGACGGTGGACGTTTTGCCACCAGTGATTTGAATGATTTGTATCGTCGCGTTATCAACCGCAACAATCGTCTCAAGCGCCTCATGACCTTGAATGCTCCGGAAGTTATCTGCCGCAACGAAAAGCGCATGTTGCAAGAAGCGGTTGATGCTTTGATAGACAACAATGCTCGCGCTACCAAAACCGTTCGTTCTTCGACCGGTCAAAAACGCCAACTTCGTTCATTGGCCGATATTTTGAAAGGTAAACAAGGACGCTTCCGCCAAAACTTGCTTGGTAAACGCGTGGACTATTCAGGTCGTTCCGTAATTGTCGTTGGTCCGAAGTTAAATATCGATCAATGCGGTTTGCCAAAAATAATGGCGCTCGAACTTTTCAAGCCGTTTATCATGGCGGAAATCATCAAGAAAGAACTCGCGCACAATGTCCGTTCGGCTTCTCGATTTATAGAAACAAACGCACCGGAAGTGTGGGATATTCTGGAACAAATAACAAAAAATACCCGCGTACTTCTTAACCGCGCTCCGACGCTTCACCGCCTTGGTATTCAGGCATTCCGTCCAAAATTGGTGGAAGGAAAAGCTATCCAATTGCATCCGCTCGTATGTCCCGCTTTCAACGCGGACTTTGATGGAGACCAGATGGCGGTACATGTACCACTTTCCGAGCAAGCGAAATGGGAAGCCGAAAATTTGATGGCATCCGAAAAAAATCTTTTAAAGCCCGCGACCGGTTCACCGGTTATCACGCCGCAACAAGACATCGCGCTTGGATGTTACTACCTTACCAAATACGATGAAGAAGATAACAAAGAAAATTTGAAACATTTTGGAAATATCACCGAAGTGAAATACGCGTACAAGAGTCGCATCATCGGCCTCAAAGAACGCATCAAAGTTCGTTTTGATGATTTGTCCAAATTTGAAGCCGGACAGGGCTCTCTTGTCGAGACTTCAATGGGAAGAATTTTGTTCAATGAAATTTTTCCGGACAAAATTGAATATTTCAATGAGACCATAACAAAGAAACATCTTTCTCGCATCATCGCGTTCCTTTTGGAATATTATGGTCAGGAAGAAACGGCGCGTGTGCTCGATAAGATAAAAAATCTTGGGTACAAATATGTCACCAAATCCGGCTATTCGCTTGGTAAGGATGATTTTCCTTTCATTCCGGTTAAAAAAGAATTGCTTGATCGTGGAAATGAACAAATTCTCGTGATTGATGAGCAATATCAAGAAGGTCTGTTGACCGACGCGGAACGACACGCGAAAGTGCTCGAAATTTGGACACAAACCAAAGACGAACTCATGAGCCACATGAAAAATATCCTTAACAAAGACGGTTCTGTGTTTGCCATGATTGATTCCGGAGCCCGCGGTAGCTGGGGCCAGCTCGGTCAGGTTATAGCTATGAAAGGACT
>CAZKQL010000006.1:13057-17357 GCA_964554925.1 uncultured Gammaproteobacteria bacterium | reverse complement strand
CCGGAGATATTATTGAGTTGCCGGTAAAAGGGAACTTCAAAGAAGGGTTTGATACACTTGAATTCTTTATTTCGAGCCATGGTACCCGTAAAGGATTGTCCGATACCGCGCTTCGTACCGCTAACGCCGGATATTTGACTCGCCGTCTCGTGGACGTTGCCCAAGATGTGATTGTAAAATCAGATGATTGCGGAGACGTAACCGGAGAAATATTCAACAAAGTAGAATCAGAACAAATGGGAGAGAAACTTTCCGAGCGCGTACGCGGACGATATGTGCTTGCCGATGTGAAAGCGGGAAGAAAGACATTGGTTAAAAACGGAGAAGCGATTACCGATGAAATCGCCCGAAATATAGAAAAAGAAGGCATTGAAGAAATTCATGTGCGATCAGTGTTGCAATGTAAATTGCCGAAAGGTGTCTGTGTCCAATGTTATGGACTCGATCTTGGCAACAACAATCCGGTGGCTCATGGGACTGCAGTTGGTGTTATCGCTGCTCAGTCAATCGGAGAACCGGGAACCCAGCTTACCATGCGTACCTTCCATACCGGAGGAGTCGCGGGTGGAGAAATTACCCAAGGTTTGCCTCGCGTAGAAGAATTGTTTGAAGCCCGCACTCCAAAAAGAAAAGCGGTACTCGCGGAAGTAAGCGGCAGCGTGGAAATCGAAGATGCTGACGGTAAGATCATTACGTCTCCGACCGGCCGGAAGATTTTTGAAGGCCGCCGCGGTCAAAAGATTATCAAAATTTTGCATTCCGGAGAAGACGAAATGGAAATCAAATACAGCAAGCTCGACGATTTGAAAGTGGCTAATGGACAAAAGGTAAAGAAAGACGATGTATTGCTCATCCGCGGATCTTCAGGAGAAGAAATACTTGCTAAATTTCCGGGAGAGATTCGTGAGGAAAAAGGCAAAATCGTTTTGGTATACGAAGGAACCGGAACCAAAGAATATATCATCCCGCTCGGTTACAAGATTTGGGTAAAAACCGGTGACACCATAGAAAAAGGAACTCAATTGACCGAAGGAAGCGTTGATCTAAAAGAATTGTTTGATCTTCGCGGACGTGACGCGGTACAGAGATATGTACTTGGCGAAATTCAGGAAATTTACGCGTCCCAAGGACAGCGCCTCAACGATAAGCATATCGAAATTATCATCAAACAAATGTTTTCTCGCGTGTATATCGACGATCCGGGCGATACCGAACTTTTGCCGGGCGAGGTGGTGGAAAAATCACAATTGATTATAGCAAATAGAGAAGCTGAAGCGGCAGGAAAGCGTTTGTCCGAAGGAAGAGAATTGTTGCTTGGTATCTCCAAAGTATCGCTTTCAACACAGAGCTTCTTGTCCGCGGCATCGTTCCAGGAAACCTCTCGCGTACTCGTTAACGCAGCTATAACCGGCCGCATAGACTACTTGGAAGCGCTCAAAGAAAACGTTATTATCGGTCGGCTTGTGCCTGCGGGTACCGGATTTGCCGCTCATAATGATGTGGTGGAACCTGCGGAAGAAGCTGCGGTTACTGAATCAGAAACGTAAATCCCGCTCTTCACTAAGAAAGAGCTCAGTTAGCCCCGCCCTGTACCCCAGTGCGGGGTTTTGGTACTATAAGGTTGAAAATAATCATTCAATATATATGTCCGGACACAGCAAATGGCATAATATCCAGGCACGCAAAGGCAAGCAAGACAAAACCCGATCAAATTTGTTTACCAAAGCGGCACGAGCCATAACCGTGGCGGCACAAATGGGTGGGGGAGACGAAAATATGAATTTTGTTTTGCGCCTCGCGATTGAAAAGGCAAAAGCGGTCAACATGCCAAAAGACAATATAGAGCGCGCCATAAAGCGCGGTACCGGGGAGTTAAAAGACGCGGCAGTTATAGAAGAGGTGATTTATGAGGCATTTGGCCCCGGCGGTACTGCCATGATTATAGAGGCGATGACAGACAATAAAACCCGTACCGTGTCAGAGGTAAAGCATACATTGAGTAAACACGGTGGCACATTTGCAGGACCGGGTTCTGTACAATGGCAATTTGAACATAAAGCGGTCATCCGTATAGCGGCAGAGAAAAAAACCGCGATTTCTGACTTTGATGCCTTTGAACTTGAACTTATAGATGCGGGAGCTGATGATATACAAAATTCTCCCGAAGGCGTGGAGATACTATGTCCGGTGTCGGCTTTCCAAAAAGTGCTTGCTGTAGTCGGGCGCTACAAAGTAGAGCCGGATGATTCGGGTCTTGAATGGATTCCAAAAGAACGCATGACGGTAGACCAAGAAACGATGGAAAAAATCGATACATTATATAATTTGCTCGATGAAATGGACGATGTAAAGGCGGTTTTCACTAATCTTGTCTAGGCATACGCAAAAAAAAGCAACAAAACAAACGATTCTTGGCATAGACCCGGGGTATGGGCGTGTTGGTGTTGCCGTGGTAGAGGGCAGTCGCGATGTGTGGCGGGCGGTTTTTTATACCTGCATCGAGACAGACGCCGCATCATCATTTGTTGAACGTTTGGCAGAGATTGAACAAAAAATGTATCTGATTTTGGAAAAATACGAGCCGGACGCGGCGGCGGTGGAAACACTTTTTTTTAACAAAAATACCAAAACCGCCATGCAGGTAAGCCAAGCGCGAGGCGCGCTGCTGCATATGCTGCACAAAAAGGGTATTTCCATCGTGGAGATAGGTCCGCTCGAAATAAAGCAAGCAATTACAGGCTATGGGCGAGCCACAAAACCGCAGGTGCAAAAATTGTTGGCAATGCGGCTGAATTTATCCGTAAAAAAAATACAGGATGATGCGGCGGACGCGTTGGCCGCGGCATTTGCTTGCGCGCTTATGGGTACATCAATCTGATATGTAATATAAGCGTGTGGATAAACTTTGTGTACAATGTGGTGCGCACATTGTATTTTTGTTATACTGACAAACGTTACTCAATCTGTTTGTTAGGGAATGAATTTTTTCTCAACAACATGGTTTCTTTTTGTTTCATTTTATAAAATGGCTGATTCATAATCGCCATTTTTTATTTTATTTATATTTTTTTATTATTTTTCTATGGCGGATCAACTTAAACGCCACATCATCGCTCGCAAAGCGCAGTACGTACTTTCCATAGTATGTGCGGTCTTTGCTGTGTCGATTTATGTGGCACTGGTCGGCAGCTTCGGCGCTGCGTATGCGGCTCCAACCGGTGTCACGATTGCAGACAACGACACAACAGGCTACGGATTAGATGGCCGAGATGTTACGATTAGCTGGACTCCGGGATCGCAGCCCGCTGGATACCAGTTTACCAAGGTCATATTTGTGACGAGTACGGTAAATGTTACGGCAGCAAATTATGATACCTTTTTTGGACAAGTATTTTTTGATTATACCGTGTCGAGTGTTACCTTTACCCAAGCCATGGTTTTTGATGGCTCGATGGGAACTCTGGTAACATCTTCGCAATATGTGGGGTGGGTGATTGTTTCTTCCACCAGCCCATCTGTTGTGTCTTCGTCCGCGGTAAGCTTAACTTTTGATAATCCTTCGGACGCGTCCAAGCCTTCTATAGAGCATATCGGCGTGCATACCCAGGTGAGAAGTCAGGCTGGATATTTCCATGCTTTTGTGCAAGACGATCAAACAACACTCCTCCAATTTGCAGATACAACGGATGGCGGAAATGAATACTTCCAAATGGTGTACAGCACGACTTCCTTTTCCACTTCAGCTACGGTCAACGGAACCCACTTGGGTAATGGATTATTTGAATTTCAAATTCCTGCGGCTAACATACCTGGGACAGGTAGTTACAAATATTACCTGAAAGCTCGCGATGCGTCGAACAACGCTGTGGTTTTTTGTGCCAGCTCGTCCGCGGCTACGGCTTCGGCTTGTGAAACATCGCCGTTTATTGTGAATGTGGTTGTGGCGGGCACCACACGCTCTGTCGCAGGTACAATTACCAAATTGGATGGCAGTACAGCCCTTTCAACCGTCTTTGTATTTGCAGGCGGCTCTTCCAATCAGTCTACTAGTTCATCCGAGTCAGGTACGTATACTTTGTCCGGTCTTAAAGATAGTAATGGATACGACATAGTAGCGGGCGGTTTAAACGGGTATTGTAAGAGTGGGATCTTTAAAAATATAAATGGATCAAATTTGACTTCAGTTAATATCAATTTGGGAACATCACCGTGCTTTGTCGCAGGAAACGGCATCGGTTTCGAAAATCCCATGGTTATGTTTTCCAATCCTCCGAATGGATCTTTTGGCTTTCCAATAGAC
>CAZKQL010000006.1:8984-13047 GCA_964554925.1 uncultured Gammaproteobacteria bacterium | reverse complement strand
AATCAATTGTTGTCGGTTTCAACACACCGCTCGATCCGGCTGCTATTTCCATAGCTGACGCGAGTATTGGAAATCCGGCGGTATATTTGACGAGTGACGATGGAAGCACGAAAGTGGCGGGTAAAGTTTTCTACTGCGCTACCAAGAGCAGTACCGCGGAATGTACGAGTGCTCTTCATGACGGAGATACAAACGCGATAGTGTTTGACCCCGCCGCGGACTTGGTGGCAAGCAAACCATACATATTGGAAATTGGAAGCACGATAAAAAGTGTGGCAGGTATTTCCATCAGCGGAAATTTGGCCGGAGGCGGACATCGTATCACCTTTAATACATTTTCCGGTGTTTTCAATGAAGGATCAACTCCGCTCGGTTCAGGAGCGGCATACATGCCCGCGTATGTAAGATCCATGACACCCGGACCCGGGTTCGCGGCAAAAGTCAATACCAATGTTGTCGTGGAATTCAGCGAGGCCATGGATAGCACCGCGGTCGAATCAAGTCGTATTACATTATGGAAAATAGTAAGCGGATCGGCTACACAGATAACCGCTTCCGTGTCGCTTGATTCTTCTCAATTATTTGTAGTAATAGACCCGACAAGTAATTTGTCTACCGGAGAATATGAAGTGAGAGTAAAAGGGTCTGTTATGACGCAAAAAGGTATAACCTTGAGACCCGCGGCGCAGGGCTCTGAAAATGCTTTTTCTTCCAGATTTAATGTTGAATCCGGAAGCGATACCACAGCGCCTACCATGTATTCCCAAACTACTGACGGCAGCACCGGAGTGGCGGTAAACTCGGGGCGATTCATTTTCGGCTTTAACGAAGGAATGTCTCCGACAACCATAAATTCGAGTAATATCAGCCTGAAGCGTGGAAGCACGGCTGTCGCGGCAAAAATAAAATACGATGCCGGGTTGAATCAAGTTACCATTATTCCGGAAGATGTATTGGCTCCAAATAGTCAGTATTCCGCAATTTTGAACCGGTCTGTGACAGATATCGCGGGAGTTGCATTGTCTGCTACGCAAACCATCAACTTTACTACCGGCGCGGTGGACCAAACCCAACCAAAGATTACAGAAGGACGCTGCGACGACAGCAATTGTATGGTTCGTTTCAATGAACCCATGAATCACGTGGGTCAAATTGATCGCGATAACTATCCGTTTAGCGCCATAAACACCTCAAGTATTACCATTTCTGTAAACGGCGGAGCAAACAAAATGACCGGTTCAGGAGTAACCGCGAGCTATGATGAAAACGAAAACATGGTTAAGGTATCCGGGCTTTCCGGAATGACCATTGGCGGAACCTACCAAATAACCGTGGTGACCGCAAGAGACCTTTCCGGCAATTCTATAGATACCACAGCAAATTTCGCAAAAGGTATTATAGAGGACGGCAAGGCAACATTTGGTAACTTTGGTGGTACCGGAATGTTTGGGCCTCCGGTTTCAGCTGTCGGGACAAGCGGAGCAAATGCCACATTCAGTGAATTCAAACCGGAAGGATTCGGCTCATTTACTGCAGCGCAGGTGTTCAACGGGGAAACCACCATGGTGTTTCCTTTCAACAGAACCGCGGGTGTGAATTCAAATATAACGCAGATCAAATATCGTCCGGGCGCCCAAGTTCAGAGTGGCGACGCGATTGAAGTCACTTTCCCGGCCGGAACCACTTTTGGTACTGTTGCCATGGATACCAATTCGCCGTTTAGAAGTGATGCCAATGAATTTGGCAGTGGAATAGTAACGGTGTCAGTCTCAACCACTGATGCCACCGCGAGAACCGTGCGTCTTGTCGCGGCGGTAACCGGGGGTAACACGGGGAATAATGATTCATTCACCATAGATTTGAAAGGTATTATCAACCCTACGATTCCAAAAGGTCCGAGTACCGGTGGCTACACGGCAACCATCAAACATCAACGTTTGGTATTAGGCACACTTACCACGCAATCAACCAAGACAAGTCTGCCATACTTTATTGATACCGCGGGAGCAAATAGTCTAGATGTAGGTGTGACTGTCGTATTTACTCCTGCAAGCGCTGACGGTGATATTAAATTGTTTGGTGGTGGCAACGCGGGAGCAATGGATAAAACGCTTACCATGACAAATGGCCGCATATCTGCCGTTGATGGAGTGGCTACAACCACTGTAGCGTACCGGTATCTACCAGACGGTTGTTATTTTTTCTCTACAGAACCGCTTATTACGCTTGGCGGTGTGGATTATGATGGAAAGTCCTCGGGGGAGTCAAAATGTGTGGGAACATCAATGGGCAAAGCCACCACAGGAACCGTTAGTATTGTTCTGGTTGACCCCAAAACCGGATTTAGTAAGGTCGCGACTACCACAGTAGCGATTGGCGGCGTTAACTTTGATGGTAAAGATGTGGAGATATTTGTGGGAGGTCCATCTAAATTCCGTACAAAGAAGCTGTCCAGTGTCGGTGACCTTACATCATCGCAGGTAACTACAACAATACCGCTTACCGGAAATGGGACATGGTTTATCGGAGTCGGTCCTGCCATGGAACATGGTTCAACCGGAGCATACAAAGCGCCGGAACCTCTTCCCGGTATGGCACCTGCGCCTATGGAAGTGGTTGTTTCAGGATTCCCTTCAAATATTTCCATTAAGGCCGGATCTCGTACACCGCAAAATGTTCAATTCAACGACTCTACCGACACTATTACCTTTAACTTTGGCGCCGCGGGTACCACGGTTAGCGGAACTGTTCAGGATGTGAGTGGCAACCGGATTGCAGATGCCGAAGTATTCGTAATGCAGCAAGACTTTGGTATGCCCCAAGTTAAACGTACCAATGCGTCGGGCACCTTTAGTATAAGCATTGGTAACCCCGGTTCTTACCAATTCGGAATTAGAAAAAATGGTCTGCCATCATTCCAAAGCTACTTCGAATTGCGCGACAGCAAAGTATATTTCAACGGAGCGGATGTAACATCAGCCGGTCTTACCATTGTTATTAGCAAACCTGATTATTATATTTCGGGCAAAGTTTTGGATGCATCCGACAATCCGATCACGTATGCTCCTATCATGGCTGTTGGATCAAATGGGACGCCGATTCCTGCACAAACGGATTCAAGTGGTAACTATACTGTTTTTGTGAATAATGGTACTTATACAGTCAGGGTCATATTGCCGCCAAGCACAGAGGCCTGCGGCTCGTTCTCTAAAACGGTTACGGTGAGCGGCGCGAACATGACCAGTCAAAATATTGAACAGACCGAGACGAGTTGTGTAGTGCTTAGCGGAACTATTACTGCGAATGGTGTGGGTCTTCCCAATACACCAGTATTTATTCAGGAAACAACAGCGGCAGGCGTGCCTGTTGTAGGTGGTGAACGCAAAGGTACGGTAACGGGGGGTACTACCGGGGCATATTCACTCACCATAAGCCCAAACAAAGTATATCGCCTTGCATTCTGGTATGATTCCGCAGAAAAGGGTGTAAGCGTTACAATGGGTACAGAGAACGCAACACAAAATATATCCATAACCAGTTCAATTGTAACTTTCATATTTACAGGCGGTACGACATCCATGAATGGATTGATCGAGCTCAAAGACAGTTCAGATGTAGGCAGACGTGTAAGTAAGAGTGTAACCGGTTTGAATTCCATTCAGACGGTCTCGGTTGAATCCGGTCAAACATATAATTATTTTGTGGATGTATTCGGATTCGGTAAATTTACCGGTTCAATTGTAGCAGGTGCCGGTGCCGTACTTGATGTATCAACTTCAAACCTTATTACCGTGAGTGGAACCATAAAAGATGATAGTGGAAATGCGTTAAGCGGCGCGCTTGTCACGTTCAGCAATAGCAGCACATTGGTGTACGAGACAGCACTTACAGACGCCAATGGTAATTACACCGCTACCGTGCGCGCAAATGGCGCGTCAGACCGCTATTTGGTGGCGGCGTCACTCGCGGGGTATGTCCAGCCCGAGGCTTCAAAATTGGTTTCGTTTACCGCAGCAACAGATGATTATGACTTTGGTGGAACCGATAGCCCGGAACACGCGGC
>CAZKQL010000006.1:5831-8924 GCA_964554925.1 uncultured Gammaproteobacteria bacterium | reverse complement strand
TTACTGATTCAAATGGAGATGAAATGACTGAAGGATATGTAATGGCAACAAATAATAGCACCGGCGCGGTGGTAAAGGCGGCAATAGAGGGAGACGGAACCTATTCACTTGCCGTAGCTACAGGAACTTGGAGTGTTGAGGCGCTCGGCCCAAGACACGCGAAAACAGAAGCAAGCTCTGACCCTGCCATAACTTCAGCAGATGCAACCGCAAATATAACTCTTATTGCGGCAAGTTCTCGCGTTTCAACATCAACAGTCGGAATTGTGGCGGGAAACACCGGAGGTTCGATTGATTCCGAGGAAACGGATATGAAAGTAACTGCCGGCGCAGGCGTGCTTCAGACAGGTTCAGGAAACGTAACCTTGAACATGGAAAGGAGTTATACGGCTCCGGATTCAGAGACCGTGCGTCCTCTCGCCAATGTGATGTATGATATAGAAGCTACCGGAAATTCGAGCATCAAAACGTTGAATGGAAGCATGGAAATTCAGATCGATTATACTGATTTTGTATCGGATATTCCAACCGGAATTAATGAAAGTGATTTGATGCTCATGTACTATTCTACCGAGCGTGGTGAATATATACCGGTGGAAGGTGGATACACCATAGACACCGCAAACAACACCATTACAGGTAAGGTTGCGCATTTGACCGGATTCTCGGTAGGCGCTCCGGGTGGAGATGGAGTCGCGGCTGCATCAAGCCCGAGCACACCATCAACTCCAAACAACAATAACGGAGGTGGCGGCGGAGGCGGAGGTGGTTTGGCTCCATTTGGTTCTGTCCCACCAACCGTGGTCTCCGGAACACCCGCAATGGTTATCAATGGAGGAGCCGCAACTACAGACAAAACAGATGTTACTCTATCGTTCAATGTCAAGGGAGCATACACCATGATTATCTCCAATGTTGATAATTATGATGGTCTCACATACGTGGCTTATGCAAGCAGCACTTCGTGGAAATTGACTGAAGGAAATGGAAAGAAAACCGTATACGCACGATTCCGTTCACTCGAAGGCGGAATACTTCCGGCCACTGCCCAAATTACACTGGGCGGACAGGCGACAGACGAACCGGTCACGACTGTAGAATGTGCTCTTGATATGGGCAGCGCGTACAAGACTGCGGACACCCCGGCAGTGTGGTATATCACCGAAGATTGTACCAAGCGAGCATTTGTAAGCGCTCAAAAATTTTTCACCTACTTCACTTCATGGGGCGAGGTAAAGGTAACTACAAAAGCCGCTTTGGATGCCATTTCAAATGACACACTCGGATTTATGCCGTCAGGCCCGCTTTATGATCCAAAATATGGCGCTCTGGTAAAAATCGTTTCCGATCCAAAGGTATACTTGCTTCTAGGCAACAAACGCCATTGGATTACCTCGGAAACCGTATTTGACAGTCTCAAATACGCATGGAACTGGATCGAAGACGTGGCAGTGGGGCTTCTCGACAAATATGAATCAGCCGGAGAAATTACATACACCGATCATCATCCAAACAATACGATTGTGAAGTATGCAAATTCCCCTGCGGTGTATAGACTCGAGGTGGATGGAAATGACGAAGCCAAGCAAGTAAAACGCCATATAAAGAATGAAAAAGCGTTTGAAAAACTTGGATTCAGATGGGACAGAATTGTGACGATTGACGCCACTGAACAATACGAAGACGGCGCGCCGCTTGAATAAGCCGCACCGGATAGTAAGCAAGTAAAACCCGCCCCCATTAGGTGCGGGGTTAGCCCAGCCCTCATTGAGGGCTGGGTTTTTGCTAAAATTAGCCAAAAACTGGCAGGTATGGGTTGACAGAAAAGTCCGCGTCGAGTATACTCGTACTATCTAATTTAATGGCCTCGCATCATCGCAAGGCGACTCGGACCATTGCTTGTACCTGCGGGTACATCACATGCTCGCTATGGCCCGATAAGAATGTGGCATGTATGCTTACAAAGAAAAAGAAGCAAAACGTAATTAAGAAACACCAGACTCACGCCGGCGATACCGGTTCAAGCGAGGTGCAGATCGCGATTTTGACCTCTGAAATCGACGAATTGGTAGGACACTTGAAGTCCCACCACAAAGATCATTCTTCTCGTCGGGGACTTCTGAAAAAAGTCGGTGAGCGCAGACGATTGCTCCGCTACCTAAAGCGTGAAGACGCAAAGAGCTACGAACAATTGGTAAAAGATTTGAACTTAAAACAAGCACGTCAGTTTGAACCAATTCAAACTGAAGAAGTGGATGACACCGAGACAGAAGATGAACAAGTCGAAGCCTAACAACAAAAATCCTCTTAAACACCCCGACCAACGTGTAGGGGTGTTTATTGATGTGCAGAACATGTATTATTCCGCGAAAAATCTTTACAATAAAAAGGTGAATTTTGGCAATATCGTCCGCGACTCGGTCGGAGAGCGAAAATTGATTCGCGCCATCGCGTATGTGGTGCGCACCGAGTCGCAAGACGAAACACCTTTTTTTGAGGCGCTGTATAATCTCGGAATAGAGACCAGAGAAAAAAATTTGATGATCTACGGAGCAAATAAGAAAGCTGATTGGGATGTGGGGCTTGCCGTAGACGCGATTCGTCTTGCGTCGAGTCTTGACGCGATTGTAATTGTTTCCGGAGACGGAGATTATTTGCCGCTTGTCGAGTATTTGCAAAATGGTTTTGGCAAACAAGTTGAAGTGGTTGGTTTTGGTTCCACCACATCGAGCAGATTGATAGAGCGTTCGGACGCATTTTTTGATCTCGAGACAGACGCGGCGAATTTCTTGATTCCGGACGCAACCAAACCAAGAAAAATAAGTAAACAAATTTAATTCAGAAGCTGATCCGGGAACATCTAGATCCATAATCACGCTCGCGTGCCTTGTGGACTATCGCTTCCGGTTCATCTTCGCAAGGAAAAATATATGTTGGATATAAAGTCTTGGTCGCTCAATTGGGGCGGCCGCGAACTCACTATTGAAGTGGGGCATTTTGCTTTGCAGGCAACTGCGAGCTGTACGGTTCGCTATGGCGACACCATGATACTCGCGACGGTGGTCATAGGCAGCGACGTGCGCGATATCGATT
>CAZKQL010000006.1:0-5821 GCA_964554925.1 uncultured Gammaproteobacteria bacterium | reverse complement strand
ACGTGAAGGCCGTCCCAGCGACGAGTCTATTTTGAGCGGACGTGCCATTGACCGCGCGCTTCGTCCGTTATTTGATGAACGAATAAGGAACGATATTCAGGTTGTGGTAACCGCGCTTTCGGTAGATCAGGAAACTGACGCGACCATGGTGGGATTATTGGCCGGCAGCATCGTGCTTTCCATTTCAAATATTCCATGGAATGGTCCAATTGCCGCGGCTCGCATTGGAAAAGTAGCTGATGAATTTATTTTGAACGCAAAAATGGAAGAAGTGCAAAAAGGAAAATTTGATGTACTCGTGGAGGTTGCCGCGAACGAAGTTCCGGAAATCGATTTGTTGCAAGCAATGCGTTGGGGAGCTGCTGAAATGGAACCGGTGCTCGATTTGATTGCAAAAATACAAAAAGATTTGGGCGTTACAAAACGCACCGTAGAAGAAATTCTTGCGGAAGTCGGTGTTGATGAGACTTTTGAAGAAATAAAAAAAGCCACCGAACAATTTGTATCGAGTGTCGCGGACAGCATGATTTTTGATTCGGTTAAAATAAATCGCAAGGACAGATATGGCATGATTCATGGAATCGAGGCCGTCGCAAAAGAATTTTTATTGAAAAAAGAATACGACGCGGATTTAATAAAAAAAGCGCTCAAGAACATAAAGCAATATGTTCAAAATGAAGTAAGCAAAAGAATCATGGCCAAGGATCAGCGCCTTGATGGCCGATCTCTTACCGACATTCGTCCGCTTACCGCGGAAATAAATTTGATACCCCGCGTGCATGGAACCGCCATGTTTATGCGCGGTGACACGCAAGTATTGTCTCTTGTAACGCTTGGCGCTCCCGGAGATGTGCAGACACTCGATACCATGGAAGAAGATGGTACCAAACGCTACATGCATCACTACAATGACGCGCCGTTTACCTACGGAGAAGCCGGACCTATGCGCGGACCGGGTCGTAGAGCTATAGGACATGGAGCGCTCGCGGAAAAAGCACTCGAACCATTGTTGCCCGAGGCCGAGACATTCCCGTATGCTATTCGCGTGGTGTCAGAAGTGTTGGGTTCAAACGGTTCTAGTTCTATGGCGTCTACCTGCGGATCATCTCTCGCGCTTATGGCTGCCGGAGTTCCCATCAAAAAGCATGTTGGTGGAATGGCGATGGGTCTTGCTTCAAAATGCGATGAAACGGGGAACCTTACTGATTGGAAAATTTTGACTGACTTGCAAGATGTTGAAGATGGAGCAGGCGGAATGGATTTCAAAATCGCCGGTACCGCTGACGGTATTACCGCAGTACAAATGGATACCAAAACAAATGGTTTGCCATGGGATTTGGTCGAAGAAACTTTGAAAATGGCGCGCGATGCGCGTTTGAAAATTTTGGGAGTTATGACTGCCGCGCTTGCCGCACCACAAGAAATGTCTCCTTACGCGCCTCGCATTGAGACCATTCTTATAAATCCGGAAAAAATTCGAGAAGTTATCGGTCCGGGCGGAAAAGTTATCAACGAAATTATCGCGCAAACAAATGTACAGATTGATATAGAACAAGACGGCCGCGTAATGATTACCTCAAACGATGGCGAGATGATGCAAAAAGCGATAAAAATGGTGCAAGATATTGTAAAGGATCCGGAAGCCGGCGAAGTGTATGATGGAAAAGTGGTGCGCATAGAAGATTTCGGCGCATTTGTACAAATATTGCCGGGCAAAGACGGTATGGTGCATGTCAGCGAAATCAGCTGGGAGAGAATCAATCGCCCGGGTGATGTGCTGAATTTGGGTGATACCGCAAAAGTGGTGGTAAAAGAAATTGATAATCTTGGACGCATCAACTTGAGCATGAAAGCACTCAAGCCAAAACCCGAAGGATATGTGGAGCCACCTCCTCGAGACGACCGACGTCCGAGTAATGGCGGAGGACGCGGCGGGTTTAGAGGCGGACCGAGACGATAGAGACAATATGAAATTAAAAAGATCACCGGTAATGGTGGTCTTTTTTATTGTGTGGGCGCTGTGTCTCTTCAAAAAACAACATTGACTGCCGGTTTTTTTTGTGGTTTAATGTTCTGGCTTTTCGCACATACGCCGCGATGGTGGAACTGGTATACACGCGTGCCTTAGGAGCACGTACCGAAAGGTTTGAGAGTTCGAGTCTCTCTCGCGGCACGTATTTCCCTCTTCAAAATGTAAAGTCGTGTTCATTGACAAAGTCGATATTTTGTCGTACTTTTTAATTAACTCGTTCAGCTCATCTGTCTTCATTAGGATACATGATGGCAACCCAAATTTTGGGTTCTCATGCGTCCTTAATTACGGACAGAGGAGGAGATTGCGATGGACTTCGCACAAATGCGGCGACATGATGGTTTGGTCGCTGCGGTCGTGACCTTCTTCGCAACGCTCAGGGATGACTTCCTTGCCGGTATTACGTTCTGGCAATGGGGGAACATATACGAGCACGCCGAGCCCGGATCTGCTCTCGAAGAGCGCGCGATCGCCGAGATGCGGAAATGCAGATCGATGAAGCGTTGGCAGGGGCGCTACCAGCGCCTTGTCACCGGCCCGCGGCTCAAGGCATTTGCCTGGAACGAGCTCACGCGAATTTCTACAACCTGCGAGGACTGGTGCTGGCTCTTTGGCCGACAGTCACCCGCGACTGTAGACGAGGATATCCTCTACTACAGACAGGCCAAGGCGGTTGCTCGCTCGAGCAAGGACTTTCGTGAAGTTCTTCGTAGGCTCATCTCGATGTTGGAAGTCAAGTACGCGGCTGATGATGCTCCTGACATTGAGAGCTATCCTGACTACGACGATCTGCTCGATGACATTCGCATTTTGCAGGATCGAGTCGTAGCTACCGCGGTCACCTACGATGATTGGTGGCATATCCGACTCGGTACCAACCGGTGGGATCGGTGGCACGCAGATGCATTCAAAGCCATGGCGCGACTTGCGGCCAACTCCGCGCACTTTGCTCATTTGTACTACGAGACAGAAGACCAGTGGTACTGGGATGAGGCTGTACGGCGTGCCCAGACATTCGACGATTGGATTTCGCTGTTCAGCAAGTGTACTCCCAAGAGCAAGACTCTCTACATTCCCGCCTACAGAAAGGCAAGGAAGCTGGCCCGTCGCAACTTCCGGGACTGGAACAAGATCTACATGGCATTGCCTTACCCAAGTCCCAAAGAACACCAAGATGTGATGACGCACATCCTGAGGCTGAAACTTCGCCGACGAGACTGGGAATGGCTCATTCACATGCGCCGTGATTATCCGAATGTGATGCGAGCAGTACTCGAGTACATGCGCAAAACCTACTCATTCCGCCAACTCTGGAAGCATGCGTGGAACAAGGAAGAGATCCTTACGCTCATGCGCGGGAAGGGGAGCTTCGACGACTGGCGCAGACTGTACATGCATGCTGTGCGTCACTCTGAACCCCATGATTCATGGCGTATGGATACTGCGTTCGCCGAGATGTACGATGCCGCCCGTACTCGGGAACAATGTCGCAAGGCGGCAAAGCTATTTGAGCGCGACTCCGACATGCGCGCGGCTTTCCTCGCAAAGGCCGAACAACTTTTTGGCTGAAAGGTCTAGCCCGCGTCGGCCTCACCGCTATTTCAAACTCGCCCTGTCAAACGATAGGAGAAACCATGTCCCGGTTGCATGACACAACTCACCGGTTCGCCTCTTCCGGTATTGCCGGAACTGATGAGTCCAATAGGACGAAAGGCTTATGAATATAGACGAACTTATTCTCGATCTGCACGGATCGTATGCCACACTCGATCTCCACGGGCTATACCCGGAGGATGCCGAAATTGAAATTGATCATTTTTTGACCGTTCATCATAGCAAGGCGGAAACGGTCAAAATCGTGTATGGCGTCGGAAGTGGAATTTTAAAGAAAGCCAGCTTGGATTTTTTGGAATATCATCCGATGGTTAAAAAAATAATTGAAGGCCAAGGATTTTGTTTGGTATTTTTTTATCACAAGAGGTAGCCACCTAAAAATAAAAAAACTGCGCGGTCGCAGTTTTTTTGTGTATTTAATAAGCGGCAATCCGAATTTTATTTTACCGTGAACAGCCCCTTTATTTTTTTCGGAAATCCCTGAAGCAACAATAGCGCGAGCGGCGCTGCCCAGTTTGCGCTTCGTTCAACAAAATCCCAGATAGGGTCTCCGGCGATTGGCCTGCTCAACGCGGTAGCAAATGCCCAAAAGGTGGCCCATATCAGCACAATTCGCAAGGGGTATAATAGTACAAAGAACGCCGTGATAATATCCGCTATTCCGATGAGAGGCAATAGACTTACGGCTGTCGGCTCGGAAAACCCAAACGCGGTAATGAGCGGAACCCAGCCTTGTTTGACGCCAAAAGCAAACATTCCGTGTCCTAGAAAAGTGCCAAACACTCCGACGCGGAGTATCCATTCAACAGCCGTGGTTTTTTTGTGCATAGAGCTGAAAATAGTTAGTAAAATATTTATTTATTTTTTCTTTTTTTCGCCAAAAAATGAACGATGACTTCTTTTATAATCGGGATAGTGGAAAGAATAATAATGGCGATAATGATGAAGCCGAAATTTTCTTGCACGATAGGTAAATTCCCAAACCAATATCCGCCAAAAATAAATAACGCGCACCAGACCAATCCTCCGACTACATTGTAGATAAGAAAAGTGTTGTATTTCATTTTTCCTATGCCCGCGACAAAGGGCGCAAAGGTTCGGATAATGGGGATAAAACGGGCGATAATGATTGTTTTTTTACCATATTTTTCATAGAAAGCTTCGGCTTTTACCAGATGTTCTTTGTGGAAGAGAATGGAATTTTCTCTTTTAAAAATTTGCGGGCCGATGTATTTGCCGATGTGGTAGTTGAGAGTATCGCCAAGCACCGCGCCCGCGAACATGGCAAAGAAAATTATTTCTACTTTTAACGAGCCGGTTGCGGCGATGGTACCGGCCGCAAATAATAATGAATCCCCAGGAAGAAAGGGGACAGCCACAAACCCGGTTTCAATAAACAGTATCAAAAACAAAATAACATAGGTCAATGTGGCGTATTGTTGGACGATGAGCTGCAGATAATCATCGAGATGGAGAACGATATCGAGAAATTGGGAGAGCATGCGGCTGATTGATAGGTTAAAAAGGCGTTTTTATTTTAACACTTTTGTGGTTTTTTTTCGAGGGGTTTGGAGGACACTCGCTGCTTTATCCTAAAATGCACCGTATGTTTAGTATTGAGGCGTCGCTTGCGGTATTTCAGTTTCAGGAATTCTTATTTGCTCTTGCGTATCTGATTTAATTTCGGTTTCCCCTTGGTTAGAGCCTCCTGAGTTCCCATTTGTTGACCGTCCCCACACATAGACAGCCACACCGACCACAAGTGTTATGAGCAAGATAAGAAGAAAGACAGACAAAGCATCGCTGTAATCGCGCGTATCTCGCGCGGGATGAGTGTGGGTATGCATAGCCATATAATTTTGGTTAGTTAATAAAATTTCAGAGATCAACAAAAGCTCTCTATTTAGTTCGACGAGCGGGGGATTTTTTTCTTTCTGCACAGAAATTTGGCTATGTTTAGCCTTTTTTTGTTTTGTATGCGCTTGTGGCCTTTACCCTCATGCCCACACCACACGATTGACAAAATGGCTTTTTTGTGATAAACTGATCGATCCCATGCAGAAGATTATTGGCAGAGAAAGAGAGGGAAAATGTTCCGGAAGCTCATGATTGCTCTTTGCGTGGCGGCCATGGTGGTCGGCATCGCGGCGATTTTCACAGCGTCCATCCAGGCGC
>CAZKQL010000005.1:24204-25461 GCA_964554925.1 uncultured Gammaproteobacteria bacterium | reverse complement strand
CTTATGAAAAATGCAACTACGGTACGCGACTCGGATCCGACGGTATTGATCATATATGTACTCGGTACTTTTTGCCTTTTAAGTTTTTCATTGTTTCATTATTTTTGGAAAGATTAGCATATGGATCTCTCTGTAATCACGGTAAATACAAATGATGGAAAATTGATTTTTGATCAAATAAATTCGGTGATGCAAGGCGCGGATGACCTTTTGTTTGAACACATTATTTCAGATAATGGTTCAACAGATGGTTCGGTAGAGGAAATTAAGAAGAAATTTTCTTATATACAAATTATTGAAAACGGAAAAAATATCGGATTCGGAGCTGCGAATAACAGAGCCCTGCAAAACGCAACAGGCGAATTTATTTTGTTTCTTAACCCTGATATGCGTGTTTCACCGGGTTCACTCCGAATTTTGGTTAATTATATGAAGGAACGTGAAGATGTCGGGATTCTATGCTGCAAATTGGTGGATGAACATGGAAAGCTGAATGAAGACGCAAAACCGCGGAGATTTCCAAAATTGTCGGATCAATTGGCATTGGTGTTGAAGATTTCAAAAATTTTTCCCGGTTTACTCAATTCATATTTGTATAAGGATTTTGATTTCGATAAAGAGCGGGAAGTGGACTCGGTGCGCGGTTCATTTATGTTGACCCGACGCGTAATTATTGATAGATTGGGGTGGGCGTTTGACCCCCGTTATTTTATTTGGTTTGAAGATGTGGATACCTGCAGAGAGATAAGGCGTCTTGGTTTCAAGGTTTTGTATACACCTGTGGTGAGCTGTGTTGATTATGTGGGGCAGACGTTTAAGAAATTACCGAGTGTTCAAAAACAAAAGTGGTTTACGCGGAGCATGGTAACGTATTTTAAGAAATGGGAGCCGTGGTATATCTGGATTTGGATAGCCATCGCGCGACCGATCGGAGTGGCACTTGTTTGGATCAATAGTAAATTTGTTCGCCGTTAAAAAATATATGCCAAAACTTTCCATAAGCATGATTGTCTACAATGACAAGGAAACGAAATACATTCCATATTTATTTGATTCCTTGTCACGTCAAACATTTCAGGATTTTGAAATGATTATTGTGGATAACGCGTCTGACGGTAATGTGTTAGCCGCCGTTGAAACGGAATTGAAAAAAATCGGAAAGCCCTGCAAGATTTTGAAAAATGAATCAAATATCGGATTTGCCGCCGGTCATAATCGCGCGTACGCGGAAGCAAAGACCGAATACGTCCTGCTTTT
>CAZKQL010000005.1:1900-24181 GCA_964554925.1 uncultured Gammaproteobacteria bacterium | reverse complement strand
GAATCCGGATATGTATCTCATGCCCGAGACCATTGGTCGCATGGTGGAGTTTTTGGATAAACACCATCAGACATCCGCGGTATCGACTCGGCTCATGCGCTGGGATTTTGACCTTGTAACCAGTATGCAGGCCGGCAATCCGCTCGAAAAAGCGTCGCGTGGATTTACGAGCGATATAGACGCGATTGGCATACGACTGCTCCGCAACAGAAGAGCAATCGAATGGCTTACTCGCCAGACGTGGGCGAAAGACAGCGACAGCCGCGAAGTACGCGCCATGTTTGACAGATCCATCATCGAGGTATTTGGCGTATCCGGAGCCTTTGCGATGCTGCGAAAAAGTTTGATCGATAACGTTTTACTACCTTCAAATAATTTATTCGATCCCACATACCACAGCTACAAAGAAGATTTGGATTTGGCCTACCGCATGCGCAATGCGGGCTATACCTCCTATGTGATTTTGGATGTCGCCGCGTATCATGACCGTACCGGAGCAGGACCAAAATCCATGAGCGACGCGGCCGCCATAAAAAATAAACATCGCCAGTCTCGTTATATCAGATTTCATTCATACAAAAATCATATCAGGACACTCTATAAAAATGAATATTGGCAGAATTTTCTATTGGATTCTCCGTGGATTGTTTGGTTTGAAGCAAAGAAATTTGTGTATATTCTTTGTACCGAACCCGGTATTATTTTTGGATCGTGGAAAGAAATTTTTGCGCATTTCAAAAAGCTACGCGCTGCGCGACGTTCCATAACGGCGAGTAGAAAAATGTATTGGAAGGGTCTGCGCCGCTGGTTTTAGAACTTACGGATTTGATATATCCCTGCGTTGTCGCTGCGCGCCTAGCGAGGCGTAGCGGTAACTACGCCTCACGTTGGTGCTCGCTGCCGCCTTGGCCTATATCAAATCCGTAAGTTCTATCCATATAATTTACATGTACCTTCGTTCTCGCTGCGCTTATCGATTATGTACAACATCTGCATCACGATGGTTTCGACCAATGAAGCGGAGACAGTCAAAACCTGTCTTGCTTCAATGTACGAGGATATTGCGGGGTCAAACCTGAATATCGGAGTCGTGATAGTGGACAACGCATCAACTGACGGCATAGAGAATATGCTCAAAACATATTTTCCGGAAGTGCGGTTGATACATCAAGAACAAAATGAAGGGTTTGGAAAATCTCACAATAAGGCGATGAGCATCGTGTCCGCGGATTATTATTTTGTTTTAAATCCCGATACGATTTTTCCGCAAGGACAGGGATTGTTGCAGCGGCTTTTTCGATTTATGGAAGAACACAAAAATGTGGGCATGGTGGGGCCAAAAATCGTATATCCCGATGGCTCGCTTCAGTATTCATGTTTTCGTTTTCCTACGTTTACGCAGCCCATTTACAGCAGAACGAAATTAGGTAAAAAAGGAAAAGGCAAAACAAAAGCCGATCATTTTTTGATGAAAGATTTTGATCACAATCAAACACGTCCGGTCGACTGGATTATGGGTTCCGCGATGTTTGTTCGCGGCGCGGCAATCAAAGAAGTGGGCATGTTTGATGACAGATTTTGGATGTACGCGGAGGACAGCGACTGGTGCCGTCGTATGTGGGAAGCGCACAGACCCGTATATTATGTGCACGATGTGTATATAAAACATGTGCATGGCAGAGCTTCCGCAAAAGTACCCGGCATCATAAACGCACTGGTAAAAAATAAATACGCGCGCGTGCATCTTATAAGCTGGATAAAATATTTTTGGAAATGGCGGGGAAATTATAAATACTATGCAACCAAGTTCTAACACCGCGGTTTTTACTCAAATACAAATGCAAGTGGCGCCATCACGTCAATCAAAAGTTGCAATCGTGTATTTATTGTGGGATGCAGAGCCAAAAAAATATTTGGCGGACGCAATACAGGGAGCGGCAGCGCAGACCTATCCCCATCATCTTATAGAATTTTTGATCGTGTACAATTCTCATAAACCCGAGCATCCTTCGCAAGCTCCGTATATACAGGAAGAAATAGAAAAACATACAAACAGCCTCCCGCATACCACCATTTTAGTTCAAGAAAAAAATCTCGGGTTTTCGGGCGGTAATAATTTGGGATTGCGGTGGGCGATTGACCACGGATTTGATTACGCGTATTTGCATAATGGCGATGGATACATGGCGAGCGACTGCATGAAAGCACTTGTCGAGACCATGGACGCGGATGGAGCGATCGGCGTGGCGCAATCGCTTATGCTGCTTGATCCGGAAAAAAATTTGATAAATTCAAGCGGAAATAAACTTCATTACTTGGGATTCGGATACACGGACGAGTATAGAACCGATATTGCTACGGTCACGTTGCCAAAGACAAAAGACATCGGCTACGCGAGCGGGGCGGCAGTTATGATGCGCACGGATTTACTTTTGAAATACGGACTTTGGGATGTCGATTATTTCATGTATCACGAGGATACGGATTATTCGTTGCGCATGAAAATGATGGGAAAGCGCGTGGTTTTGGCTCGAGATTCGGTTTTTATCACAAATATCAATTTAGCAAAAGCATACAAAAGTATTATTGGATGGAGCGAAATCGTTATACGATTTTATTTGTATTTTTCAAAGTTCCCACAATTCTCTTATTGCTTCCCATTTTTATACCGCTCGAAATCGGACTGTTTTTGTTTTCACTGAAAAATGGCTGGTGGAGAGAAAAAATAAAAACGTATGGATATTGGATGCGGCCGGCACATTGGAAGCTTTGGTACAAAAAACGCGCGTACATACAAAAAAATAGAATTATTTCCGATCGGGCATTGCTAAAAGACACGGTAAGCGGAATTTATTTTCAGGACGCGTCGGTCGAAAATCCGCTGCTCACCCATATCGGCAATCCTATAATGAGGTGGTATTACGACATCGTCATAAAGAAACTGGTACGATGGTAAAGCGGTGTCGGTGTCAATACGGCAATTTGAATAATTTTTTTGCGCCATTTTCGGCTATCGTAAAATACAGTGTTTTATATTTTGGAATCGCAAAAATTTCATCGATATCCGTGCGATCGAGCAGCGTTTGTGTCGGGAAAATTCCGGGATTAAACGCGTCCGCTCCATGATCGTGCGCGAGTAATTTCAATCCCTTCGAGTTCAAATAAACCGCTCCTTTGATTTTTTTTCCTTCGCGGCTCAAGAGCTGCAGGTTGCCGTCTTTGTGTATGGTCGACAATTCCCAGTCAGACCACACCCACCATTCTTCGGTTTCATCATGGTAGTACCACGACCGCGCAAAAATATTGGTGACCGCGTTATTTTTTTCATTTCTTTTTATGACGGTGGCACCGTTTTTTGTCTTCAGTATGATTCGATCTCTGTTTATATCCAATATGTTTTCGGTATCTTCCGGAACACTGTATGCAATCGCTGGTTTCTGCTCCACATATAATGTCGCTTTTTTAATCACCCACAATGTTTCCGGATATTCCACATACCATGCTTCAATACTTGAGGATACTACGCCCACAGGCGCGCGTTTGCCCTGTATATCGAAGCGCTCTATTTTGTCATTGATTTGAGTGTATATTTCTCCGGATGTCTTGCTCCATTGATAAGAAAATTGGGCGGCCGAAGGAAATGATAAGTCAGATCGACGGTCGTAATTTTTTGTGTCAAATAAATGTACGGTAGTTTGGCCCAAGCCCTTTGCTTTTTTTTCCAAGATCATACCGTTCGCGTGAAAAGGCGATACGGAAATTTCCGGCCTGTTGCTAAAACTTTGTATCGGTTCGAATGATTGTTTTTTTGGATCAAATGCGAATACGTCATATGTCGAGCTCACCGCTTGGGGTACCTCGGCAAGGCCCACGATGGATTCGGTGACCGGTAGCGAATGCAATTCGATAATGGATTTCGGAATGGTCGCCTCCGCAGGTGTCGCGTCTTTCAAAAGCTCAAACGAATGTATGTATGTGGTTTGATTGCTTACCACATTGATTTCTTTTTCCCATGTTTTGTATCCCTGCTTTTCGATACGCATGCGGTACGCGCCGGGGGTTAAATTCGAAAGTCGTGCCGGCATTTTTTCTTGAATTGGTTTTTCCTGTATATACACCCGTGCGTCCTTCGGCTCGATATTCACGCTGATGACGCCCGTCGTCCTCACGATGCCGCTTTTCAGATCATACCTGAATCCCATGGTATAAAAAATAAGTATGGGTGACACTATAAAAAAAGTTCCAATTAAAAAAAGCATGATCATGACACGCTTTGTTCTCGTAAGTCTGAAACGTAAGGGATCAAATGTATAATGGGTTTGCATGCGGGTTGTCAAAGCTCAAAAGTTCAGATATAATCATATAGTATTCTTTCCACCAAATCAACCTCCTATGCCATCATATCTCATACATGGGGCAAAAAAATTACATGGGACGATTTCCGTGAACACGGCAAAAAATTCGGCTGTAGCGCTGCTTTGTTCCACGTTGCTCGTGCGCGGCAAGGTGACTTTTTACGATATGCCGCGGATAGACGACGTCCATAAGGTGCTCGATATTTTGGCAAGCATAGGAGTGGTTTTTGAATGGCAAAACAAACACACACTTTTTATAGACAGTTCAAAAGACGTACGCATGGAGAATTTGGATCAAGTTTCTTGTTCCAAAATTCGTTCATCATTGTTTTTGCTCGGTGCGCTGGCCGCGCGGACAAAAAAATACAAATTGTATCATTCTGGCGGATGCGAGCTTGGCGAGCGCACGGTGCGGCCGCATTTGTATGCGCTACGAAAGCTCGGAGTTCAAATACACATGCGCGGAGAATATTACGAGGTCACGAATAAAGGGCTCAAGGGAACTGAAGTGGTGATGTACGAGGCCGGAGACACGCCTACGGAGAACGCGATTATGGCGGCGGTGTTTGCTTCGGGAACCACCATCATCAAATACGCGTCCGCAAATTACATGGTGCAGGATTTGTGTTATTTTTTAAAAAAAGCAGGAGCAAAAATCGAAGGGGTGGGGACTTCGACTTTGAAAATCAAAGGTGTTGCCAAACTCAAACCGGTTCCGCGATATCATGTGATGCCCGATCCGCTCGAAGCGATGGCATTTATTTCGCTCGCCATTACCACAAAATCCGAATTAACCATAAAAAATTGTCCGCTCGATTTTTTGGAATTGGAACTCGAAAAGTTATCGGTAATGGGACAAAAAATGGAATTCAAAAATCATCATCTATCAAAAAATGGACATTTTTCGATTGTAGATATTATTCTAAAGCCAAGTAATCTAACCGCCTTGCCGGACAAAATACACGCGATGCCATTTCCGGGTATAAATATTGACAACATTCCTTTTTTTGTTCCGATAGCGACCGTGGCAAAAGGACGTACGTTAATCCACGATTGGATGTACGAAAATCGCGCGACACAATATTTGTTATTTTCAAAATTGGGAGCAAAACTCGATCTCCTTGATCCGCATCGTATTTTTATAGAGGGTCCCACCAAACTTAAGCCGCGAAATTTGATTGCACCAAACGGTATTCGTCCGGCAATGGCGCTCTGCATTGGAATGCTCGCAGCTCATGGAACTTCCACGCTCGAAAATATTCACTATATAGAACGCGGCTATGAGGATCTGCCGCAACGACTCCAAAGTATCGGAGCGCACATCGAGTATATGGCCTGATTATTATGGAAGAATACATACAAAAAAAAGAACACAAAACCGTAAAGCGCATAGCCATAATCCTGGCAATAGCGCTTGCTTTTTTTGCCGGCATGTCGGTGAATTCATACAGATCGGTAAAAAAATTCATTACCGAAGAGGGGGACGTGGATATAACAAAAATTTTGGATTTGTACAGCAAGACTCGATCTGATTCCGTGTCGTTCGATCAATATTGGGAAGTTTGGGATACCATAAAAGAGCGGTATGTGGATCAGCCGGTAAGCGATGTTGATTTGTTTTATGGATCACTAAAGGGATTGGTGGGCGGACTTGACGATCCATATTCGGCCTACTTTCCGCCCGGTCCGGCAAAGGAATTTACGCAAAGTCTTCAGGGAGAATTCGGCGGTATAGGAGCGGAAATCGGCATGCGAGACAATCAATTAGTGGTTATCGCGCCGCTTCCGGGTACGCCCGCTGAACGGGCGGGGCTTAGGCCGGGGGATTATATTCTTGAAATAAACGGTGAAGATACATTTGGACTTGCGCTCGACGAAGCGGTCCTCAAAATTCGCGGAGAAGTGGGTTCGACCGCTGTCCTCTCCATTCTCAAAAAAGGCAAACAAGTTCCGGAAGAGGTTTCGATTGTACGCGAAAAAATCAATATTCCATCAGTAACCTCGGAAATGAAAAAAGGCAATATCGCCTATATACGTATCAGCAATTTCAATAACAAAACCGTTGGCGAATTCGATGATGCTATAAAAACTGTGCTTCCAAGTAAGCCAAAGGGATTAATATTGGATTTACGCAGAAATCCGGGCGGTTATCTCGATTCATCGGTGCTGGTAGCGAGCGAATGGATACGTGATGGCGTGATTGTGAGAGAGCGTTTTACGGATAAAAATATTCGTGAACACAAAAGCACCGGAAAACATCGCCTTTCCGACATACCCACGATCGTACTTGTAGACGAGGGAACCGCTTCGGGGGCGGAGATTGTTGCCGGAGCTTTGCAAGATTATGGGGTCGCGAAAATCGTTGGTGCAAAGACATTCGGGAAAGGTTCTGTCCAGGATTTTGAATTTTTGAGGGATGGCTCCGCGCTCAAACTGACCATCGCAAAGTGGTTTACGCCAAAAGATCGCGGTATTGATAAACAGGGTATTACGCCCGATATCACGATAGAGGAAATGTTTGAAGTAAAAGAGGGCGCGGATCCAAATGACACGAGCGCCGTAAAGGACAAGGGTATTGAAAAAGCCTTGGAACTTTTGCAAAAATAAATAGTGCATTACCATGCGTCTATGTTTACAAAGGTTGTAGTCAGAGGTGATGGACAGGGAAATATACTTGGCTATCCCACTGCAAATTTTGATTTCTCTTATAATGAACTCGGTCTTTCTCCGGGCGTGTATGCTTCAAAACTCACCGTAAAAGGCACTACCTATCATGCGGCCCTGTGTGTACACGCGCTTATAGGAAAAGTGGAAGCGCATATTCTCGATTTTCCCGGCGGAGAATTGTACGGAGAAACCGTAGCGCTTGACGCACTTGACAAAGTCTCTGATTTCATGGAATGTAGAACCTTGGGCGAGCTCAAAAATAAGATAGCTTCGGATGTCGCGAAAGTTCGAACGTATTTTGAAAACCGGCATGTTTAGCGGAATCATAACCAGCACGGCAAGCATAGAGGGGTTGCGGGAGCAGCCTCCTTTTTTTGAGTTATGTGTTGCTTCGTCTGATTTCATTCAACAAGATATATCGCAGGGCTCCAGTATTTCGGTCAATGGTGTTTGCTTAACCGTAAAAAAAAATGAAATTGAAAAATTATATTTTGATATAAGTCCGGAAACGCTGGCGCGCACCACGCTTGGATCTTTGCAAATCGGCCGGCAGGTCAACATCGAGCGGCCGGTAACATATGGAGAGGATATTGGAGGCCATATGGTCTCCGGCCATGTTGACGCGGTGGGAGTTATCAAGGATGCGCATAACGATCAAAACGGCATTCGTTTCCAAATCGGTTGCGATCCATTCTGGATGAAATATATTTTGCAAAAAGGGTCTATCGCGATAGATGGAGTGAGTCTTACCATAAATGATCCCGATAGCGACAGTTTTTTTGTACATTTGATTCCCGAGACACTGCGCCGTACCATTTTTTCTTTGTATAAAATCGGTGATCGAGTTAATATTGAATGTGATAAAACAATCCAAGCGATTGTCGATACCGTAGAGCGGTTATTAAAAAAATAATATGACAAAAGGCATGCTATTTTCAAAAAAGGACGGAAGAGATCTGAAAATCGGTATCGTTGTCGCGCGCTGGAATAAAGAACTTACGGACGCGCTTTTGGTTGATTGCAAAAGGGCTTTGCGCGATTGCGGGGTGGCCGAAGAACATATTAGCGTTCAATTCGTTCCCGGATCATTTGAACTCGTATATGGAGCTTTGGCCATGATAGACACCCATGCTCCGAATGCGGTAGTGGTAGTGGGCGCGCTTATAAAAGGGGAGACGGCACATTTTGAGTATCTGGCCGACGCGGTATCAAAGGGAATAATGGAATTAAATTTGAAAAAAAATACGCCGGTGGTTTTTGGCGTACTTACATGTTTGAATGAAGATCAAGCTCGTGAACGCGCGGCCGGTGGGCACGGGCTCGGCTATGGATGGGGCATGACCGCGGTTGAAATGGGAATACTGAAAAAAAACGCGTACACGGATTAGATGCGTTCTATCCAATGCGTGTCGACTTCCACTTCCAAATCCAAGAATACTTTTTTGTTGAGCGCTTGCTCCAGCTCTTTGCGAGCCATTTGCCCCACTTCTTTCAATTTTTGCCCCTTAAATCCGATAATAATTTTTTTGTAGCGCACATTGTTGGTGAGAATTCTCGCTTCAATCACGATCACGTTTTCTTTGTCTTCCACGCCGTCCACTTCCACGTTAATTGAATACGGAACTTCTTTTTCGAAAACGGAAAAAATTTTTTCTCGCACGATTTCCGCGATCCAAAATTCTTTATCCACATTTGTGAGCTGCTCAGCTGGGTATACCGGTTCGCCTTCAGGCATGAGCTCCACAATTTTGTCTCGTAAAGGTTTTACATTGCTTGCTTTGAGCGCAGAGAGACTGAACACCGCGTCAAAATCATCGGCCCATTCCAAATAATCTTCTTTGTATTTTTTTTCGCTATCCGGCAGGTCTTGTTTATTAAGAACCAAAATTTTCATGACATCGAGGTGGCGGATAAGTCCGTAAATATAGCGCTCTTCGGATCCGATTTCTCTTGTCGGATCAATCACATACATAATGATATCCACGCCCTCGAGCGCTTCTTTTGCTTTTTGGATGAGTTTTGCCGACAGTCGATTTTTTTTGTCCTTAAAAATACCGGGAGTATCGATAATTACCACCTGACCTTCGGAAGAATTTATAACCCCATGAATGACATGGCGAGTCATTTGCGCCCTAAAACTGGTCGCAGAGATTTTTGTTCCGACGAGAGTGTTCATGAGCGTGGATTTCCCCACGTTCGACCGTCCTACCAGTATGGCAAAGCCTGATTTCATAGATATTTGATGAGTATACCGCCAGTGTAGCCTAAACTTGCAGTATTTTCAAGGGCTTGTTACTATAGTCATGTATGAAGGTAATATTGCTCAAAGATGTAAAAGGCACCGGAAAGAAGGGGGACATAAAGAATGTAGCAGATGGCTATGCTCGCAATTTTTTGCTCAAAAACCATCTTGCGCAGTCTGCAAATAAAACGTACCTCGAGGAGCTGAATAGCGAAACGACCAGACAGGCAAAAAAGATCGAACAGGAACTGAAAGACCAGCAAAAAGCGGCAGCCAAACTCGATGGAGCGGAAATTGAGATCATCGAAAAAATCAACCCCGAAGGCCGTTTATATGCGGCGGTCAGTGGAAGTAAAATCGCGAGCGCTATAAAAAAACAGCTGAAAATTGAAATGGACGGGAAGCAAATCCGGATCCTTTCCCAAATAAAAGAAGCGGGTGAATACGACCTTGTGGCACAATTTTCGCATGGTCTGGAAGCCGAGTTTAGAGTCATTATAACCGCGACATAACGTACCCTCCCCCGAGGGTATTGTTTATTTTAGAGTTGTTTTGGTAAGTGCATATTTGTGCTATACTATTCATGTTTATAATAGGACTTATGCGTAAGTCCTGAATTACTTTATTTTGAAAAAAGTATGATGCCAACAAAAAAGCAGCCAAAATTCATTTTTGTAGTCGGTGGAGTGCTTTCGGGTGTGGGGAAAGGTGTTACATCTGCTTCGCTTGGCGCGATTTTGAAAACCAAGGGTTTTACGGTAACCGCGATCAAAGCGGATCCGTATATAAATGTGGACGCGGGAACTATGAATCCCACGGAACACGGGGAAGTATTTGTAACCGATGACGCAGACGAAACTGATCAAGACATGGGGAATTATGAACGTTTTCTTGATACGGATTTGACTTCGACCAATTACATGACGACCGGCCGCGTGTATACGAGCGTAATTCAGAATGAACGAAGCATGAAATATAAAGGAAAATGCGTTCAGGTGGTACCTCATATTCCGGAAGAAATTTTGCGCCGCATCATGGAAGCGCAAAAAAAAGCAAAAGCCGATATCACGATTATGGAAATAGGCGGCACGGTGGGTGAATATGAAAATCTTATTTTTTTGGAAGCGGTGCGAGAATTGCAGCTCAAGCGTCCGCAAGATGTGGCAATTATTTTGGTGAGTTATCTGCCCGTGCCGAGCCATTTGGGAGAAATGAAAACAAAACCGACCCAACACGCGCAGCGACAGTTAAATAGCACCGGACTCCACGCGCAAATGATAATCGCTCGCGGACCATCTGAACTCGACGCGGTCAGAAAAGAAAAATTGGCGTTGCTATGCGGTATAGAAAAAGAACTCGCGATATCAGCGCCGGATGTCGAAACCATTTACGAAATTCCGCTCAAGTTTGAAGAGCAAGATGCCGGAAACAAATTGCTCAAAATTCTCGGACTCAAGCCCCGCAAAAGCAAGCTCGATGACTGGAAATCTTTTGTGCATCGCATAAAGTCCGCGCCGAAAGAAGTAAAAATCGCCGTGGTGGGAAAATATTTTGGAACCGGAGATTTTACGCTTGCTGATTCGTATATTTCGGTGATTGAGGCAATCAAGCACGCGTCATGGTTTAACGGCGCTCGGCCCGTATTGACGTGGGTTGACTCCGAAGATTTTGAAAAAAATCCAAAAGCCGTAAAACAGCTTTCAAAATACGATGGGATTCTGGTGCCCGGAGGATTTGGCACAAGAGGAGTGGAAGGAATTATATATGCGATCACGTTTGCCCGCGAGCAAAAAATTCCGTATTTCGGTATCTGTTACGGAATGCAGCTTGCTTGTATCGAATTCGCGCGCAATGTAATGGACAAAAAGGGAGCGCATACGCTTGAGGTTGATCCAAATACCAAGCATCCGGTGATAATCGTAAATCCGTTTCAAGAAAAAAATATCAAAGAAAACAGATACGGTGGAACCATGCGGCTTGGGGCGTATGATTGCGCGCTCCGAAAGGGAACAAAAACACACGCCGCGTATGGGACGGACGTTATCTCCGAGCGGCATCGGCATCGCTATGAATACAATAACGAGTACGCGAATGAAATGGATGCCGCGGGATTTGAAATAGTGGGTATAAATCCTGAATCAAATTTAGTGGAAATAGTTGAACTCAAAGGTCATCCGTATTTTGTCGGTATCCAATTTCATCCTGAATTCAAATCAAAACCGATGCGCCCGCATCCATTGTTCAGAGAATTTATAAAAGCCGCGCTCCAATAAGCTTAATTTTTCGATTTTCTCTTGACGAGATTCTTGCCGCGCGCTACATTGGGGGTGTATGAGCAAGTCTGAATATAAAATTTATCCGACCACCAAGGAAGCATGGAAGGCAATGTACCATGCGCTTGAGTCCGCAAAACACAGTATTTATTGGCAGGTCTATATTATGGTGGACGATAAAGTGGGCAGCACTTTTTTTGACTTGCTCGAACAAAAAGCAAAAGAAGGTGTGGAAGTGAGGCTCGTGATTGATTATTGGGGGAGTTTCGCATTGTCACGAAAGCGTATCAAGCTATTGCGGGACAGGGGAGTTGATATCAGATTGTTTCAGGAAAGAAGAAATAAGTTCAAAGGATTTTGGCAAAAATTTTCCATACGAAATCATAGAAAAGTGTTGGTTATAGACGAGCGAGTCGGTTTTATCGGCGGAGTGAATATCGATAAAACCACGGAAGATTGGCTCGACATCCATGTGCTTGTGCGGGGTAAAGTGGTGCGCTCTATGCTGCGTTCCTTTGCAAAGCAATACATGCTCTGCGGAGGCGACAAACAAGTGGTGGCCCATTTGTTTAAGGGCCGGTACCGCGTATTGCATGATCAAATCGATTTCATTTTCGACCAACCGCAACATAAATATTCTCGTGCAAGAAGAAAATACGCGGAAGCGTTACAAAAAGCGCGGGAACGTGTTATACTGTTTTCGCCCTATTATTTTCCCGATAAGCAATTTTTGAAAGAGCTTTGGCGGGCAAAAAAAAGGGGAGTGAGAGTGGATTTGCTTATTCCCTTCCGTACCGATTTGCGTTTTGCCACCTACGCGGCATATGCGTGGTTTTCCATAATGCGTGTGTATGGTGTCAAAGTGCATCTGCTAAAAAGAATGATGCATGGCAAAGGTGTAATAGTCGATGATGAATGGGCCATGATAGGCAGCAGCAATATCGACCACCCCAGTTTTTACCACAATTATGAAGCGAATATCAGACTAAAGAATAAATTTGTGGTAAAAAAGTTGAAGAGAGTGTTGCTCGGATGGATAAAAGAGTCTGATTCGCTTGAGCAAATGAAATGGCATAGACGTGGGTCTTGGCATAAATTGAAAGAATGGTTTGCCTTGAGAGGCTACAAATATTGGTTTAATATAAAATAATAATTTAATTTTTAGAACTGGATCTATGGATATACATATCAATGGTTTTTTCAAAACCACAATGGCTTTTGCCACCATTTTTACGCTTGGCCTCGGAGGATTGCTTATGTGGCTTCAAACGCGCGTCTGGCCGGCTCGCATCGATAGCGCGGGGGTTACGTTACGCAACGGCAAGCATGTTGCTTGGTCAGAACTTACGGACACACACGCGGTGACGGTGGTCAATCCTCGAGGTAACCGTATTACCGGACGACTTGAGCTTGTATTTGGAAAAACAAAAGTAAAAATTGTACCACAGTCTCTGAAAGAAGGTCAGTCAGTGATTGTGTATATCAATGAAATTTTGGGTACTACACTCGAGACAGGCTAGTCTTCCATCGAAATTTTTCTCGTATGTTCGTCTATATGTTCCAGCTTCACCAAAATCGTTTTGTATGATTTCAAAATGTTCGGGATTTTTTCCGGCCACTCGATAATACAAATCGTGCCGGGCGCCGCGAGATAATCTTCCGCCCCTATATCAATGAGCTCCTGTTCTTTTTCGAGTCTGTAGGTATCGATATGAACGAGCTGCTCAATGCCGCGTTCTTTTATTTTTTCATCGGTTATCTCGTAGACATTCATGAGCGTGAATGTGGGGCTGGTGACATTTTTTGTGATGCCAAGCGATGCCGCGATTGTTTTGGCGAGTGTTGTTTTCCCGGCTCCAAGTGGTCCTTGCAGAAGTAAAATGTCACCGCTGTTTAATTTCTCAGCGATTTGATGACCAATTTTTGCGGTCCCGATTTCGTTTGAACTTAACCATTCCATACTAATTCGGAAGCGGAAAGCTTTTGCAAAGTTCTTTAACTTCTTCGCGGATTTTTGCAAGTTCGGAACCATTTCCTCTGTTTGAAATCGCCCGATCAATAAAAGAAGCAATCAAAATCATTTCAGGTTCTTTCATGCCGCGAGAAGTGAGGGCGGGTGTGCCGAGTCGAATTCCCGAAGGATCGAATGGTTTTCTCGGATCATGGGGTATTGTATTTTTATTGACGGTGATACCTGCATAGCCCAGTGCTTCTTCGCCTTCTTTTCCTGAAGCGTTTTTGTTATTGAGATTGATAAGCATGAGGTGCGTTTCCGTCCCTCCTGTAACCAATTCAAACCCTTTTTTAAGCAGTTCTTCCGATAGTATCTTTGCGTTCAACAAAATTTGCTTGGCATATACCTTAAATGCGGGCTGCATGGCTTCTTTTAGAGCAACCGCAATCGCCGCGGTTTGATGATTGTGCGGTCCGCCCTGGAATCCGGGAATAATCGCGCGGTCAATGAGTGTGGGGATATTTTCTTTTGTTCTTTCCACTGATTTGAGCGGGGTGGATGGATTGCCATTGCACAAAACCATGGCGCCGCGAGGCCCCCGGAGTGTTTTGTGGGTGGTGGTGGTAACCACATCCGCGATACCCACCGGATTTGGGTACACACCCCCCGCGACGAGCCCCGCAACATGGCTCATGTCTGCCAGATGAAATGCTCCAACCTCATGCGCGATTTCTTGGTATTTTTCCCATTCGTAGGTGCGGGGATATGCGCTTCCTCCGGAAACTATTAATTTTGGTTTGTGTTCATGCGCAAGACGGCGCATTTCGTCTATATCAATGTACCCATCGGGACGGCATCCATATTGGACACTGTTGTAGAGTGTTCCTGAAAAATTTACTTTTAATCCATGTGTCATGTGGCCGCCATGGTAGAGTTTTAGTCCCATTACGGTATCGCCCGCGTTACAGAGCGCAAAATATACTGACATATTTGCGGGACAGCCCGAATGCGGCTGCACATTTGCGTGCGTCGCGCCAAATAATTCTTTCGCACGGTCTCGCGGGAGATTTTCTACGGCATCCACATTTTCACATCCGCCGTAATAACGCATTCCGGGGTATCCTTCCGAATATTTATCCGTAAGGCGTGAGCCGAGCGCCTCAAGCACAGCTTCTGAAGTATGGTTTTCCGAAGGTATCATTTCGAGTCCCTCGCTTTGGCGCGCCGTTTCTTTTTGAATCAAGTTATATATTTCCGAATCTTTTTCTTGTAATTGCATAAGTATTCAAATTATAATAAGTCGTTCGTCAACTCCGGATAATCTATTTAAATTCCAATGTTTCAAATATCATAACGTTCTTTGTATACTTCTATAATTTTCGCAATATTTGGCGCGCAATTTTTCGGGAGCATGTCTATCGGAAACCAATCCCATTCCAGAATTTCAACTCCCGGTGTAATTTCTTCAGTGATTCGTTTTGCTTTGTAATGAGCCAGAAATATTTGTTCATTTTTATTGGACAGTCGCGTGGCCGTTATGTCCATTATATGCTCCTGAATTTCAATTTCCAGTCCCACTTCTTCGCGGACTTCGCGTCTTACCGTGTCTTCGAGAGTCCCGTCAATGGCAGGCTCTTCTTTGCCCCCGGGGAGCATAAATAATTCCGAGCCGTAGGGCTTGTCTTCTCGCACCAATAAAATTTTGCCATTCTCTATAATAACCGCGCCGGCTGCTCGTATCATACGATAATGGATACATGATTATAAACCGCTTCTATGCTATCATAGAACGCGTATTTGTATCAATTTTATGGCTTGGATACCCTTTGCGATTGGCGCACATTTTTTGTGGGCACTCGTAAATTTAGGAGATAAATACGTTGTGTCAAAACGAGTCAAGAACCCCTATGTATATATGGTGTGGCTGTTTTGGTTGGGTATACTCGTCGTTATTTTCATCCCTTTTGTAAATTTTAGAGTTCCCGATTTTCACGAATTTTTACTGGTTTTAGTGTGCGCGATTTTATATTTTTTTGGTGGGATGCCGTATATAAAAGCCCTGACGCTAGAAGAGCCCACACGCATAAATGTGTGGTGGAATTTGATACCGCTGTATGCATTGTCACTTGAATGGTTGATTTTGAATAAACGTTTGTCAGGACTGGAATTGCTCGCGTTTTGCATATTGATTATTGGGGCACTTGTTGCGTCTATTCATGTCGGCAAGAAAGCTAAATTTTCAAAAGCGGTTTGGTACATGCTTGTTGCGTGCGCGGCATACGGACTCTACGCGGTTTTGTTTGGCGTAGTTTTGCAAACCCTGCCTTTTATGGCAGCGTTCATTTGGATAAATATTTTAATGGCCTTGAGTTCATGTGTTATGCTTTTTTCAAAACGTTTCAGAAACGCCATGAAGCTTGAGTACGCCAATTTAAACAAAACAACCACAGGCATTACTTTTGGAGTATCAATTATTGATCACGCGGGAATTTTGCTCAATCAATGGGCATTGTCTCTCGCGCCTGCGTCACTTGTATTTGCATTCGAAGGATCGCAAGTGGTTTTTGTCTTTATCATTGCCAGCCTCTTGAGTCTCTTTGCACCGCATCTTATAAAAGAAGAAATCGATAAGAAAAATATTTTGCTGAAGATTGCTGCGATTATTATCATGATAATCGGAACACTGATTCTTACTTTGCACTAGTCGCTAGAGCTCCTTTACCATGTAGGTATCAATTTTGCGGTAGCCGTTTTTTTCGTAATACCCGCGCACTCCCACACCGGAAATAACCGCGCATTTTGTATATGCGTTTTCGCGCGCGATTTGTTCGGCTTTTTCGAGTAATCTTTTTCCAAATCCTTTGTGCTGGCTTGATGCTGAATCATGATCTCCTATGCCAACCAATGTATCGTACACATGCAGCTCGCGGATAAATGCTACGTCCTTTGTGTCCGGAAGTAGTGTATGCAGTTCGTTCAACATGAATTCTTTTTTTTCTTGAGTCAAAATGTTTTCAGATATCTGCGTCTCATATGCCGGAATTCGTAGGCGCAAAAATCCATACACCGCGATTCTATTTTTGTCTTCGAATGTTATAAAATATTCCCGCCCGCCCAAGGTTTCATATTCATCTACAAACAAAAGCGGCTCGACATTCATATCTACATTTTCCTTTTGTCTGCCGATTTCACGGCAGCGCAAACATACGCATTTTTCTCCGCGTTTGGTAAGTTCCGCAGATAATTCCTCTCGCAAATTTGTAATGGTATTTCCCGCCTCGATTTCATTTGCAGGTATATCTCGAATTAGTCGCGATATGCGGCAATAGCGAGGTGTGGATTTTTTCATTTCAAGAAGTGCCGCGAATAATGCCTTTGGACCGTAGGGTGTGTAGCGTCCGTCTTGGAGCCATCCGTATAATTCAGCGGATTTGATAACCGTACATGGATATATTTTTACCATGTCGGGTTTTAGCGCCGGGTCTGTAAATAAACTTCTGTACATTTCAACATCATGATCAGCCGTTGTGCCGGGAAGATCGGGCATAAAGTGCAGGTCAACTTTAAATCCCGCTTCTCGCAAAAGCCATATGGCTCGTCTAAATTCATCGACCGTATGCCCGCGTTTTATCAGTTCCAAAATTTTGTCATCCGCCGCCTGTAACCCCAGTTCAACTCGAGTGCAGCCCTGACGCCGCATGTGACAGATTGTTTTTGGAGAGATGGCATCCGGTCGAGTTTCGAGTGTCAGGCCAATAATGCGGTGGTTTGCCGTTTCGTTGTACAGCTGTTCCGCTTCGAGTGCCTGCTGCAATTCTTCCAGATTTTTTCCTTTCCAATCATCTTCATAGGTCGCGGGGATTTCCGGCTCATTGTTTTGCTTTCTTTTTAAATTATTGCAGGCTTTGAATGATTCCAAAATAAACCAATATTGATAGGAGAGCGGATACGCGTTCCATGTGCCGCCTTTCAAAATATATTCAATTTTATCGGTGTTGTGGCCATTACACGCCAGCATCTCTATGCGTTGACGCATTTGCTCGTATGGGCTAAAGTTGAGCCGTAGCGCGCGAGCGGCGGCAGGCTCTGTCGCGATATAACTTTTTGGCATGCGGGCTTCGGTGGGGCAATACACACATTTGCCCGGGCACATGTATGGCTTGATGAGCGACGTTACGACCGCGATGCCGGACATCGATCGGATCGTAGCTTTGCGCAAGAAAAAATCCGCCAAACTGTTTTGAGGAACAGTACCCTCGGCCACCAGTCTTTGGTAGGTTTCTCGCAGGAATCGATTTGGCGGCTGACCAATGCCGAGCTTGCTGCAAATCACTCGCTTCGCATCTTCAAATTCAGCTCTGGTTTTTGGCAGCGCTGATACTGTATGGAGTACTATTTTTTCAAGTTGATCAGTTGTGACATTACTTTTTAGATCCATAGAATGTATTAATTCCCGGTTTGTTCTTGTCGCGCTAACCGGCGCAACAAGTCCGGTAGCGACAAGAACAAACCGGGAATTAGAGTCCATTATGAACAATGAAAAAGCTAAAAAATTAATTGATCAGAACAAAGAAGTATACAATACGATTGCCCCGTATTTTTCAGATACCCGCGCGTATTTGTGGGAAGAATTGAAGCCGTTGTCAGTATACACCAAGCCCGGCGACACGGTAGCAGACCTTGGCTGCGGGAATGGTCGATTATACCAGATGTTTCAGAATTTGCAAGGTACAGATGCAGCTCCCGAAGCTCCCATTTCATATATCGGAATCGACCAGAGCGAGGAATTGATAAAAATAGCAAAAGAAAAAAATCCAAATGGTACTTTTTATGTCGGGCAATTATCTGAACTACCACTCGCGGACGCGAGTTGTGACGTGGCGTATTGCATCGCGGCGTTTCACCATCTACCAAATCGAGAATTGCGTTTGCGGGCGTTGAATGAAATGAAACGCATTTTGAAAAAGGGCGGACACATTATCATGACAAATTGGAATCTGCACTCAAAAAGTGTCGCGAAGAATATCGAAAAAGGGAAGTGGAGAGTGCAAGATGGAAATGATTTTATTATTCCGTGGTTTTCTCCGCAAGGAAAAATTCTTGGCGAGCGCTATTATTATGGATTTACGCCGGAAGAACTTGCAGAACTTTTTAAAGAAGCGGGATTAGAAATAATCGATCAATATTTTGTGAGAAAAGGGGAGAAAACGGATATTGAAAATGGAAATAATATCGTGAGTATTGTAAAGCGGGTGTAGAGCTGCAGGGGTAATTTAATTTTCGCAGCGACCCCGCCCTCATTGGGGGCGGGGCTAACGGGCATTTAACCCCGCTCTGCTCGCAGGGCGGGGCCGCAGCAAGAAAATTAAATTACCCCGAAGCTCAACTACATCCCGGTAACAATACACACCACCGGTCCATTCCATTTCCATCCTTTTGCGATCGCTTTTTTGAGACCCGCGACAGCGAGCGCGCTGTTTGGCGACACTTCAATATTTGCAGATTCGCGCACAAGTTTTTTTGCTGCATTGATTTCATCATTTGTCACAATCCATCCCGATCCTTTGCTTTCTTTGATTGCCTCCACCACTTTTGCTTTTCTGTGCGCAACATTATCCACTATCGCTCCGGCAACCGAATTTTCTTTTGGAGTTTCCACGGTATCGAATTCGTCTGCAATAGGGTGGCATGTGGTTGTTTGCACAATATGAATTTGCACCGCAAGTCCTAATTGAGTAAATCCCGTATGCAACGCTTGCGCCGTTGTGCCCGATGACGTCGGCACAAAGACTGCCTGCAGATTTGGAATTTTACTCAAATCATCCGCAAGAGAAAGGTATCCTTCGAGCGCCAGATCATCGGTCGATTGGCGCAGATTTTTTGCTTTGTCTTCTTTATCCAATTGAAATGCTTGCTGCTTTGGCCGCTCCACTTGCTCTATCGTTATGCGCGTATCTTTCAATTCATTTCGTAGCACGTCCAGTTTTTTTTTATCAACATGCTGGCCGACAAAAACAGTTAGAGAAATTTGGTTTTGCGGATTATTTCGATTATGATTTTCCACCGCCAGACCTGCCGCGATTGCTGCGTTTCCTGATGAAGAAATTACAAAATGAGTTGCCCCTTCTTTGGCATATGTTTTTATCATGGGCGGGATGGATCTGCCTTTGTGCGATTTATATTTATGTTGGTCTTCTCGTTTCAAATAGACTTCAGTACCCAGATTTCGGTTCAATTCATCGTACGTTTGTTGCGGTGTTTTCATAGAGTTTGTTGCGAGATTTGATTAGTTGCGAGATTCGTGCTATCATTGTTTTGTTAATTTTGTGATGTTATCTTACCTATATGAATCTCATTTGTCCAGAATGCAAAAACACCGTTGATTTAGGTTCTTACGGAGACCTTCAGGAAGAACAAGTAATAGAATGCAATACCTGCGGAATAACGCTCATGGTAACCGATATGTCGGGCGATAATATGCAGGTGCAAATAGTTGATGAAGGAAAATAAGATCTTTCAAATAAAAAATAGAGTGATTGGACTCTATTTTTTGTGTTTATTTTTTCAATTTTTCCACCAGATTTTCTATTATCCCGCGAAATCCATGACTTCCTAAAAATGCGATAACGTCGCCGGGTTCCGAATGCCGAACAAGCAAATCAATCGACTCTTCATCATCCGAGCAATACCAAATTTGCGTACTTGGATTTTTTTTTGCCAGTATCTCCCTCAATCGGACACCATCCATCGGATGCTCCGTATCTTGTGGATTTTGTTTTACCCGCGTAAGGCGCGGGATTAGGACAATATCTGCATCTTTGAATGCGTTTTTATAACCCTCGACAGCGGATGGCAGGCGATTTCCGGTGTTGGGTTCGAATACTGCGATAATTTTTCCTTTGTAAATCTTTTTAAGGTTAGACAATACAGATGCCGCTTTTGCCGGAGAATGCGCGATATCATCGATTACGGTTATTTGGCCTTCGAAGCGTTTTTCCATACGCCGCTTGAGCCCCTTGAATGTCGTGATCGCCTTGATTATTTTTTCCTTCTGAATACCAATTCGATTTGCCATAGCAAACGCGCCGGTGATGTTTTGCGCGTTGTATTCGCCGATAAGCTGGCATCGGATTTCATATGTTTTATGTTTGTGATGAATGGTAAACGCCAGCCCCGATTCATTTTGCGCTACATCTGAATAGCGATAGTCTGCTTGCTCGCCTTGCCCGAATGTTATCAATTCTGATTTTACATGAGTGATAATTTTCTGAACATTTTTATCATCAATACAGGCGATTACCGAACCCATGTTATTTTTTTTCGACGGGATCATTTCTAGCAAATCAACAAATGCTTGTTTATAGTCATCCGCTGTTTTGTATATATCCGCATGATCCCATTGTGCTCCTGTCAGCACCACAAACACGGGTTTATAATGTACAAATTTAGCTCGCATGTCAGCGCGTGATGTTTTGTATTCATCGCCTTCAAAAATACCCAATGAAAAATCAGACTGCTCGTCGGAGATATGCGCGGAATCAATATCATTCAGACTCAACCCGCCAAACATGTAGCTTATATCTTGTTTTGCCTGCAAAAAAATCCAAGAGAGCAATGCCGCGGTTGTTGTTTTTCCGTATGTTCCCGCGCAGACGATATTGTCTTTTTTACAAAAATATTCATTTATCACTTCCGGATATGATTTGTAATTCAATTTTTTCTCTTGCACGTATTGCCATTCAGGATTGCTTGATCCGGCCACATTCCCGACTACCACCAAATCAGGATCGCCCTGCTCGGTCATTTTTTCCACATGCCAGCCGGGATAGTATTCTATTCCTGCATTTTTGAGATATGTTGAAACAGGAGGAAAAAATCCTTTGTCACTGCCGGTTACGCGCCAATCCTTTTTATGAAACGCAACAGCAATAGCACTCATGGCGACTCCGCAGATTCCAATAAAATGTATGTGCTTTTGTTTCATACTTAGGCTAGTATTGTTTTTAATTTTTCCGTATCGCTGCTCCAATTTTTTCCATCAAACCATTGAAGTCCTTTGAATTGTAATTTGTATACATCGGTTTCGCGCTGCGCAGAGCCCAGATAGATATATTTTTTGTCATGCTCCTGCGCGTACAGGATTGCGAGCACCATCATGCCCATTCCCAGATCTTTTGTAGCGTTGTTGAGATTATAAAACGGATATGAGTAATGCAATATATTTTTTGACTCATAACAAATTGCGTATGCTTGCGCATTATCTTTGGTATATTTCAGTAAAATATTAAAATTGCTTTTCGCAGCGTCCGTGAGCAATTCTTTTATTTTATTGGCGCTAAATGTTCCTTCACCGAATTTCGTATCATAAAAATCTTTTGCCAATTTTCCAATTTGCCAATCATACGGTGCGTAGGGGAGCGGGGCGCTTTCAATCTTCAATCCCTCATTTTTTTTAATGATGCGTCGGTTCTCGCTGCTTAATTCAAATCGGCTAAGATCAATGCGTACACTTCTGGTCTGATCCATTACGCCATACCCCTTGCGCGTAAAAACATATCCCTTATCGTATAGAGCTTCTATATTTTTTGCGGATACATCGGCTACGGTTTTTCGGTCGAAGTGTAAATATTCGGCCATACTAAAATAGAGCGATCCACGCGCCGAGCAATACAAATCCGGCATGCACAATCCAAAAACGCATCACCGTTTTTTCTTCGCTCCATCCGCGCAGTTCAAAATGATGATGAATGGGCGCCATTTTGAAAATGCGTCGGCCAAGTATGTAGCGGC
>CAZKQL010000005.1:410-1890 GCA_964554925.1 uncultured Gammaproteobacteria bacterium | reverse complement strand
CTTGAATAATGACGCTCATTACTTCGAGATAAAATATAAATCCCAAAAATGGTAAGAGTATCATTTTATTTATCACAATCGCGTTTATGGCAAGGAGCGATCCAAGTCCAAGCGACCCCACATCTCCCATCTGGAACCGCGCCGGTTTTATATTAAAGTATGTGTAGGTGATAAGCGCGCCGGTCGCGACGGAATTTAAAATCGCAATTTGCTGAAATCCCTCTATCCAAGACAAAAAAGTAAGAGTCGCAAAGGTAATTATGAGCGATCCTCCGGCAAGGCCATCCATTCCATCGGCAACATTCACCGCGTTTGCGGTGAGCACCACAAAAAAAATAATCAACGGAACTATCCACGCGCCAATGTTTATATATCCGAGCTTAACATAAATCCACCACGCGGTGATTGCTCCGGCCGCGAATTGCAATAATAATTTTTCATGCACATGAATTCCTCTGCCCGGATGGCGCGACAGCCACACCGAGCTGCGTTTATAAATTGACCAAGGGAGCGTAAGTATGTACCAGAAACGCATCTTCCATTCTTTGTGAACTTTTATAAGACGAAAAATTTGATCCAATTTTCTGCTGCGGCGTTTTTCTCCGTAAATATTGAGCACATCATCGAGCCCGCCCAGAAACGCCGCGATGAGCATAACGCCAATAGGAACCCAAGTGAATTTGCGATCCCAGTTAAAAAAGAAGGTCATAAGGGCGATAGTGATAATGACCAGCAGCCCCCCCATGATGGGAACGCCGTATTTGCTTTTGCGCGCGCCAAGCGCAAGCGTGGCATCGTATTCATTGCGGCGCGTGAGATTGAATTTGTAGAGAATTTTAATAAGAAGCGGCGCCCAGATAAAAGCAACAACAGAAGAAACGAGCCCAAATCCAAGAATGGTGCGGAGTTGGTCTATATGGGTTTGTTCTAGAAAAAAATTCATAATTTAGTTGAATGTATGAGCCAAATGGTATCAGCTGGAGGGTGTAAAATCAAGTTTTTGGCTAAAATTACGTTGTCCACAGGTGGTGTCATTGCTTATAAAACACTATGCGAGTATAATCTCGCCCGCGTGTCTCTACTCCCACTGGGAGAAGGATGAACGTAGTCAGCAACTAGATAGTGAAGGGATACTAGAATCATGAATGTTCAGAAGATCGAGTTCAAGACGCACGACCTCACGGAGCTCACCGCCGCCGCGCTCGCCGCCATCATGAACAGGCCCAACCCGACCTACATCGCGATGGTCGACGGCAACCCGACCCTCATCGCGGCCGACGGCAACTTCGAGGACGGCACGAACGGCAGCAGCTACACGACGGACGACGAGTCGGGTCTCCCGGCCAATCGTCTGGCGATCCGCATGGTCATCGCGTTCGCGAAGTCGGACATCGACAAGGCCGCCTGCCCGGTGCTGATCGGCATCCGGGAGATCGGCAAGGTCGATGAGCAGATCACGCTGCGCCTCACCGGCGTGATC
>CAZKQL010000005.1:0-400 GCA_964554925.1 uncultured Gammaproteobacteria bacterium | reverse complement strand
GCGGTGGAGAGCGGCAAGCCGCTGTTCCAGCGCATGATCGACGTCGTCCAGGACAAGAAGACCAAGGCCATCTGCCTGGTCAGGAACGGCGGCGGTCGCTACAAGACGCAGGCCGCCAGCGTGTTCGCCGGCTTCAGCGAGATCACCGCCATCGACGCGGCCATCGGTCGTGATGTCGAGCAGCACCAGATCGCCTTCGGCGGCCTCGACACCAACGGCAAGCCCGCCGTCGCGCGCTTCTCGCCCTACACGGGCGTGGAGATCGCCGCCAGCTCGGTCAGCACCCGCATCGAGCTGCCGAAGGAGGCGACCAACGTGACGAGCATCGCCATCGACCGGCAGACCCTGACCCTCACGGGCATCGTCGACACCGAGTCCGGCACCAAGGGCTTCTCCAACC
>CAZKQL010000004.1:28243-28536 GCA_964554925.1 uncultured Gammaproteobacteria bacterium | reverse complement strand
ATCCCATATCGAGCGCCTCAATAAGAACGGTTCCGGATCCGCAAAACGCGTCGAGCAATTTTGCATCCGTATCTTTTCCTGTCAGGTTAATCATAACCCGGGCGAGTTTTGGCGGAAGCATGCCGCTTTTGTCGTCCATTTGCGGCCGGCCATAATCGCGCCTCGTAAATTCTTCTATATCCTGCACCGCGACCGTAACATAGATTTCATTTTCTATAATGACAAAATTGCTGCGCGATTCCACCAAATTGTTGTGAATAATAGTCGCCGTATTTTTTGGCTCAACATAGCGG
>CAZKQL010000004.1:25506-28168 GCA_964554925.1 uncultured Gammaproteobacteria bacterium | reverse complement strand
TTTCCAGTAGATCTGCGATTGTTTCCGTGGTTTTTTTTGCAGGTGCGACATATTCATTGATACCAATGGTTCCGCCGAGGCGTTGCATTAGTTTTTCCGCCTCTAGAGGTTCTTTTGTTTCTATAATAAAAAAAGGCTCGGAATTTTTGACTATAGAAAATTCCGCTCTATATACTTCTTTCAGAACAATTTCAATTTCCGCTTGGGAGATATGCGGCTGATGCCCGAGCTCAAACGCGTATTTCATATTGAAACATCATATCATATTTAACGGTGCAGGGGCAGCCCATTTTATTACTGCTCCCCCGCCCTCACCGAGAGCGGGGCGAGATAATAAAATGGACTGCCCCGAACCTTTCTATTGACAAAAAAAACGACCAGATGATAAAGTCTAAAGTGGTATGAAAACAACCACGCCAAAAAATGCGTTTTTTAACTTTTTTGGAAACTACCTAAAGCGGTAGATGAAGTTCAGTTTGCAAGACTTCAGGCCGCTACAAGCGGCCTTTGTTTATTTTGTGGGTTTGTGAAAGTTGTCCGGGCATATCAGACAACTTTCACAGGCTCCACAAGGGGTCTGGTGGTATAGACGGGTGGCCGGAACTATGGATTGTTTCGGAAAAGAGAGGGGGGAATTTTGGGCTTCTTTAAAAGGAAATCGGTAGCTGCGACGATCACGCGTTGCACGGAGCAGTTTCGGAGACGAAAGATCGTGTACATCCACGCCGCGGACGTAGCCCTCCCGGGCTTTACGTTCGAAGGCATCAACGTGTACGCCGATCGCGCGCTTGTGTGCGACGGCGGTGTTATGGTGGTGGCCAAGGGCGCTTTCGAAGGCGCTGCAGAGGGCTACATCGACCATCTCGTCGAGACGGGAGTCGGGCCGGACATGGTCATCGAGGTTGACGTTCCCAAGGGGAAGAACCTCTACGAAGCCATTCTCTCGAGCCCCGAGGCTCGAGAGAAGATCCTGTGGCTTGTGAATAGCAAGCACTTCAGGATCGAGTTCTTCAACACCCGCAACAGCCTCGAGGAACACTTCATCGAAGACCTCGGGCTCACCTGGGAGAACGTTGCGTCATTCCCAAGCCATGTTGCCGACCAAGGCAACGACAAAGCCTGGGTGCGGCGCCTGGCGCGTTCCCTCAATGTCGAGGATCTCTTCCCCTGGCATGTGATCATACGCGTGCCTATCGGCCTCAGACTCATCGCCGCCTTGCTTGTACTCACATACATGCGCGGCATGGTAAGTGATCGATACAGCTTCGTCGTCAAGCTGACCAACTGGGCCTCGGGTCTCGGTCAGCTCTACACCAGATCACGCCGGAAGCTCCTCTGGTTCTTCCTCAAGAATTGGCGGCAGGTCCGCCAGATCATCGTCGAGGAGGACATCGGAGGGCACGACGCCATCACTCATGTGCGTCGTTACGAAAGGGGAAAGCTCGAGGACGAGTGGTCCACGGTTCAGCTCATCGCGCGTACAGCGGATGGCGTCGAAGACCTCGGCCGCGTGCTCTCGACCGGTCTGCCCCGCGGGATTGAAAAAAGGGATGTCGCCTTCATGCGACATGCCCACAATCATCTCGGCAACGCGCTTCTGTCACAAGCGCGGCGTGCGACCGGTGTCGTGTGCCTCGATTGCGCCCGTCGGCGCGATCCGGTGGAGAAGAAGAAGGAACTGTCTGTGATGCAACGTGTGGGCCGTTTCTCCCAGAATCGGCTCTACGCGATCATTGGCCGCTTTCTGCGCCGCCGCGGCTACACGCAGTTTCAGACTAACCCCGCGCGCCTACTCGGACTCGAGCTAAACGTCCGAGTAACCTTCTCGGACTACGTCCGTCAGCTCCTGAACCAGGTGAAGCGCCTGCTGGGCGCGAAGCACCTGACTTGCATCCAGGTCAAGGTGAAGCCCGCGAGCGCCAAGACCTTCAAAGAGCTGCAGGTCCAGCTCAGCGACCTCGTTTTCAGCGTCGAACGGCGTCAGGGCGTGATCCCCATGGTTCCTCGCTGTCTTTCGAGCGGTTACGTCTACCTCGTTGCCTTTGGCAGCGACTACGAGACTGCTCGAGACATTGCAACGGTCTCGGCCGAGAAGCTCGGCGATGCCAAGCTCACGGAACTTCTGCGGAAGGCTGAGTAGCCCGCTGCACGCCATTTCGATTTTTCATCGGCCCACTTCGCGATCTCGCCCTCGGTGACAGCGAAGCAAGCCATTTTTCAAGGGGGATACGATGAGTCCAACCGCCCCGCCCTCACCGAGGGCTGGGTCGGACTCATCGAAATCTCTTTGTTGAGATGTATTATCGACAGAGAGATTTTATCCACATTTATAATTGATCAGACCGAGTTTGACTGCTACTATATATAAAGTATGAAAGAGAACCGCTTTGCAATCATTAGTATTATTAGCCACATTGCGCATGACGGCGGTTTTTCTGTGTAAATAATCAAAAAAAGATTAAAAGCCCCGTCATGCAAAATGACGGGGCTTTTATTTTTAGACTTGTATTTGCGGCGCGTTTAATCGTTATGTATAAGTCACCATCTTTACAAGATCCTGCATTATGCTAGGGTAAGCTCTCTTTTGCAAATACGCTGCCTATTTCGGTAGACACCGTATTGGCTAAAGAGCCAATCGCTCATTACATTGGATGTTTAGACA
>CAZKQL010000004.1:20972-25487 GCA_964554925.1 uncultured Gammaproteobacteria bacterium | reverse complement strand
GCAGGGAATAATGGTACGAAATACCGGTTGTGGTGCCGGTTCGCAGGAGGGTGAGATGAATGATCTTTGGAGCCGGCTCATGGCTCCGTTCAAGGAAGGAAGATATCCGCAGCGTGCGGATGATCCGCTTCGTTTTGGGTGCGAGCTCGAGACTATCCTCATGAAGCGCTCGGCTCCGGCCGAAGCGTCGGGGGCGCTCGAGGTCGTGGACGAGCTCGCGAAGCACGCAGGAACTGTTCCGACCATCGATAGCGGCAACATCGTGGCCGCGCGACACAGCGACTGGCCTGCCATCGTGACGATGGATGCCGGTCGCAACGTGACCGAGCTCATCTACCCTCCGAATACGAGCCTGCACGAGTTCGCGATCGATACCCGGCGTATGATGGACATCGCGGTCGCGGCGGCTACCCGTCGTGGCTACGCCTACGTCGGTACCGGCACGCATCCGCTCCTCACCGTCCACGAGCACACGTGGAACCCGCGGCTCCGATACGGCGCGCTGCAGCGCTACCTCAACAACGGAGGCCACGAGACCACGCGTACCGCGAGCACGCAGGTAACGGTGGATGCGCGGCATCCCGGGCATCTGCTCGCTATGCTGAACGTGGGGAACGGCCTTGCCGGTCCCACTGCTGCGCTGTTCGCGAACTCCGGCATCATCGCAGGATACATCCACGAGACCGAGCTCGCCTCGCGCGTGCGAACTTGGCAGTACATCTGCCCGGAGCAGCGTCGAGTGGGCATCCCGGTGGGCGTGGAGACCGCGCCAAACCAGACGAGGCGGTTCGAGGGACTCGAAGAGTACATTCGGTACCTCTTCAGCCTCAACTACGCTCTCCACCGCTTGCCGGACGGCATGATCGAGGTCGTGAACCAGCCGTTCATGACCGCGGTCAACACCTACGGTCGCACCGACGAGGAGCTCATGAGCATGATCACGTTCATGCTCGGATCGACCTGGTTCGATGCTCGCTGGCGTACCTACGAGAACCATGCGGTCGAGTTCCGCGTTCCCTGCCGTCAGCGGCAGGGCGAGGACGAAATGGCGTGTGTCGCATTCATGGTCGGTCTGGCCGAGGCTGCCTGCGAGATCCAGGACTCGATCCTCGACAAGCGGAGCTGGAGCTTCTGGCGCCGCTTCCGCAAGCCCTGCGCCAAGTTCGGCCTCAAGACCCGCATCGAGGGCGTCGAAGTCAAGGACGTGCTCACTGCCGTGCTCGAGTTCGTCCACGAGGGGCTGACCCGTCGCGGGATGAACGAGGAGCACTACCTCGAACCGCTCTACCGCCGCCTGGCATCGGGCGTGACTCCGGCCGAAGAGGCGTTCGTCCACTGGGGCAACGGTGGCGTGGATGCCTTCATCGAGTGGACCAGGTTCCACGAGACCAGCCCTGCGCTTCGCATCGTCGGCCAGGCTCGCGTCTAGCAAACACATCCAACTCGCCCCCGCAGAGGGCGAGACAAACAACCCCTACGCAACACGCGCAGGGAAAAGGGGGGCGTCGACGACGACACTCAGAGCAACCGCTCGAGCGTCGTCGTCCTTCGTTCCTATGCAGAAAATAGATTTTGGTGTACACTATTTTCTTCAAAGGAACAGGCGTGAAATTTTATCGCGTCTATACCAAATATATGCTCGAAGAAATTCTAAAAACAGCACAAGATTTGATGCGCTTTCGGAGTACCGCAAATCGGCCGGAAGAATTAAACAAGTGCGCTGATTATATAGTGAATTTTTTTCGTGGCACGGATTTAAGAATTGAAAAAATTGTTCATAATAATATTCCATCAGTTATTGTTACAAAAAATACCAAGAGTCCAAAGGTAATGCTCTGCGGGCATTTCGATATTGTCGAGGGAACCGATGAACAATTCGAGCCGCTCATACGAGCAGACAAACTTATCGGCCGAGGATCATTTGACATGAAAAGCGGAGACGCGGTGATGATGCATATCATGCGTTCGCTCGCGGATACGGATCATGATGTGGGACTTGTTATAACCGGAGACGAAGAAATCGGCGGCAATAGCGGCGTTGAATATATATTGAATAAATTGGGCTACCGGCCAAAAGTTGCGGTGATTCCGGATGGCGGGAACGCGGTACACAAACTTATAACAAAAGAAAAGGGATTGCTCCGTATAATTCTAAAAGCCGAGGGCACCACCGCTCACAGCGCGTACTTGTGGCGTGGCGAAAATGCAATCAATAAATTGCGCGAAGCGCTCGACGAGGTTGAAAAATTGTTCACTTTAGTAGAAGCGCATCCGGATGATCATTGGGTGACTACGTTTAATATTGGCGAAATAACGGGAGGTCAGGCATTTAATTTGGTACCGAAATACGCAAAAGCCCACTGTGATATTCGTATCGTTGAAACCGAAACAGGAGACGAAATCATCAAAAAAATAGCATCGGTTCTACCGGATGGCGTCAGCTACGAAGTTGATTTGGTAAATAATGCATCGTATAACAGACCGGATCACGAACTCGTGGAGCCGTTTGTAGAGGCCATACGCGCGCATGGCAGAACGCCGGAATTTTTGGTAACGCATGGCGCGTCGGACGGACGATTTTTTGCAGACCACGGAATTCCGGTGGTCATGTGCCAGCCGGATGGCGGCGGCATCCATGAAGACGGCGAATGGGTGAGTCTTCCCGGCATTGAAATGTATTATAAGGTACTCTCTGATTATTTGGATCGGGTGGCGAAGTTCAATATAAAAGTCGCCGAACCGGTGATGGTGAGGAAAATTGAGCCGAAGAAAGCGGATTTTTTGGAGTAGAATGGGCATATTTGTGCTTGACAGTCGGCATTCACGGTGATATAGTGTGCCCACTTTGCCTATAGGTAGAGTGGAGTTGACTCCGCTCTGTACTCCGGGCGGGGTTTTTCTATAAGGGAAAATTCAAACTAAAGGAAGTAGGTCGAAGCACTTTCTTTAACGGTTATTTAACAAAGAAATCTAGGCTATGAAGCATTACGAAATGCTCTGCATTTTGCCCGGCACCATGACAGAAGAAGAAGTGGCAACATTCATGAGAACCGTTACAGAAACCGTAACGACTCATGGAGCTACCATCAGCTCTTCCGTTGATAAAGGCAAAAGCAGACTCGCGTACCCGATGAAAAATATTCGATACGGGTACTTTAACTTGGTATACTTTGCAATTGATCCTGAAAAGCTTGCGGATATAGAGAGACGCATTCGACTTCTCGGTTCTGTATTGCGCGTTATCATTCGTTCGTATGATCCTGCAGACGAAGCGGCATTGTCCGGATTTAGCATAAATCCTCAAGTGCCTATACAAAAGGGAGAGGAACGCATGGACATCCCACCGGTAAGAGACGCGGTTCATATGGACACGCAGGGTGAGGACGAAGCGCGAGCGCCAAGAGAAGAGAAAAAAGAAGTGACTCTCGAAGAAATCGACAGCAAATTGGATGAAATTTTGGAAAAAGACCTTTCAAAAGTCTAATTTTCCAGCTAGAATATCACGCGGATAGAAATGTCCGCGGTAGAGAAAAAATCAAAATTGCTCTCGAGAGTTAAGAAAAAATTAAGAAAAAGGCTGACAGAAATAATAGATATGTTACGATGGGATTATTAATCCACGTAACACAAAAACGTATGGACCTAAATCGCGCAACGCTTCTCGGTCGTTTGACACGAGACCCGGAAGTAAAGACCACTAATTCAGGAAGAACTGTCGCTTCCATGGGTATTGCCACGGGCCGCATGTGGACCGATGAAGCCGGGGTTCGCCAAGAACGCACAGAGTTTCACAACTGCGTACTCTGGGGACGCCTCGGAGAAGTAGCCGGTCAGTATCTGACCAAGGGCAGACAAGTGTATGTAGAGGGTCGTATAGAGACCCGCGATTGGGTGGGCCAAGACGGCGTAAAACGCTATCGCACCGAAATTGTCGTAGACAATATGATAATGCTCGGCAGCGGGAAAGGCGGCGCTTCCGCGGCAGGTTCTGACGCAGCGCCTATGCCGGAGTCTCCCATGACCGGCCGAGGTCCGGTAGTGGAAGAAGAAATAAAAGTAGAAGATATTCCATTCTAAACCACAGATAATAAGCTATGGAAAAGAGAAAACAACACATTAAAACAGGCAAAAAAAGACAATGCTACTTTAAAGCCAATAAAATTGAACTTGTTGACTATAAAGATGTACAAACACTTCGCCGTTTCCTTTCTTCATACGGCAAAATTCGCCCTCGTCGAAGAAGCGGTTTGTCCGCAAAGTTTCAGCGTAAGGTTGCAATGGCTATCAAGCAGGCACGCGTTGCCGGTTTGATACCGTTTGTACCGAAGTAGCAAGTTAGTTTCCGCGGCCTAGGCTGTAGAAACTAAGAAACGATATAAAACTCCTCGGAATTCCGAGGAGTTTTTGTATGGTGTTTTTTGGATTGAATGGAATTGGTCATGATGGTAAACTATACAAAATAGATCCAGCTATCCGGAATTTCCGGATAGCTCATGTCAATCCATTAGTATGTCC
>CAZKQL010000004.1:11549-20894 GCA_964554925.1 uncultured Gammaproteobacteria bacterium | reverse complement strand
AGCGGACAAAGAATTGCAGGCCGCCGCGGCGCTGGAGCGAGCTGATTTTTTGGTTGGCGAGGTAAAGAGCAGCAAAAAACAAATGCAAAATATCGTAGTACACATGCAGCAGGTTTTATTAGCGCTCAAGGCACTCCGCGAGCAGCTGCAAATTTCGGCAGCCGGAGCAGAAGATAATTCAATTGTGCAAGACAAAAAACGCGTGGAAGAATTGAAGAAAAAAATTACAGAATATAAAGACGAATTGCTAAAGATGAAAGATGAATTGATTGCCGCGCAAATGCAGGACTTGCAGAAAATTGATGCGAGCATGAGCGACGAGACGCTTCGGACACGAGCGGAAAAAATGGTAGCTGAAATTATGCAGGAAACAAATGTGTAAAAGTGGTAAGCTTACCACTTTTTTGTTATACTTGAATTTATGAATTTGGCGAATTATATTTTGTAATGCTTGTCGGTAACAGACATATTTTTTATGCAAAAAAAACAGCAAGTAAAGAAAGGAGTCATAACCGTGGCCGGAATGGGAACGCGGTTTCTACCTGCCACCAAAGCCATGCCAAAAGAAATGCTGCCCGTCCTCGACAAGCCGGTGCTGCAGTATATTGTGGAGGAAATGGTGGCAAGCGGCATTACGCAAATCATTTTTATAACCAGCGCAAACAAGCGCGCGATAGAAGATCATTTTGATCGCAATCATGATTTTGAATCATTTCTCAAAAAACAAGGAAAATACGACAAAATAAAATCCTTGGTCGATATTGCCGAAAAAGTGGAATTTTTTTATACACGCCAATCCGCGCCGCGAGGAAATGGCGACGCGTTATTGTGTGCAAAAAGCATCATCGGCGATGATCCGTTTGTTTTTTCCGATGGTGACAGTATAATCGATTCAAAAGTGCCGGTCATAAAACAATTGCTCAAAGTTTTTTATAAGAAAAAAGCGTCTGTAATAGGCGTGCAACATCTGCCAAACCCCGAGGACATGATCAAATACGGCAATGTATATGGAACGCGGTCAAAAGATCCTCGTGTATATCGGGTAACCAAATTTCAAGAAAAACCAGCACTAGCCGACGTATCTCCGGAAGGGTTGATTGTGGGAGGAATGCGCTATGTCTTTACCAAAGATATCTGGCCAATATTGGAGCGTCAACGAGAGGGACGGGGCGGAGAAATTTGGCTTGCTGATGCAGCGGATGTGCTTGCGCACAAAAAGCCGTTTTATGCCTACGAATACGAAGGAACGTATTTTGATACCGGCGATAAACTCGCGCTTCTCAAAACTTCCATTCACTTCGCGATGAAAGACAAGGAGTTGAGAGGCGAGATTGGGAAGTTGTTTTAGAAATTATGCAAAAATGGATAGTAAAATGTCTTGTACTGGCAGCAGCGTCTGTGTTTTTTTTGTTGCAGGTCTCGCCTGTGCAAGCGGTTGATTTGGATAATGGAAAATGTGTTGATTTTTATTTGATATACGAGCAAAAATGCGATTTGGCAATTGAAAAAATAAAAGTTTCCAATCAATTTGGCGATTGTAATGCCGCGGGTGTGCCCGATTCATTCAAAACACAGATTAAACCAAAAATAGATGTGGTACTTACCAAATATTTCAATAAGGACACAAAGCCCACAACGATTGAATGTCTCGAGATGTACGGTTTTTTTTACGCGTATAACAATAGTCTGTACGATAGCGCGGGGTCCGATACGCAAAAATGTATGCTGGAATTGCTGACTTGCGGAAATTTGTTGCAGTCGTGCCAAAACAATACCGGGCAAGTGAAATTGAACGACCTCGAAAATCAATGCAAAGAATTTTTGAAGGGCGGCGCGGTAACGTGGGACAGCCTAAAGGGTAAAAATGCGTGTTCCGATGCTACGAAGCTCAAGGGAACCGTGGAGGAGCAATGCGCCAAATACAAAGAAGATATAAAGAAAGAAAAAGCCTACACGCCTCCGCCTCGCGATTTTATGTTTACCGAAGACACAGAAGCGGTTCGCGCGGCTCAAAAAGGAAAAATCGAGGGTCTGGCAAAATCAACGTTTCATCTTATTGGGGACAGAACCCCGGCGCAAGTGTTTGGTGGCTTTATAAAGGCAATCATGGGAATTCTCGGCAGTATCGCGCTTGGCATGTTTGTGTATGGCGGATTTCTTATAATGGGCGGCGGAGGTAACGCGGAAAACATAGGCAAAGGTACACAGATTGTAATTTGGAGCGCACTTGGCGTAGTGGTTATTTTTGCGAGTTATACGTTGGTGCAGTTTGTGTTGGATATTATTTAGTCATGGATTTTTAGATGTTGTCCGCGTATGTCTTATTGCATACCAAAAAATAGAATTACCGGCGTCGCGGTTCTCGTCTTGAGTTTATTTGCAATTGTATTTGGTAATGTAAAAGATGTATTTGCGGAAACAGATGTGTGTTGCCTCTACTATAGCGGCAGTGCGCAATCCAACAGCTGCAGAGCGTACAATAGCGCAACCGGCGAGGCGGTAGATTTGGAGCCGGAAGAAGACCCGAGTAAACCGACGACGTTCGCTTGTTCACAATACAAATCCGCTACAAATGTAATAACAAATTTTGCGTGGGCTTCCGGTGAACCGGGAGATTATAATCTCACTGATAATTTGGGATTCACTACGATCGTCGCTGCAGAAAATCTCGCCGGGGGGTATTATGGAAAAATCAGCGGTGTCGATTATTCAGCGGAAAAATCTTGTTTTATCGCCAATGGATACAAGCGTGTTTTGATCACAGATCTCAATATAACGCAGAATAAACAACTATGCGATCTTGCTGAAAAAAAAGCCGCAAATAATGAAGCCTTCACTTCTGTTTTAAATAAAGATGTATCCGTAGAGGTGGAAAAGGTAAAAGCTAAGTATAATTTTTTAGTGGATTTGAGTAAAAAAATTTGTTGTGTTCCAAAAAAAATAGCTGCCGGGTCTTCCTGCTTTCTTCCAATAGTGAAACCGGAAATCGAAAATCAATACAATTTATATGTCGGGAACACCAGTCTACCACAACCACTTTCAGGTTTTTCCAGTCTTACCCCGAGTACTGTAAAGCCTGAAGATGCACAACTAGCTTCTTATTTTACTTGCGAAGGCTCGGCCGGCGCTGCTTGGGATTCAGCATATTTTCTTTCGGGTTTGTCGTGTAATGCCATTGCAACACAAGATTTAGCAAATTATGGCTGGCTGGACTGGGAAGGCGGCAAAAATACATGCAAGCAAGAAAAGTATTATTGTCTATGCAAAAAAGATCACAGTGTTTGCGAGAGCAAAACCTATCCATACTTGGATAAAACACTCGATGACACGACAAAGCCGCAAGGATGTAATTTTGATCTTGCGGGCAAAACCGGCAAAGATGGCGCAGACTCATGGATTTGTGAATATGCAAGTGCTCCTGCCAATCTATCACCAACCGACAATGCCTGCGCGCATCTCGTTACACCAAAAATAGGCAAAGAAGACTACGATCCCTTCCCCTTTGAACTCGCCGCCATCCAAGCAATGGGATTGAAACTCAAAAAGACAAGCGCGAACTCAACTCAAGAGTTGCTCGGCATGGGTATGAAAGCGCTCATGGGAATTCTCGGCAGTATAGCGCTTGGCATGTTTGTATACGGCGGATTTCTTATAATGGCATCGGGCGGCAACGCGGAAAAAAGCGGCAAAGGGACGCAAATTTTAGTTTGGAGCGGGTTAGGTGTTATAATAATCCTGTCCTCGTATATGTTTGTAAAATTTGTACTCGAAATTATCGGATAATTATGATAGTACCTCGCCTTAAATTATTTTTTCTGCTCGTCCCCGCGCTTTTTCTTTTTGGTTTTGGCTGCAAGACACTGACCGCGGAAGAATTGGCATCAATAAAGCCGGTTACGCTCAATTACTGGACCGTGTTTGATGATGTCGCTCAGCTCAAAAAATTCGCAGCCGAATACAAGCAAACGCGCCCGTATGTAAAAATAAATATACGCCAAGTGCGCTACGAAGAATTCGATAAATTGTTTACAAACGCGCTCGCGGATAATGTGGGGCCGGATATTGTATCCGTGCATAGCCGCTGGCTTGGCCGTTATACGCAGCGACTTTCTCCCATGCCGGCAAGCGTGGTAACTTCTCGGATTGGCATAAAAAGCAAGCTGAACAAAGAAATGACCATTACTCCCGAGACGTTCAATCTTCCTTCGCGTCAATATGTAGAAGCGAATTTGGTGCAAAGCGTGGGAGAGGGAATAGAGAGCGGCGGGCAAATATATGGATTGCCTCTCGCGGTAGACACGCTCGCGATTTATTACAACAAAGAATTGCTCGATCGTTCCGGAATTCCCGAACCTCCGACTTCCTGGGATGAATTTGTTGCCGCGGTTAAAAAGATAACCAAATTCAATAGTAACGGCGATATCGTGCAGTCCGGAGTGGCGCTCGGTACCGGCGCGAATATAGACAATTCGTTTGATGTTATTTCGCTCCTGATGATGCAAAACGGGGTGAATATGGGGCAAGGCGGATCGGTGGCGTTTTCGAGCGGGCTAGGCAAAGCGGATTATACGCATCCGGCACTACAGGCGCTTCGTTTTTATACGGATTTTGCAAATTCCAGTAAAGAAGTATATAGCTGGAACAAAAAAATGGGCGACGCGTTTACCGCTTTTGTGCAGGGCAAAACCGCATTTTATTTCGGCTACGCGTTCGATAACGCGCGCATTCTTGCGCGCGCTCCGGGTATGAAATTGAAAGTTATTCCCATGCTGCAGCTTAATAAGGCAAATCCAACCAATGTATCCAATTTTTGGATTCAATCGGTGGTAAAAGATGCCAAAAATCAAAATGAAGCATGGGATTTTATTCGTTATGTGAGCACGGCCGAAAATGTAAAAATATACACGGACAAAACCGGTCAGCCGAGTCCATACAGAGCGCATATAAAAGAGCAATCGGAAAATGTTGTGCTTGCGCCATTTGTATCGCAAGTATTATTTGCGAAAAACTGGTATAATGGCAGAAATATAGACGCGGCGGAGCAGGCATTTACCACGATGGTGGAAGGATTTCTGGAGCCATATAAAGAAAAAGAAAAGCCGCTCGATCGCGACCGAGAACTAATCATAAATGCTGCGCGCGTGGTGCAGCAGACGATGTAGAGTATGAAGATATTAAGTAAGCACAAAAAGGGAATTCTGTTTTTTTTGGCTTTAAATATAAGTATTATTTTTTTGGGTGTTACTTCTGTATTTGCACTTGATGTCGACTTTGATTGGGATGATACGACAAAAAAATATATACTCGATAAAATATTTGCATTGAAGGACGATAAAACCACAAAAGGAATTCTGTTGGTGACAAAACTTCCCGCTAAATTTAAGTGCGTAAATGACTATGATACATGCAAATATATTAAAGTCGAGATAACGGGTGACACAAATTTTGATGTGACAATCAATCCTGCCGCGGGGAGTCCAAAGGTGGGGGAAGCGATAGATATTTTTGTGGAAATGGTAAACAAGTCGGATACAACTCAAATTTTAGAGGCTACGTTTGGCTTTAAAGTTCTGGCGAGTGCAGACGATGCTGGAGCGACATCCAGTACTGCAGGTGCACCTGCAGATAACGGCTCCAGTTTTATCCCCAAAAAACCGGATGGGTACCAAGGGCCATTGCCGGATTGCGCGTTTGACGGCAGCTGCCGAAATGTAAACGATGTCCTCGAGCTCATGGTAAATTGGGGACAGCGCATTTTTGGCATGATCGGATCGTTCGCGCTTGTCATGTTTGTGTACGGCGGATTTGTGATGATTTTGTCCGCGGGAAATGCTGAAAAAGTAAAGCAAGGCAGAGATATTCTAACTGCCGCGGTTATAGGACTGGTAATAGCTTTTAGCGCGTATCTATTGATTGATTTTATACTCGACGCGCTCAATGTAAGCAATGAGTTCAGAGGCGTAAATTTGTAGGTATGAGAAAATATAAACTGCTAATTCTCGGTTTTGTCGCATGCGTGAGTGTAATGACGCCCGTTTTGTCCTATGCACAAGTGCAAGACCCTACGGTTGTAAAATTGGTCAATCCTATTGGCGGCACAAAAGAAAATCCGGAAGGAACAATAGCGATTCCTGTTATTTTGGGTGGCATACTTGCAAAAGCGCTCGGTATAATGGGATCTCTCGCGCTACTTATGTTTGTTATTGGCGGCGCGATGTGGCTAACGTCCGCCGGAAATTCAGAACGCGTACAAAAAGGAACCGAAACAATGGTCTGGGCCGCGATTGGAGTATTAATAATTTTTTCGAGCTATGCTATACTACGCCTAGTTCTTAAAGGTGTTGGCGCAGAGGGATTGGAAGGTGCATCAACCAATTCGGCAGTTGGATCTTCCGCTACTACTACGCTCGGTACAGCCGCTGCTGCGGATGCTGCCACAGATGTAGCTGAGGGATGTCATTTGGACACTAACTTTGCAGGACCTGTTCAAGTTACAGAAAAAGACTGTCAGACAAAGGCCGACGAACAACAGTGTAAACAGTATTCCGATAAACTTGGTGGTGGCTGTGTGTGGAAATAAAATACTCACGAAATAAATAATTATTAACCTATCCCTGGAAGGGAGGTGATTACATGTACGCGTTAACAAAACTAGCAAAACACAAAGTAGGACTTGGCATGGTAGCGGCAATCTTGTTTGGTTTGGTGCTCGCTCCATCCGCAGGTTTGGCAACCGGCTCTTCAACCGACACCTTTGGTCTAGAAGGTGTAGACAAGGGTTTGCAAGACGACAGCGGAGCAAACGTTCTTGGCAACAAAGACCTCCGAGAAACTATCGGAGATCTTATCCAGGTCGCTTTGAGTCTACTTGGTGTAGTTGCTGTGGTAATCATCTTGATCGGTGGTTTCAAATGGATGACAGCCGGCGGTAACGAAGAAAAAGTTACCGAAGCTCGCAAGTTGATCTTCTCCGGTATTATTGGTCTAGCGGTGATCTTGTCCGCATGGGCAATTTCTATTTTCGTTATCAACCAGTTGTCTACCGCAACCGGATCAGGAACAGTTCCATCATTCGAATAAAGAAGTACACACACGGGCATGGCCAAAAGTCTTGCCCGTGTGCTCTTTACTGTTAAAACATATATGCCTGGCGCATTTCTTCGTTGCTTTGCTCGTTTGCTCCCGCGCGCTAGCAGAAACTAGCGCTTGGTCGCAAGCCGAGCTCGCGCCTCGAACTGCATCCAAGCATATATGTTTTAATCGTAAAATCGTATGAACAAAAAAATTCTCATGTCTTTTGCCACAATCGCGTATATGTTTGGGCTTATGGTAGTGGCGCAGCCTGCGCCGGTACTCGCAGATACTTTGCCCCTGGAATGCGATAATACAGATGATCCATTGGGACTAAACTGCGTACAGTACACCGGTTTGTCGAAGACTGATCCGCGTATCGTAGTAGGGCGGCTTATAAAAGTGGCTCTGGGATTGCTTGGCGTGATATTTACCGTGCTCACCGTATACGCGGGATTCCTATGGATGACATCAGCAGGTAACGAAGAACAAGTTACCAAAGCCCGCGGGATAATTACGGCTTCCGTAATCGGTCTGGTCATTATCCTCGCTGCCTACACCATCACCAATTTTGTGTTAAAGAATATCTGCGAGGCGTCGAGAGGCGAAGGCGACGCGCCCTGCGCATTTTAATTTTTTTATTATGAAATACAGAGCCGCGCTTTTTTCCTCCGCATTTTGTCTTGTATTTGTAACTGCATTTTTTGCGGGTTCGTTTGTATTTGCGGATCAGTATGGACTGGAAGCAACCGCGAGCGCGGCGGATTTGGTAAAAGAAACAAGTGTTCCAAATATAATAGGAAATGTAATCGGAGCGGGGCTGTCTCTGGTAACAGTTCTCTTTTTTATCCTCATGATTTATGCGGGTATAAAATGGATGCTTGCGCGCGGAGATGAGGGAAAAGCAAAGGAAGCGCTCGATACCATTGTCGCTGCAATTATCGGAATTATCGTGGTATTGGCAGCATACGCGATTACGAATTTTGTATTCAAGAGTGTGGGGGCGCAGGGGGGGAATGGAGGGGGAGGGACGGGAGGAAACGAGGAAGAAGAAACACCAGGCCTCGTTTACTGTATTAAAGACAGTAAGTGCGTACCCCAATCTGTGGATGACCCCGAGGGATGCGGAAGCAGTATGACCTATGCTTCTTTTGAAAATTGTGATAATGCTGCCAATCCAAAAAAATGGTGTTCAAATAGTGCAAAGACTGATTGTATTTCATTCCCTGCTGATCAGGTGCAACAACGTATGATAATAAAGACTCCTGCGTGGCGTCCATTCCAAAAACCTCAGGTGCTTGTAAAATTAATCCAACATGGACAGGATACTGCGCCGCACAAAAAGCAGATGCGGGTGGTTGCAAACCAGGCACTGATCCAACATACAAGTGTATAACCAAAGTAAATGATTGCGTCCCGCAGGGTTCCGTAGGCATATGCGCGGGCACAGAACAGAGTCAATGTGGAAAGGGTAACACGGCAGGAATGGGTTGCATTTGGGAATAATATATCTAAGTTAGATAAACTATGCAGCGATTGTCCAAGATATTTATACTTTCGCTAATCATTTTTTTTTCGTTTAGATCGTTAGATGTTGAAGCAAAAAAATCCCTCTCCGACGCTCCGTCTAATCTACAATCCGTCACCGCGCCAACAGGCATAACAGAGACGGAGGTAACAAACGTGGTCGGAAGCGTAATAACATTTGGGCTGCAGTTGGTGGGATTTATCCTTACCGTATACGCGGGCATTCGATGGATGCTCTCGCGGGGAGAGGAAGACAAAATAACAAAGGCCAGAGATACGATGGTGGGGGCGGTAATAGGACTCGTGATAACCGTTTCCGCGTACGCGATTACCAGCTTTGTCAGCACCCGCATCATAACGGGCGCGGGCGATGGAAGCAGTTTGTCTCCGGATACTTTGGGAAGCGGCGACAGCGCGGAACCTCTGGGCTGCTGCATAAGCTGGACAAAAGCAGACATATTAAGCGTTTCAAAATCCACCTGGAAAATAATGACAGAGTCTACCTGCAAAATGATGAACGAAGATTTGCAATTTGATCCAAAAAATCAAAACAAGTTTTCCATAGGAAGTTGTCCCGGACCAAAAAATGGATGTTGGCTATTCTATTCGGGACAAGACGCAAATCAGTGCGAAGCTACATGGGACGCGCTCTAAAATATTAATTATTCCAACGACCGGCACATCATAATATATGAAAAAAATTCTAGCACAGCTTTTTGTAAGTATTACTATAGCGCTTGTGGCGGG
>CAZKQL010000004.1:0-11489 GCA_964554925.1 uncultured Gammaproteobacteria bacterium | reverse complement strand
TTGCCTCCAAATCCGGTTTGGAGGATCAAAATGACTTGGGAAATATTTCCGGAACCGTAATCAATGCCGCGCTGCAGCTGGTGGGTCTTATATTCATGTTGTTATTGGTATACGCGGGAATACTATGGATGACCGCGCGCGGAGAAGAGGGTCAGATAGAAAAAGCACAAAAAATCATTACCGCATCAATCATCGGACTCATTATAACAATCAGCGCGTATGCGGTAACCGTATTTGTTACCGGCAAATTCGAAGGACCTTAAATATAAGATATTATGAAATTTATTTTTACCATCGTGCTTGCGGCAATTATGATTAGCCTTGTGCCGCAACAAAACGCACTCGCGCTTAATTTGGGCAAGAATCTAACCGGCAACGCGGCAACAAAAGCCGGATACGATCCCGGCACCAATGAAAAAACATTGGCAGAAATTATCGGAACGGTGATAAAAGCGGTTTTGTCCCTCGCAGGAGTTATATTTACGTTCTTATTGGCGTACGCTGGAGACATGTGGATGGCAGCGAGAGGGAACCAAGAGACAATCGACAAGGCGAAGAAAATTATAATTGGTTCTATTGTAGGTCTGATAGTTTCCCTTGCCGCGTACACCATTTCAAATTTCGCGGTCAACGCGGTGCTGGACCGTGCCACAGGTCAAGGCGAGGTGAATCCCGTTACTCCCGGAGAGGGATCGCTCTAGGAGAATTAGCATTTTTATGAGTTCAAAAATAATCGGTAGATTGATATTTACGGCTGCTATAACCGGCATGTTATTTTTTACTGCATCAAATGTGTTTGCCACAGACAGACCGAATCTAAAAGAGCAAGTAAAAGGCCAGCTCGATACGGGCGCAGAGAATTCGGGTCTTAAGATTGAGGGTGAGGAAGCACCGGATGTCCGCATATTTGGCGCCACCATGATAAACACCATGCTCGGAGCATACGGAATTATTTTTGTAATTTTGATGACGCACGCCGGACACAAACTTATTACCGCGCATGGCAATCAAGAAGAAATAGAGAGCGCGTACAAGATAATCATGGGAGCGGTGATAGGATTAATATTGGTTCTTACATCGTATAGTATCGCGTATTACGTGGGTAAAGCGGCAAAACGAGCGACGCGTTTTGGGACGGAAACCATAAATATCAATTATGAATAAAAGTGCGCGTGCGGGTAAACAGTGGCCGGTAACAAAAAAAATCTATATTTTTTTTGTGGTATTTTTTGCTTTTGGCGCCGTACCACAGATGGGATTTGCGGATACAAAACCCGCTGGAGATGAGCCAAAACAATCTTCTCTAAAAGCGGAGATAAACAATCAGGCACAAGCTTTTGGCGGAGAAAAGGGCGCGGGATATGGGGACGTGGCGCTCATGAGTGATGTGCGTTTGGTAGCGGCCGAGATTATCAAGATATTTCTTACCTTCCTCGGAATTATATACGCGACATATACGGTGTATGGCGGATATTTGTGGATGACATCTGCCGGAAATGAAGAACGTATCAGCAAATCGCAGAATATATTGGTTCATGGCGTGATTGGGGTTGTTGTTATATTTTCTTCGTACACACTCGTGTATTTTGTGCAACGCACGGTATGGAAGGCGTATGAAATACCTTTTGTTCCATATATAAAATGGGGGACATTGCCAAAGGGCTCGCAGAAATTTGAGGGTCCGGATCCTTTGCAAGGACACAATGATCCGCTCGAGCAATTGGTTCCGACACCGAAATTTTATCCGAAAGATCCCGAGCAGTAAGGTCATGAAGTAATCGCATCGAGAATTTTCTTGCAAGGGTTATCGTCAGGATTTTTTTCTTCAATCACCGCGCGGGGCATCGATATACACGCTTTAACGAGCGTGTATATTATTTTTATATCTTTGCACCATGCTCCGCGGCCGCTTTCTACCACATAATTGGCATTTGCTTCTTCCTGGCCGGGAATAGGGCCGAGAATTATCATGTATTTTCCCAGTGTCATACATTCGCTCGAGGTTAGTCCGCCGGATTTGGTTATTACCACATCAGCCATCCGCATGTATTCTTCTATATCCCCGGTCCAGCCGATGTTTTTTACTCGCTTGCTTGCTGGTATGTCCAGATGCTTTCCTATAATTAAAACGGAAAGTCCGGGAACGCTTTCAATTTGCCGTAATATTTTTTTGACGGTCGAGCCTCGGTATGTTTTTGCGATTATCAGAAGGACTTTTTCGGTTTGACTTATCCCATGCTTTGCTTTGAGTTCGTCAGGATTTTTTTTAAGGTAAAATGTATGGTCTATCGGTATTCCGCTTGTGTAAATGTTATTTTTTGCTGCGCCGTATTTTTGCAGTTGCTGTTTTACTTCATCTGTCGGCACAAAATATTTGTTGACATGATCCATAACGAACATGGCATGAGCTTCGTAGTCGGTCAGTACCAGATGCACCGGAATTTTGTATTTTGTCGAGAGCGGTTCTACCAGTTGCGCGGAGCCGAAGTAGGTGCAAATGATCGCGTCCGGTTTAAACGATAAAATTTTTTCGTGAAGTTTTTTTGCTAGGCCGCGCTGGAGTGTGATGTTTATTTTAGTAGCGTTAGAAGAAGATGGACGATTGGTTATTTTGTATAGAAAACCCCACACTTTTGGCAGGTATTCGCTCAAAAATCCATATATTTTTATGTGATATAATTTGAGAACGGGATGTATAAAATCCGCCGCGTCCACATGCATCACCTCGTGGTCTGTGTATGTTTTGGCGTATGATGCAATGGCATATGCCGCGCGCACATGGCCGGAGCCGGTCGACATGGATATAATGGCAATACGCATAGATTATGTGCGTTTGTCTTTTTTTATAAAGAGCAACACGCATAGCCCCGCAAAGATAATAAGTGAAATCGCAGTGCTGTAGGGAAATTGTACCAGTCTTGGGAAGAAATAATCGAGCTGCAAAATTTTGAAATAGTTAAGAGTATCGATATTCTGCTCTTTTATACCAATAATTATGATGATCGCAATGTGGGTGATTGCGGAAAAGAGAATCGCTTGTTTTAGAGTTTGTAGGTATTTCATATGGAAATGTATGAATTATAAGATGCCATGTAGCCAGACGGTACGTATTATAGTACCATATCAGGGCTAATTAGCCATTTTTATGAATAACAAACAAAAAATTACCGCCCTTATTCCTTTTTATAATGAAGGTGAACGGATCGCGCAGACGCTCCGTGTACTCACAAGATTGCCTCTTTTTGATGAAATAATTTGCGTGGATGATGGGTCTTTCGACGGAAGCGCGGGTTTGGTGAGGCGGGAATTTAAGTCGGTAAAATTGGTTCAGCAGGCAAAAAACGGGGGAAAATGCCAAGCGGTGCGAGAAGGCCTTAAGCAAGTGAAAACAGAGCTGGTATTTTTGCTCGACGCTGATTTGAAAGATTTGAACGCGGACGAATTTGTTGAAGCGATAGAAAAATTCAGCGCAGGCGATTTTGATATGTATATGCTGTGCCGCAGCCAAGCGCCGTTTGCGGTTCGTTTGGTACGGGGTCATATAATTTTTACCGGACTTCGGCTGATGCATACGAAGGATTTGGAAGCTGTTTTTAGCAAAGCCATTTCAAAATATGAATTGGAAATAGCGATCAATAAATACATGATAGACGCGCGTAAAAAAGTCGGCTGGCAGAGTTCAAAAACAACGAACACCTATAAAATGGAAAAATGGGGTTTTTGGAAAGGTTTGCAAATGGAGATACTTATGAATTTTAATTTGGTGCGGCATTCCGGGCCTTTGGAATTGGTGCGGCAGATACGGTATTTTGGGAAGTAGTATTATATTTGACGGATTTTTTATAACGAAAACAAGCTCACCACGAGCTTGTTTTCGTTTTGGGGATCTTTTGAAAGGAAGTTGTCGGCCGCTTCTCACAAATAGCCCACCGGGTTGACAAAGCTGTACTTTGTGGTAGCATGGCCTCGCTCGATTGGGATCTAAATGGAGGAATATGGTAAGAAAAGCGGGCAAGCGTCTGGAACGCAAACGTCTCGAACGAATGGGGCTCATCACCCGCATCATCCTGGTTTACTACAGCCACAAGGGCTCCAAGGTCGGTCTGGAGAAGATCCGGAAGTTCAAGAAGCTCCAATCGCTCCAGGGCATCAAGAAAGTCATCGTGTATACCCTGGCCGAGTATGGCTTCACTTCACATGAAGTGGCCGAATATCTCCATCATCGGGATACTTCTCGAATACACGAAATGGCGCGAGAAATTCGCGCGCGACGCAAAACCGATAAGACCCTGGATCGCGAACTCAAGGTCATAGAAGCTCGTCTTCTGCCAAAGAGCACGATTCCCCCTTTTGAATCGGAAGTTGCTTCTGCCGAAAAGTCCCGAACTCAAGCGATTGACGAAGAAGAAGCGGAACCGGCCGGCGGAGAACGCTCGAGCATAAAAGCAGATCGTCGGGTCATAAGCCGCATCATATGCGGGCACTTCGATGTCACCCATGGCATGCTTTGTTCGCTTGTAAAGACAAAAGATTTGGCTCATGCCCGTGCCGTGTTTAATTACCTTCTTCGCAAGTACACCGACATGTCATTTCCGGACATCGGGAAATTCGTCGGTGGTCGCGGTCACCAACCGGTAATCAAAGCCTGTCAGAATATCGCGCAGCGTCTCAAGGGGGATCTTGATTTTCGCATCGAGGTCGCTACACTGGAAGAACGCATCATCCAAAGCGTCACGCAGTAGAACAACGCGAAATATCGCTTACACAAAAAAACGACGCCCATCGACCTTTGTCGCCGGTTATCCGGCCGCAAAGGTAGGGGGAAAAAAAGCAAACAAAACCGCCAGCACATACGAAATTACCGCGCTTACAATCCCGCCGGTAGTCGGCGCGAGGACATAAAAACCCGTAGTGAATATGACATTGCCAATCGTTCCATATGGCATGGTACGCGCGACCGCAGAGGTAAATTCTATGCCATAATTACGCGCGATCATAAATAATGAAGAAGTATACGCGACGGGAAAGCTGGCAATGAGCCCGCCCCATATCGGCCCGAGCACTTTCCCGGCGAGTACAGATGCCGCCACCAGCGACCCTGCGATTATCACTCGATGCCAGAATTGTTTTTTTACTTTTTGGGATTCCTGCAGCTTTCGATGCGGATATTTTTTTAAGATAAAAATTCCCAAAGCCAATGTGGGTACGGACAAAAGAAGAGATACCACCAAATTGTTGAGTCCGAGAAATACGAGCGGCAGCGTGCACAAAAACCACAATATCATAGCGTAGCTAAATGCTCTGTACGCGCCGTATTTATATAATTTTACAAACGCTACAATGTATAGCGCGTTTACCGATAACGCGATCGGCATGATCGGGATCGCGGTAAGCGCCGCGGCCGTACCCTGCGTCCAGCTGATAAAAATCAATGTCAAAACCGTGCGCGAAGGAAGACCGGTCGTGAGGCCGCCCAGTTTTGATCCATGATTTTCCGCAAGCCAAATCGTCAAACCGGTGTAGAGGCCGCCGACGAGAAATGAAAGCAATAATTTTAGGACAAAGTCTATGTACATTTTCTGGAGTATATCTTCTTTTCCCGGGAATTGTCCACCTTACGCCATGCGTCAAGCAACATAGCCACACCGCCTATAAAATAAAGACCCAACTAAGGCCTTTATTTTTGACTGGCTTTTTTTTCGGCTTCATCCGCCTTTTGCCTCATTTCCTCTGCCGCTTTATGCAATTCTTCTCTTTTTCTATCAGCTTCTTCCTGAGCACGTTTGGCTTCATCCGCCTTATATTTTACGTCTGCCATACCATCTCACCTCCTTTCCGTGAGAATTATATGGGTAGTATGGCACATGGTGGATATATTTATCAAATGTATTTACACATTCTCTATAAGGTTATAGAATTGGGATTATGAAATTTACCTATAACAAAGCCTTTTTGGCGTTTATAGCCCTTCTCGGTTTGGGTTTTTTTGGGAATTGGCTTTTGGGAGGTTATGCACAAGTATCGGGAGAACAGGCAAAAGATGTAAAAGTCGTGGAAGAACAGGAAAAACTTAGTGAAATAGATCGATTGCTTCAGGACCGGAAAAACGGTCTTCTCGCAGACGGCGAAGACACCGATATATTTGGAGATGATAACAAAGTTTCTATTTTGCTTCTCGGGCTCGATAGCCGCGCCGGACAAAAAAGCGGGCATTGTGACGCCATACAATTATTTAATATTGATCGAGCGGCGGACACGGTGTCTATCACCGCGGTGCCACGCGGCACTTATTCTTCTTTGCCGCCCGGCGGCCCGCCACGCCCCACCAGCAGCTATTATGTTTCAAATGCGTGCGGCATCAGTGGGCTCGAATATGGTATCAATCAAATTCAAAAAATTCTCGGGCAAAAAGCAGACTATATCGTGGTGGTTGGGTTTTCCGAGACATTGGGAATTTTGCGAAAATTCAAACTCCCTACGATGGATACGCTCCAATGGCTGCGACACCGAAAAGGTTATTCAATCGGAGAGCCGCAACGCGCGCATAATCATTCCACATTTCTAAAACATTTAATGGTAAAGTATACTCCGACAGATGTATCGAAAATGGATACGGTGTTTCATTATCTTTTGTACAAAATAGTGGAAACAGATCTTTCTTTTCCTCAAGTGCGCGATTTAATCGCGGAGCTTTCGCAGATGGAATTCGTTGCTCATCCCGAACGTATTACACTTTCCATGCGGCCAAGATATCCGGTTCAAGACATTGCGTATGACCCGGAACATTTGGAAGAACAATTGCATAGCGTACTTGATCCTATCAAACATTTGCTTTCGCCGGAGGATTTCAAAGAAATAACCGAGCAGACGGCGGAAGACCGAATCGTCGGAATAATCGAGAGAAAAAAAGCCGATACCCTATTTGTGGATTGGGCTTTCAAAAATGATTTGTGGCTGCAAATTGATAATGATGAAAAAAGAGAAAACGCGCGGTATGATTTGATGACGCGGTATATTGCGAAGCTTTTGAGTAAAGATGAAAAAGAACAAATTCTTGAAGATTATATTTTGGAAATGGAACAGACAGGGATGAAAGAACGCGGAGATAATGCCCGAGGGCTTCTTGAGGAATTGATTGCAAAATCGTAATAATAAATAGCGGGGGAGGACGGTGGGTTTCTCTTGCGCGCTAACCGGCGCAACAAGTCCGGTAGCGCAAGAGAAACCCCACCGTCCCCTATCATCTTTGTTTCCTTCAAGTGTATCCATCTCGTGAATATACTATTTGGGAAGGCGAGCGCGTCGTGCACTCGCCGAAATCCCCTCCCTACGAAGCGGAACCAACTCGGTTCCGCACCTCCTGAAGGAGGCTTTTTACGCGGGTGGCCGCATGCTGGCTGGCGGTCTCGCGCGCCATGCAGACGACCGCGAATTTGTTCGGCAGGAGGCCGGTCATGAGCGGCAGCACGCCCGTGTTGCCGTCCGGCAGCATGTTGCGCAGGATGCGGAGCAGGTGGTTGAAGTCCTCGACCGCTCCGACCGCGGGCCAGACGTTGCACATGAGCACCGCCCAGCAGCCGCCGCGTCGCTCGAGCTGCTCGAGAACGTCCTGCGGATACTGCGACGCAGTGGTGCGTGGATTGGGATCCACGAACCGCCAGTCGAGCATGATGCCCGCTTGCATGGCGGCGACCTCTCTCTGTGAGAGGTCGGACTGCAGACCGAAGTCCACGCCCCGGCCATCGATGCCGATGGCGTCCACGCCGATCTCGCCACGGTAGCCCATGAGCCACCAGTAGCGGAAGAGAATCATGGCACGGCGGCGCAGACAGACCTTGTCGTAGCACGACAGCGTGGGAACGTTGTCGCTCGTCACGACCAGGTTGCCCGCATGGTCCTTACCGTTCATGATCACTTGTTCGTTGACGAAGATGTCCTCGACTCCGCGCTCGGTAAGCGTGGCTTGAACCGCGACGTCGCGGATGCCGTGGAAGCCGGCTTCGATGAGGATGGGAGTTTTCCCATCGCAGTTCTCGGCAGCGTAGGCAGCGACTTGCGCGATGTTGTCCGCGATCAGCGTGCCGACACCGGAAGCCCAGCCCGCGTGCTTGAGCACGGTGCAGTTCGGTCGCCGGATGGTGTGGTTGACGCGCATCAGTTCGCTGTGCGCGCGGACGAGCGCGTTCGCATCGGTGCAGACATGGGACGGCACGACCAAGTAGGGTCGACCGAGCTCGCGTGCTGTCTCGTGCAGCACGATCTTCGAGCCGACTCGCTCGGTAACAGTCGCAGTCGCGTTGCGCGTGTGATGAGTCGAGAGGCCGAGAGCCTTGAGGGCTTCCTCCTCGCGGTCGCCGACGTAGAAGAACTGCATACGTCCGTCACCGCGACGGACATGCCGGCGGATGCGATCGGCGTGTCGACCGTTCGAGATGCCGTCGTAGACATCGTCGAGCTCGTGTACCTCGCGCGCGCCGAGTCCGTGGCGACGCCAGAGTCGATGCTCGCGCATGATCTGACCCGTTGTCGTGACGTAGGCGATTGGCACGCTTCTACAGATGGTTCGGCCGCCGTACGGACCCACGTTCAGCCCCGGCAGAAAGCCGAAGGCGCTTTGCAGACAAGAAGTCGCAATCGTTCTCTCACTCATCTCGCACCCCTCTCCCAGTGTGAAACTACTAAACTTTTTAGGCTTTTCCTCGAAAGCCCGCCTCGAAGCCCTTTGGTAAGGACTCGGAGGCAGGCTATCGAACTCTGTACAGATTCCGCAGGCACTAAAAAACCACCGGTCGGGTGGTCTTTATACATTATTGTGTGAGAACACGCAAATATTATACAACCACCCGGTGCTCGAGCAAGAGGAGGTTGAGGAGGAGCTGTGCGTTTATTGATCGTTTCATAATAGATTAAGACTAGCGGAGAAATAGGACTCGGTCAAATTTTATTGTGGATAATGACTAAAAAAGACCCCAACAAGGGGGTGGCCAACGGGGATCGAACCCGTGACAAAGGTACCACAAACCTCTGTGTTACCACTACACCATGGCCACCCCTCTATCGAGGTCTTTAATGTTTGAATAGTATAGGGAGGAAACGGCCTTTTGTCAATCATCGATCTTGTCCCGTGTCTTTTTTTCTGCTATCATCCATACTCTCTTTAATTTTTAAATTACACCTTATGAATATATTTTCAAAAATCTTCTTTTTTTCTTCTCTTTTTTTAACTCCAACACTTTTACCTATATTCGCATTTGCACAAACGGATGTAATTCTTGACATTTATTTTCCGGTAGAGGGAGAAGTATATTTTTCAAATGATTTCAATAGTCCGCGAGGGGGCAGTATTCATGGCGCGACAGATATAATGGCGGCAAAAATGAATCGTATTTTTGCCGCGCAGAATGGCGTTATTACTTTTATTCCCACGATAGAACCATCTTGGGGATTTGGTATTTTTGTACAGGGCGATGATGGATACAAATATAATTATATTCACATAAACAACGATACTCCGGGAACAGACGACGGTGAGGGCGGCCCACAATACGCCTATGCCCCGGGCGTCGAGCGTGGAAGTCGGGTTAAAAAAGGACAACATATAGCATGGGTGGGAGATAGCGGCAATGCCGAAAATGTCGGGTCGCATTTGCATTTTGAAATATTCGATGCGAATGGCGAGCGTGTGAATCCCTATTTTAGTTTGGTAAAAGCGCAGGCTGCCGCAGAAGAAAGAACATGGGATTTTGATCCGAAAGTTGAACGTGAACTCTCACCCACCATCAGTATGGCGCTTGATCTCAAAAAATCAGACGGAGAAGCGGAGTGTGAACAGGATAGTTTGGTTAAAATGCTCTCTTTAGACGCAGTATATTATTGCGGAGTTGATGGAAAACGTTACGCATTTCCCAATGCAAACGTGTATTATAGTTGGTATAAAAATTTTTCAGAAGTTAAAATAATTCCCAAAGAAGAACTGGGAGAAATTCCTTTCGGCGGCATGGTTCCCTACAGACCGGGCTTGCAACTTATAAAATCCACCATCAGCCCGCGCGTATACGCGGTTGCCGATGGCGCGGTGTTGCGGCAAATTCCCAGTCCGTATGTCGCGGAAAGTATTTTTGGGAGTAATTGGGCAAAAACGATTCATGACCTGCACGATGTATTTTTTCCACCTACAAAATAGGAAAACTCATTGGAGAAACTACATAAACAAAATTGATACGAAATGTAACAACAAAAATCCGCCTCTTTGGCGGATTTTTTGGTAACGATTTTTTGAGGTTCATTTTTTTCTTTCTACTTCTTTTCAGCAATTCTTTCAAACGCCCGCAATACCTCAAGCGGCACGGCAAATATGACCGTATTTGATTGGTCGGAACTCAAGTCGCTGATAGTACTAAGCGTACGCAAGTGCAGCGCGCCCGGTGCTGCGGACAGCATTTGAGCAGCCTTTGCGATATTTTCCGCGGCGATCACCTCTCCGGTTGACTTTATGATAACTGATCGTTTTTCACGTTCCGCTTCAGCTTGTTTTGCTATAACGCGTTGCATGTCATCCGCTAAAATCACATCTTTCAGCTCTACACTCTCTACTTTTATTCCCCATGGATCAGACGCTCTGTCTATAATATTTCGTATTTTTTCAGCCGCAGCCTCGCGGTTCGCGAGAAGTTCATCAAGCTCAAGTTCTCCAACTACATTACGCATAGTGGTTTGCGCGAGCTGACTTACCGCGTACCAAAAATTTTCCACTTCAAGAATGGCTTTGCTGGCGTCACTTACACGGTAATATATCACCGCATTTATTTTCGCCGAAATATTATCCTTGGTGATAGCTTCTTGCAACGGCACATCCACCGCTTTTACACGCATATCCACTTTTACCATGCTCTGGAAAACGGGAACGATAAGACGCCACCCCGGGTTTACGACGCGGACAAATTTACCGAGCTGGAATTTTACTCCTCGTTGATATTCATTTATCTGGCGAATGGAGATGAGCATCACGAGCAGTATAAAACCCACTAGAATATACATACTTTTTACTACTTTAAATAAGTTTTGAGCTTCTTTAATGTAAAGCTCGACTATAGGAATGATAGTCTATAAAGGTGAATTCTTCAAGTTTGTGTCCCCGCTGGGAATCGAACCCAGATTTAGAGCTTAGAAGGCTCCCGTTCTATCCATTGAACTACAGGGACATGTTAGGTTTCGTATGCGGCCGATTTTATCTGAAAAAAGCCCAAAGGTCAATCGCGCCTCCTATTTTTTCCATGAAATTTTTTGTGAATATTGAGGAGTTCGCGATCTGTGATGTGCGTGTATATCTGCGTTGTGGTGATGGATGAATGACCAAGCATACTTTGGACACTTCGAATATCGGCTCCATTTTGCAACAAATCCGTCGCGTAGGAGTGGCGGAGCGTGTGCGGGGTTACCATTTTCGTAATGCCGGCCATGCGCGCGTATTTTTGGACCGCGCGCTGTAC
>CAZKQL010000003.1:20759-28593 GCA_964554925.1 uncultured Gammaproteobacteria bacterium | reverse complement strand
GGTCAGAGCCGCTTCGTTGGTTCCGAATTCGACTGACTCAACCACTCTTCCATCTGCTTGAATTTTGTCGCCGGCTTCCAGACAAAGCAAATCCCCTACCACAATATGCTCACTATCAATAAATACTTGTTTGCCATTTCTGATAACAAGTGCCTTGTACTCCACCAATGATTTGAGGGCTTTGAGGGCTTTATTTGCTTTATGTTCCTGTACAAATCCAATAACCGCGTTAAGAAAAGCAGTTATGAAAATCACGATCATGTCAGAGTATTCTCGGAGAAACCCGCTGACTGCTCCGGCCGCTACAAGAACAATCATGAGTGTGGTTTTGAACTGCGCCACAAAGACCGTAATTCTTGAAGCACGCATATCAGATTGGGGCAGTGTATTTTTCCCGTCTCTTGCCATTCGCTCCGACACATCGAGGTCGCTAAGGCCTGTGGGCGAAGAGTGTACCTCTTTATAAACCTGTGCTATACTCTTTGCGTGTACTCCTGTGCTATGTTTTTTGGGCATATTTTCTTGACGTAATAATCAGGATAGTATAGCATATTCGACAGCAAAAAGACCCGGTAGCTCAGTCGGTAGAGCAGCAGCCTTTTAAGCTGATGGTCGTGGGTTCGATCCCCACCCGGGTCACTAAAAAGAGACGTGTTCGTCTCTTTTTGTTATACTTCATACAATTTTATTACTGTGTCCACTATGCTAAAAAAGCAAACCAAAAAAATTCCTCTTCCCCCACCCCTGCGAAAACTCCTCGGCCCGAGTTTTATTTTGCTTGGTCTTGGTCTTGGGTCCGGAGAAGTTATTCTGTGGCCATACTTATCATCCAACTATGGACTTGGTATAGCATGGGGCGCGATGATTGGAATATTATTCCAATTTTTTATTAACATGGAAATTGAGCGTTACGCGCTCGCCCGCGGAGAGTCGGTGTTTGTGGGGCTCGCGCGAAAATGGAAGTGGGTACCTTATTGGCTTATTGTTTCCACGCTCATCGGTTTTGGATGGCCGGGAATTATCGCGTCTTCCGCGTATTTATTTCAATCAGTACTTGGCGGAGAACAAACCACTAACGCGGTTCTTCTGCTCATTGTCATCGGTATTATTTTGAGCATTGGAAAACATATTTACACGACGGTCGAAACATTTTCACAACTCATTATTGCGGTTGGTGTACCTGCCGTACTGTTTCTAGCAGTATATCTGGCCTCAAAATCAGATTGGATAGCGCTTGGAAATGGTGTACTTGGAATGGGCAGCAATTATAGCTTCTTGCCGGTCGGCATTCCCCTTGCCTCATTTCTTGCTGCTTTTGCATACAGCGGAGCCGGAGGAAATCTCAATCTGGCGCAATCAAGTTATGTGCGCGAAAAGGGGTATGGCATGGGTTATTTTACGGAAAAAATAAAAGGTCTGTTTGGCGGCAAAACTCAAACCATCGATCTGAACGGATACGAATTTGATCCTAAGCCGGAAAATATAAAGACGTTCAACAAATGGTGGAAAGTCGTAAACAAAGAACATTTTTTGGTTTTCTTTCTTACCGGCCTTGTCACCATGCTGTTCCTGATGCTCCTCTCGTTCTCTACCACCTTTGGCAACCCGGAAAATGCCCAAGGCATCGCATTTGTGGTCAATGAGGCTAAAATGGTAGGCGCCCGCACTTTGCCTGTTATTGGGTCATTATTTGCCCTCCTTATGGGTATTATGCTTTTCTCGACCCAATTCACGGTTATGGATTCCTGCAGCCGCATCATGAGCGAAAATTATGCGGCAATTGTAAGCAAAGGAAAGAAAAAAATAAATCTCTCAAAAATGTACTACATATTTTTGTGGGCGCAGATTGCATTTGGTATTTCTGTCTTTAGTTTTGGACTTCGGGAGCCGCTGACGCTTCTCATATTAGGAGCGGTAATAAATGCTGTTTGTATGTTTGTGCATATCGGGTTGGTTAATTATCTGAACTACAAGGAATTGCCTCGCGAAATTCAGCCGCGACTATGGAGAAGAATCGCAGTTTTGGTTGCATTTATTTTCTTTGGTATATTTTCTGTTATTACGATTGGAGATAAATTATTCTAGGCTATGGACATTATTAAGGGCGTGTACGAACACCATAAAGGGAAAAGATACGCTGTTTTGGGTATGGCCCTCGACAAAAACACAGAACAAGAATTAGTCCTCTACAAGCCACTCTACGAATGTGAGCATGAATATTTTGTTCGCCCGCTTGCTGAGTTTTGCGCATCTGTTACTATAGATGGCAAGGAAATACCTAAATTCATATATATTGGCCCTTATGACACATCTGCTTAAACTATTTGCCTTGCTTCAGCTTTCCAAGGACCAACCGCTCACCGGGTATCTTATCGGTGGACTAAAGCTAAATGAGCTACCCACACTTGCAGAACATCATTATACGACTGCCTTAATTGGTTATTTTCTGACCCATAGAATCATCGATGAGGGCGGAGACATAAACCAGCACAAAGTTATGACCATGAGTCTTATTCATGATCTGCCCGAATTGTTTGGCGGAGACGTATCATCGCCTCTCAATCGCAAATATCCTGACCTGCGAGAACATAAAGATAAAATTGGTGACAGAGCTGTAGACGTGCTATGCGAATATATGGACAAAGCCAGTGAAGATGATTTTAGGTCGCTATACGCAGAACTGTCAGCAGGTGTAACCGACGAAGCGGTATTGGTTAAAATAATAGATCAGATGGATCACCAATTTTTCCTCGAACACCATAATTTCAAAACAAAATACGATCCCGGTTACAATGATTACCGGCCAAATTACATGAACGATCACGTATTTGCTCTTACCTCAAAATTATCTGACCGGATCACCAAGGACGTCATGAACGACTTTCTAAAATCATTCAAAGATCAATTTTTTAATAAAGGATTCCAGTCAATGAATATATTGATGGAAGATTGATTGCCTGTCAGTTCCGCATCGGAATATTATCCGGTTAAATAAAAATCGGCTGTCGAAGCCGATTTTTATATTTTTTAGAGTAAGCTTTTTACCGCCGCCTCCACCGCCTCGTAGGGCTGCGCCCCTGAAAGCGGAACAGCATTGCCATTTGGTCCGATAATTACGGAATAAGGAGTTCCTTGGCCGCCGGCCGCAACCGCGTCTTGTGCGTCTTCGTCTACGGCCGCTTCGTATTTGCCACTGTCGATGCAGCTCTTCATTTTTGCATAATTCACACCCGATTTACTCGCATAATTTTCGAGAGTTCCCGCTCCATTGTCCGGGATAATCGCATCAGCAAACTCCCAAAATTTACCTTGCTCTGCAGCGCATTCGGATGCCAAAGCCAGCGGGCGAGCATTTTGGTGGATACTCTCAAGTGGGAAATGACGATATACCCAACGAACATCTTTGCCATAGGTTTGCACAATTTTTTGCATGGTCGGGTGGAAGCGAGCGCAGAATGGACATTGGAAATCAGAATATTCGATTACGGTTACTTTTGCGTTTTTTGCTCCAAGAATATGATCTGTATCCGGATCCACTTCTCTAGGGTCAGCTATGACCGGATTTTGCGCGGTAGGATCAGCTACGGCACCTGCCGCGTCCGCCGCTTTTGCCGCCGACTTAAGGTTAAAACCGGAATCACCCATAAGTACTATTCCAAGAAGTACAAAAAAACCAATACTGCAGAGGACAAGCAGTCCTCCGACAAGACCAAACGTAAATGTCTGCTTTGGGCTGAATGCTGCGAGGCCGGAATGGCGAGGAGCGTGGTGAGCATGGTCGTGCTCATGCTCGTGTTTGTGTTCTTCTTCCATAATGAAATTAAATTATTTTGTAAGTTTTGATATTGTAGCAAAACGGGTAGTATGGGGCAAGATGTGGATAGGAGTTTTCTACTTGACCGCAGATTGTCCAGTATCTATACTGAAACTGTAACTAAGAGATAATTCAAATATGCAATTTTTAATAATAATTTTGGCACTTCTTGGTTTGGCGCTGCCGACCACAGCGCTTGCGCATTCCGGGCATCCGGATGATGGAATATGGTCTCAATTATTAAGTCTTGAGCATACGATTGCAAATGCCGTCAGTTTATTGGTACTCATTGGTTTCACTATTTTTGCGATTATACACAAAAAGAAACCTGCCAAAAAAATTCTAGATAAATCAGATAAATTAAAATAATATGCTGAAATCGTATTTCAAGCGAGATATTGACATTGCCTATGCGCATTGTGATGCTCCCTGCGGAGTCTATGATCCCGCCTCAGCTCGGGTTGCCGCGGAAGCAGTGCTTTCACTCACCAAAAAAATCCTTGATCTTATGAAACCGGATCCAAATGAAGGACAAGCACATCAAGCATATCTTAATACTTTTGTCCGTTATACAAGCATAAAAGAAGAGCAGGCACAAAAAGCAAAGGACGAACTCCTTATTCTGTGGACCGACTACTTCAAAGCGCCACATCTTGAGGAGTACCCACAACTGCATGATATTTTTTGGAAAGCGGCAAAATTATGCTCAACATGCAAGGTCGAAGTTAGTTTGGAACACGCGGAAGAGCTTCTCGAAGCGGTACACCAAATTCACGATATTTTCTGGGCAACTAAAAAACGAAAAGTAGAATGGTACACCGCGAGTTAAAGAAATGTGCTATAAAAAAAGCCGGAATAATAGATTATATTCTGGCATTTTTACGTATATATAAAAAAATACAAGTCATCGGGCATTCGATGTGGCCGCTATTAAAAGAGGGAGATACTTTATATGTCCGAAACGCTGAAATATACAAAAAAAACGATATCCTTGTGGCATACCATCCGTATAAAAAAATATGTATTGTGAAACGGGTCGCCTCTAAGAGCGATGCAGGATATAACCTTGAAGGTTTTGACCAGATTGAATCAGAAGATAGCAAGTCATTTGGTGCTGTGCAAGCTGGAAAAATTCTTGGAAAAGTGGTGGCGCGAAGTTAATCCTAATAATCCCGCAATTTCTCTATAATATTGAATCCTTTTATCTTCTCGAGAGCCTTTGCTTCAATCTGACGAATACGCTCACGCGTAACACCGAATTCTTTTCCAACTTCTTCAAGTGTATGCGTAACTCCATCGGCAAGCCCAAAGCGCATTTCAAGGATTTTCTTTTCACGTGGAGAAAGATCGGCTATCGCTTCTTCTATATATTCTTTTAACAACTCCACTCCGGCTGATTGCGACGGACTGGCGGTCTTTGTGTCCTCTATAAAATCAGCCAGCGCTGTGTCGTCATCGTCATCGTCCCCAACAGATGTCTCGAGCGAAACAGTCTCTTGTGAAATTTTTATGATATGACGAACTTTCTCTACCTCTTCTCCCATTTCAGCGGCCAATTCTTCCGGAGTCGGTTTGCGTCCCAAATCCTGCAACAATCTGCGCTGTATCTGCGTGAGACGATTGATAGTCTCCACCATGTGTACGGGAATACGAATCGTACGAGAATGATCTGCCAGCGCGCGCGTTATGGCCTGACGTATCCACCACGTCGCGTAAGTGGAAAATTTATAACCCTTTCGATAATCAAATTTTTTAACGGCACGAAACAATCCAATGTTTCCCTCTTGGATCAAATCCAAGAGCGACAGCCGTTTTCCCACGAATTTTTTTGCGATTGACACCACCAAACGCAAGTTCGCCTCAATCATCTTTCTCTCAGCGTTCCTGTCTCCGCGTTCTTTTCCTTTTGCCAGCGCGACTTCTTCTTCGGCATTTAGAAGCGGTACCTTTCCGATTTCTCGCAAATACATTTGTATGGAATCCTGCGCGATACTTGCAAGGTCAAAATAACCCTCTTCCACATCCGGCTGGTTTCCCTGCAGTTCTGACACCATTTGATCTCGTTCTTCCCTTCTCCCAAGCAGAGTTCCCGGTTGCGCTGATCCGGTAACAATCGCAACCGAATTTTTTTCCATCAAATCCAAAAAATACTCGTATTCGGGAATATAGAGTTCCACTCTTCCGAAAACAGAAAGAATTTCCTTTTCCGTAAGGAATCCGCGATTTCTCCCTTTTTGGAGCAAGGTCAATATGGGTTCAAGTGTGGGAACCACAATCGGTTCCTCTTGCTGCATGACCTGCTTTTTTTGACGCGCCGGCTGCTCGATTTTCTTGCTTCGAGGAGCCTTGTTGAATTTCTCACGGAACACATGCTTTTTTGAACTCTGCGCCTTTATCTTCGACTTGCCTATTGTTTTTTTGGCTGCTTTTTTTTGAGAAGCTTTTTGCCTTTGTGCGATGCGATTCTTTTTAGCTGACTTTTGGGCAGCTTTATTGTTTCGGGCATGAGATGCCCCACGAGTTGTGGATTTCTTCCCTGGCATGAGAAGTATGCTCTATAAAAATTAAAGAAAAATGAATAATGGTATTGTCCACTTTTCTCTAATTATTATTCCTGAACCTTTCTGAATTCTTCAAGGAGCAGAGAAAGATTTTTTGTGTCGTTGCTCTTTTCCGCGTTTTGTATCAGCGCTCCCAAACGATGTCTTTTCGCCTTCTTCCACTCTTCCTCGGCCATGGCAAATATATTTCCAAATTCCATGCCCGCCTCTTTATCCATGATACCTGAAAATTCCAGCTCACCTTTCATGAGCAGCACGTCAATAAGGTTCTCCGCATGGGGCACCGTATGTTTTTTACGTAATTCCTCAAGATCCACTGATCCGGTTGCAGTATACATGGCTTTCATGTCTTCGTAAAGTAATCCGAAACCCGCTGTGGACAATACATCATACGATCTTCCGAAAACGATTGCCCGCGGCATAAGACTTGGAAATTTCAAAATAAGACTCATAAGCTGTTCGCAGAGGCTATAGAATCTGGTATCTTTTTGCGCTCTTTCGTCTATTTTCCTTTGAGGAGAAGCGCTTGGCGTACCCGCTCGCGATGATTTTATGCGCTTTAACTCTTCTCTTATAACAGCCAATTCAACGCCCGATCTGTCGGCTAATTTTTTTAACCAATCGTCTTGCTCGACAGGATATGGAATTCTGGTAATTTCAATGAGCATCTTTTCAATCGCCTGCCGTTTGAGTCGGGAATCCCCGAGATCCACACCCTCAAATGTTCTCTTCAAATACCAGCTCATCACATCCTGTGCGGCGTCAACCGCGCCAAACCAAAGCGCAGCGTCCGTTCGCACGCAATCATCCGGATCCTTGCCTTGCGGTACCGATATGACTTTTACCGCGAGGCCAGCCTCGAGCGCAAGATCAATTCCGCGCTTTGATGCCGCGATACCGGCGTCATCCGTATCAAATGCCACGCGTATATTTTGGGTGAAGCGCTTAATCAGCTGAACTTGTTCTAGAGTGAGCGCGGTTCCACTTGTCGCCACCACATTTTTCATTCCCGCCTGATGCGTGGAAATCACATCCATTTGCCCCTCTACCAGTACAACAAAATCTTTTTCTCTGATCTGCTGTTTTGCCTTATCCAAACCAAATATGACTCTCGATTTATCGTATACCTGCGTTTGAGGAGAATTGACATATTTGCCCGCCATGTCCGACTCTTTAAGGAGCCGTCCGGTAAAGCCTACCACCGTACCATGCACATCTCTTATCGGAAACATGACACGGCTTCTGAAACGGTCATAAAATCCTTGGCCGGTATTTGCATTGGCTCCGTCTTTTTTTATCGTCAATCCCGCGGCTACCAAATCATCGATGCCATATCCCTTTTTGAGCAAATATTTGGTCAATAAATCCCATTGATCGCTACTGTACCCCACCTGCCATTCATCAACCGAGTTTTGTGACAGTCCTCTTTGCGTCACATAATCTCTCGCCGGTTGAGCCG
>CAZKQL010000003.1:14171-20749 GCA_964554925.1 uncultured Gammaproteobacteria bacterium | reverse complement strand
ATATTTTCATGAGAAAATTATAAAAAAAACGAGCCGCTTCCCTGTTTATTTCTTTCAGTCTATTTTTCAAATTGCTGTTTACCTGGGCTCGTTCGCTTGTTTCGAGCTCTACGCCGGCTCGACCCGCAAGAAATTTGAGTGCTTCAAAAAATTCCATTCCCTCAACTTCCTGAACGAACGTGAATATGTCTCCACCCTTCGCGCAGCCAAAACAATGCCAACTTTGGCGGTCTCGATTTACCATGAACGAAGGTGTTTTTTCGCTGTGAAACGGGCAGAGTCCCTTGTGATTTATGCCGGAAGATTTCAACTGCACGTATTCGCCGATAAAATCAACAATGTCGAGTTTTTCTTTTATGAGTTGGGTGTCTGACATAGCAGTCGTAGCTTATCCAAATATGGGTAAATTGGCAAGAAAATGATATTATAGATTTCGGTGAGCCAATAATTTCATTCATATGGAACTCGCAAATTTACTCAAAACTCAAATATCTCTTACCGAATGGCTGCAAAATATCGGTCACAAGGACGCGGAAAAAATGCGCAAAGAAGATAATGAAAAGAGAACGCGAATGGCGATTCTATCCGATATCATCGATTTTCCTTTTGATAGGCCGAGAACATTCCCCGCTCAAGAGGTGAAAGAATTGACCGCAGAGGTACAAAAATTTATGGAGAAGCATGGGCACGAGCTGTGCGCGCTGCGGCTTGAGCCGCACGATCCGGCACTCCCAAAATTTCGTATGAGAGGAAAAACCATAAGAGAGGTGGCAGACTCATGGTTCAAAGAGCAAAATATAGATCATACAAAATACAACGCAAGCTTTGTGCCACACCCCGGCGATCATCTGTGGTCCACCATACTCACGGTAAACAAGCAGGGAATATTTGGCGAAATCATCGCCGATAGCCACGAAAAATTAACTCAAGGATTTTATGATACCATTCGTCCGATTGTCTTTTATTTTGATTTTGAAAACTGGCACATGAGCGAGGAAAACGAGCCGGCAAAACATGAACTGAAAAAAATCATCTCTTATTTGCATGTGCCGGATTCTACAATTCAAAAAAAACTTAGTGAAACGTTGGTTTCAACATTTTCGCGTAATTACTTGCGCGGCTATTTCGAGACCACTACGTCAAGCGAGTTTGGGCTATGGTTTATAGATTACAATCGTATACTTGGAGAGCTGTATGATTCCCACGTTCCGTCTATGCTTGACACACAAAATTCGAAGCACATAGTAAAGGGACAAATTGGTAATCGCGGCAAAGTAACGGGAAAAGTAAAAATCATTTTGGCTGACGCGCTTCAACACGCGACCATTGAGCCGGGCGACATACTCGTCTGCGACATGACCACACCGAATTATGTTCCGCTTATGAAATCCGCGGCCGGCATAATTACGAACCGCGGTGGAATTTTGACGCACGCGGCGATAGTTGGGAGAGAACTCGGCATCCCCTGCCTTGTCTCCACACAAAACGCGACAGACGTATTGGAGGACGGCCAAATGATAGAGCTCGATGCGGAGTCGGGTTTCGTTAGACTGTTATCTTAATGAACATATGGAAGAAATTGCCGTGATTATGATTGGCGCCGCCGTGTTTGGCATTCCTTATCTATATCAATTGTATTTCAAAATAGAGGCGTCCGAAGCGGAGGCGTTAGTAAATACGCGACTCCCCTATTTTGATTATCTGCGCGGTATCGCCATACTCGCGGTTGTGCTCATTCATGTGAGGAACATGTACGAGCGATACATGCCGGTAAATGATTTCTCTTTTTTGTATATAACAAATAATGTCCTGCGATTCGCCATCCCGTTTTTCTTGATTTGCTCGGGAATTTTGCTCAATCCGAATTTTAAAGTGGGAGAAGGAACTTTTGCGTTTTACTCAAAAAAAATCTTGAGAATATTTATCCCGTATACGCTACTTACACTTGGAGTTGCTCTTTATTTTGACCGCCTCGATATATTCTGGGGGCTGCTATTAACAGGCGAAGCAAGTCCCCCATATTATTTCATGCTGGTGCTTTTGCAGTGCTACCTTCTCTATCCGCTATTGGTCAGATATAAAAATAATAAAAACGAGCTGCTGATGTTTTCATTTTTGCTATCCGTATTTTCTTTATTTTCACCGATGACATGGCATTTTGCCGGCACTCCAACCATCTTTCCGTATCTCTTTTTCTTCGTGTACGGATTTGTAAAGCGCAATGATTTTTTAAATTACAAAAACAATCCTCGCGAACTTATCGGCTGGCTCTGTATCACCGCTCTTTATGTGCTGGTGGTTTTCGCGAAGCCCGCGCTTTTTTATAACTCGCAATTTTTTTATGGCGTAGCGCTTTTTAATATCCTGTTTTATTTTAGAGAGCGGCTTACAAAATCAAAAATATTAGAAAAAACATTAGTCTATCTGGGAAAAAACAGCCTGTGGATATACCTTTTGCATTTCTTTGTTCTGCAGGCGATCGTGGTCAATTTTCAAACAATAACAAAAAATTATTATGTTGATTTCTTTGTGTTCTTTGTACTGGCAGTGACAGCTACGGTACCCTCTGCATGGCTCGTGAAAAAAATATACGATTATTTTTTCTCGCTGCTGAAAATAAAAAAACAGAGACCGTTGTAAATCTCTATTTTTTCGGCGTATCAATTTAAGAATGTATACGTGTCCCCTTGAATTTCTTGCCTCGCAAAGCATTCTTCAGTTCTTTCAAATTGGTTCCCTGCAAAATTGAAACATTCAAACCTAATTTTTGTGCAGTCTTGCTGGCGGTGGGGTCAAAGGGGACATTGCGTCCGGGCTCCCAGGAATCACCGACTATATCTTTTCTAAAACGTGCCCAATCAATATTCTCGATTTTTTTTGCGTCTTTGTACACATTCGGATCCCTGTCATACACATATTCGATATTTGATAGATTGAGAATATGTTTTGCTTTGTATGTTTTTGCGAGAAGCACCGCATCAGTATCGGTCGAATGTCCGGGTTTAAAACCGGCGGCCACAAGAATAGGCTTTTGCGCAGGCTGCCGTTTGTTCGGATTTAAAATTATATCTTTATATGCGTATTCCTTAAAAAGATACCGCACAAAATGCGCATTTAATTTTGTGGTTTCTATACCAATCATATCTAAATCCTCCTTAGTCAGGTTCGTTACTTTCGCCGCGGTCTGCTGATATTGTCTGCAGGTTCCCCCGCCGCCGACTACCAAAATAAATTTTTGTCCTTTTTTGACTTCTTCCAGTATGAGAGCCTTGAATTTTTTTAAGAAGGAAATGTCGAACCCTTGTTTTGGAATGATGATCGATCCGCCAACCGAGAGGATTTTATAGTTTTCCGCCATAGTTTTAAATCACTAATCGTTATTTAGCACACTCGCGATAATCCAGCTTCCAATCGTCATAAGCAGCGCTCCCCAAAATGCCGGCCAAAACCAGGTTACTTCGAATCCCTGTACAATTGTACCGGTAAGCCAAAACAGAAATCCGTTTATAACAAGTGTGAACAAGCCGAGTGTAAGAATATTAACCGGAAGTGTCAGCAAAACGAGTAAAGGCTTTATGACAGCGTTTATGAGGCCGAGAATAAGCGCGGTAATAAGCGCGGCATAAAAACCGGACAATGTAATCCCCTCGAGAAAGCGCGCTATAGCAAGGAGAAGCGCCGCGTTAAGTATCCAGCGAAGTAGTAATTTCATATAAATACAGTCTAATATGTAATCTGCCACCGTAAGTATACCAAACCCGCGCCATTTACAAAAGCGTAGCGCTCTTTGTATAATGACTATCCACAAGAACTCTATATGCTAAAACTATACAATACACGAACACGCAAAATTCAAGAATTCAGACCGATTTACGACAATGAAGTCGGTTTATACACCTGCGGGCCTACCGTATACAATTTTGTGCATGTGGGAAATCTGCGTACTTATATCTTTGAAGATATTCTGAAAAGAACACTCAAATACCACGCGTACAAACTTACGCATGTCATGAATATAACCGATGTCGGGCATCTTACCGACGACGCGGATCAAGGCGAGGACAAAATGGAAAAAGGCTCACGGCGCGAAGGAAAAAGCGCGTGGGAAATCGCGGAATTCTATACAGCCGCGTTCAAAGCCGATCTTGCGGAATTAAACATTCTCGACCCGCATATCTGGTGCAAAGCAACAGACCATATTCAAGAACAAATCTCCATGATCGAGACGCTTCAGGATAAGGGCTTCACCTACGAGACATCAGACGGAATTTATTTTGATACCACGAAAATCGATGACTACGGAGCATTGGCAAATTTGCAAAATCAAGAATTGCAGGCCGGATCGCGTGTAGAGATGAAAGAGAAAAAAAATCCTCACGATTTTGCGCTATGGAAATTCAGTAAGCAAAATGAGCAGAGGCAGATGGAATGGGAAGCATTTGGAAAAATGGGATTCCCAGGTTGGCATATCGAGTGTTCTGCCATGGCGATAAAATATCTCGGAGAGCAATTCGATATTCATTGCGGAGGCATAGACCATGTTCCTGTGCATCACACCAACGAAATCGCCCAATCGGAGAGCTACACCGGCAAAAAACCGTGGGTGAATTTTTGGCTGCATGGAGAATTTCTGCAAATAGGAGACGAAAAAATGGCAAAATCCGGAGAAAATTTTATAACATTGCAATCAATCAAAGAAAAAGGTTATTCGCCGCTTGCATACCGCTATTTTCTTTTGCAGGCTCATTACAGAAAACAGGTCGCATTTTCCTGGAGAGCGGTGGAGGCGGGCGAACTGGGGCTTCACAGACTAAGGGAACGCGTTGCGGCCATAGATCCAAATCTGCCCACAGACCCGCATACGGAACAGGAATTTTTTGACGCGATAAACGATGATCTGAATACTCCGGAGGCGTTGGCGGCTCTGCAAATCGCACTCAAAGAAAATCGCGTTAGCATAGAATCGATCATAGAATTCGACAAAATACTGGGTTTGAATTTGCACGACCACACGATTACCCCACTCGCGACCCCCGAAGAAGTCAAAAAACTTCTTGATGCGCGCGAAAAAACTCGTCTGGAAAAAAACTGGGCGGAAAGTGATCGGCTTCGTGATGAAATAAAAAAACTCGGTTTTGATATCAAAGATACGGACAAAGGACAAAAAATCAGTACTCTGTAACGCATACCTCTCTTTGCGTTCTAGTGTCCCGCGCTTTTTTTTGATATACTATAGAAAAATATAAAGGTCATTGATCTTCTGTTTTCTATATGCCCGCAGACCAAACACAAAATACCGCCCCCGGAGAATTGCAGAGAATTCCGGCCTCTGTAAATCCCGAGACCACGAGCACGCAAAATGCGGAACCGCAATCGGAAAAAAACGCTCCCGAAAAAGCATTTACCCCAGAACAAATATACGCGCCGGAAGCCAAGACCGAATCTGAATTCGCGCCGCAGGTTGATGCTGAAAATTTTTTGGATGAAGCGATAGGGTCATTGAAAGAAAAACTTCGATCAAAGAAAAAAACGGTCAAACCGATTCCGCCGGTTAAGGATCAAGTTACGGTGCAAATAGAGCATATAATGGAAGAAGGACTCGGAGACGCCTACAAAGAAATGACGCCCGTACAGCAGCAGCAATTCAAGATAAAAGGCGAGGAAACCGCGCTGAAGATTCGTCAGCTTATAAAGCAGGGAAAATTAAAAATAAAGACTATATTCAAGTTGCTCATAGAATGGCTGGTAATGCTCCCGGGAGTAAACCGTTTTTTTGCGGAGCAAGAAGCAAAAATAAAGGCTGATAAAATCATTGAACTCAAACAAAAATGATCCCCGGCATACTCATCCAACTTACGTTATCGGATTCTGTTTCAGAATTTGGTCCCAGCGGCTATTTTTATAGCGATCAAATGCTGACAACTCTATTATTGGTTATTGGCGGATCAGTGGCCATTGTGGCTTTTCTATTTATTCTTCGAGTTTTTTTGCAGCGCATGGTACGTCCGGCAAAAGCGTTCGACCGCGTGCTCATGCGTATCATGGTTCCAAAAGAACGAAAGTCAGATGGCGCGGGACACAATTCCCAGGAAGACCGGCTGGAACAGATAAAAGAAGAAATCGGTATAACCGAAACTTTTTTTTCGACCATCGCAGGATTGCGCGCCGAGCGAGGCGCGCGGGCATGGCTGCGCGGCAGAAACGATCATCTTGCCTTTGAGCTCGTTATCCACAATGGGCTGATTTATTTTTACGTTGCGGTTCCCATTCGCCTCAAAAATTTTATCGAGCAGCAAATTCATGCGCAGTATCCATATTCTCAGATTGATCTGATTACAGACTACAATATTTTTACGGAAAATAGTTCCATTGTAGGCGCCTATGTGACGAGCAGAAAGACGCATGTCTTCCCCTTCCGCAGCTACAAGCAAATGGACTCTGACCCGCTCTCTGCCATTCTAAACGCGCTCGCGCGCATTCGAGAGCAAAATTCCTCCGCCGCGATTCAATTTGTACTTCGTTCCGCAAAAGGAAAATGGCGCAGAAAAGGCGTAAAAATCGTGCGCGAAGTTAAAAAA
>CAZKQL010000003.1:6290-14085 GCA_964554925.1 uncultured Gammaproteobacteria bacterium | reverse complement strand
GAGAATTGATCTCACCCACATCAAAAGAACAAAAAGATGAGCATTATCAGCTTTCCTCAAAAGAAGAAGAGATGCTCAAAGGCATCGAGGAAAAATTATCAAAAGGCGGACTTGATTTAACGGTTCGTATCATAAGCGCGAGCGATAATCAAGAAACCGCCCAACTCAATCTCGAAAACATCGTTAATTCATTCAGTCAATACAACCTGTACCGATACGGAAACGAATTTTCCGCAATCATTCCCCGCAAACAAAAGGGACTTATCCGAGATTTCATTTATCGGTCTTTCCACGAAAGCAGAAAAGTACTGGTGAATACAGAGGAAATGGCAAGCTTGTGGCATCTTCCACTGCATTCCACGGAAACGCCGAATATCAAATGGCTCTCCGGCAGAACCGCGCCACCGCCCGTAAATTTACCCGCGACCGGGCTCTTGCTCGGCCATGTCCCCTACAGAGGAACAGACACTCCTATTCATCTTAAGGAAGACGATCGACGCAGGCACTTGTATATAATCGGTAAGTCAGGAACCGGAAAATCAGTTACGCTCGCAAATTTGGCCATTCAAGACGTTCAGAACGGCAAGGGAATCTGTATTGTGGATCCGCATGGGGATTTGGTGGAAGATGTATTGCAGCATGTGCCAAAGCACCGCGCGGACGATGTTATTATTTTTGATCCGTCCGACATGGATAGGCCTATTGGCCTCAACATGCTCGAAGCAAAAGATGAAGACCAAAAAGACTTCGCGGTTCAAGAAATGATTTCCATTTTCTACAAACTTTTCCCTCCGGAAATGATCGGCCCCATGTTTGAGCACAATATGAGAAACGTCATGCTTACGCTCATGGCTGATTTGAATAATCCGGGCACGGTAATCGACATCCCCCGCATGTTCACGGATGACGCGTATGTAAAAGTGTATCTCAAAAAACTCACGGATCCGGTTGTCCGCGCATTTTGGGAAAAAGAAATGGCAAAAACAAGTGATTTTCACAAGTCAGAAATGCTTGGCTATTTAATTTCAAAAGTGGGAAGATTTGTGGGCAATGAAATGATGAGGAACATCATGGGCCAGCAGCACTCGGGCTTTGACTTTCGCGAAGTGATGGATCAGGGCAAAATCCTCATGGTAAATCTCGCGAAAGGAAAAACAGGAGAAGTAAACGCCAAGCTCCTTGGATTGATCGTGGTGGCAAAGCTCCAAATGGCGGCGATGGGACGCGCAAACATGGCTCAAGCTGACCGTAAAGATTTCTTCCTCTACATCGATGAGTTCCAAAACTTTATAACCGACTCGATCTCAACAATCTTGTCCGAAGCACGCAAATACAGACTGGACCTAATACTCGCCCACCAGTACATGGGCCAATTGGTTGATGACAAGGGTAAAACGGCGATACGAGATGCCGTTCTTGGTAACGCGGGAACCATGATGGTCGGGCGCATCGGCCCCGATGACGCGGAAGTACTTGCAAAGGAATTTGCCCCGGTGTTTGGCGCCTACGACCTTTTGAACCCGCCGGAATATAGTTTTTATACGAAGATGCTGATAGACGGCGAGGCGAGCAAACCATTCAGCATGAAGGCCTATCCCCTGCAACCGGGAAATAAAGAACTGGCGCATGCGTTAAAGCAATTATCCCGCCTCAAATACGGACGCGACAGATCCATAGTCGAAACGGAAATATTGGATCGCACCAAACTTGGCGGAGGTGAAAAGGAAAGTAAAACAAACATGATTGAGGCAAGTCTATAATAAAAAATAAATATAAAACAAACATATGGACCAAATAGCACAAATTCTTGGCGATCTACACGCAGATCTAAAAATTGAATCCGCACCTGCGCAGATTGTGGAGGAAGAAAAACCGACACAGTCAACACATGCGCCCGATATTTCAAAAATACAATCAGAACTTTACGCGATAAAAAATCGATTGGAGCAACTTATAGAGTATGTACATTCGAGTTCAGACTCGGTGGCAAGAGCGGCGGTGCTAAATGAAGTCACGTTAGCCGCGGAGGAACAGAACGTACTTGAGGGCGTCTTTAATGGAGAAAAAATGATAGGGCCTGACGGAAAGGAATACGCTATCCCTCCCAATTACGCGAGCAAATCAAAATTGGTGGAAGGAGATATTATGAAACTGACGATACGAAATGACGGGTCTTTCCTTTACAAGCAAATAGGTCCGATTACTCGCAAACGCGTCATGGGCAAACTTGAATACGAAAGCCAGAAATGGATGGTCAATGTAGACGGTACGCTTTTCAAAATTCTCACGGCATCAGTCACCTTTTACAAAGGTAAGCCCAATGACGAAGTTATCATCTTGATTCCTGAAAACGGCAAGAGCAATTGGGGAGCCGTTGAAAATATTATCCCGCAATAACCTCATACTACAGAATATTCCAAAACAAAAATCCCCCGACACAATCGAGGGATTTTTTGTTGATTTCTTTATTTCAAGTGAGCTGAGACAAGTTTTGTCATCTCAAACATGTTTACCTCATCTTTCCCGAATACCGGGCGAAGAAGCGCGTCCGCAAAGATATTACGCTTGTTCTTTGGGTTCTGAAGGTCATGTTTCTTAATGTACTCCCAAAGTTTCTTTACCACTTGAGATCGTGGCATAGGACCCTTGCCGACTACTGCTTCCAATTCAGAAGAGAGGGCGAGAGGCTTCAAAAGCGCAGGATTCGCTTTTCTAGGCATAGCACAAATATTAATGAGTAAATAAGTAGCTAATTGCTAACTTTATATCTTGTAGCCAGTTTAGCATATAAGGCTATTTTATACAAGCAATGTGGCATTCGGGCTATTGAGAGGGCGACACGTATAGGCTATACTATAGCGGCGCATATAATCAAATACGCAGCCCCCTATGGCCCTCTATCACAAACACCGGCCCCAAACATTTGACTCTGTAATTGGTCAAGATCATGTGGTTTTGACCATAAAACAACAAATTTTGCATGACACCATCGCTCATGCTTATTTGTTTTCCGGCCCGAGAGGCGTGGGAAAAACCACTACCGCGCGCATATTGGCAAAAGCCGTAAATTGTCCTCGCAAAAAGGGTTCCGCGGAGCCGGACAATGACTCCGAATGCGCCCTGGAAATCAATGAATCACGCTCCATAGATGTGATAGAGATAGACGCCGCAAGCCATACGGGCGTAGACAATGTGCGACAAAATATTATTGAAAACGCCCAATTCAAGCCCACCAAGTCTCCTAAAAAGGTGTTTATCATAGACGAGGTGCATATGCTTTCGACCGCGGCGTTTAACGCCCTCTTAAAAACGCTCGAGGAACCTCCGGAGCATGTGCTCTTTATCCTCGCGACCACGGAGCTACATAAATTGCCGGCAACCATTGTGTCCAGATGTCAGCGGTTTGCATTCAAAAGAGTGCCAAACCAAATTATTGCGGATTATCTAAAAACCATAGCAAAAAAAGAGGACATAGAGATTGACGCGGAAGCACTTTTGAGGATCGCAAAAAAAAGCGACGGATGCGTGCGTGACGCGGTAAGTTTGTTTGATCAAATCGCAAGTATTGGAAAGAAAAAAATATCCGCAGAGGATACAGCGCTCACACTCCCCAACAGCCCGCTCGATTTGCAGCTGTCCTTTCTCCTTGCGATTTTGAATCATGACGCCAAAAAGGGTTTGGAAAGCATCCACGACATTGTGGAAAGCGGCGTGTATATCGAACGATTTATGGAGGAGCTTATTGAGCTTGCGCGCTACCTCATGATTTATTTTGTGAATCCGGCGTTTGTAAAATCCGAAATGGACACTGATGAAACCCAATACGCCATATTTAAGCAATTGTCTGAACACTGCGATATACACTCATGCGTGAAGCTCACCGATCTTCTTTTAAAGAGAAAAAATCAAATCTCATCTTCGCCCGTCCCGGAGCTGCCCCTCGAAATGCTGGTAATTGAATGGTGCGATGTTTTGCCCGCGGCAAGCCATCTTAAAAGCACGCCTGACAGTGCCCCTGAAGCGCCCGTAGCGCAAGAAAAGATTACGCCCGAATCAAAGGCGGAACCCCGGAAAGAAAACAAGCCTGCATCGTCAAAAAAAGTGGATACACAAGCCGTTATGAGTGTTTGGTCAAAAATATTAGGTGAAGTCGAAAAAGCATATCCTTCGCTCAGTTCACTGCTAAAAATGGTGGAATTGCAGGATGTGCGAGGAACCGAGATTTTTGTAAGTACGCAATTTGCTTTTCACAAAGAAAAACTAAGCGAATACTCCTGCAAAGCGAAAATCGAAGATATTATGGAAAAAATTCTAGGTGAACGACTGCAGCTGCAGGTATATCTGAATGAAGCCGCGGAAAAAAAACAGGCGGGAGGTGATTTGCAAGAATTGGCCAGCGCTTTTGGCGGCGAAATCATTAATTAATCCGGCATGCCCTTAAAAAATATCTTAAAATATATTCTATTATCTGTCTTGGTTTTCATGGGTTTGGTGCCGTACAAAACCGCGTACGCCATTTTTAAACTGGATGTCCCCTATACTATGCAGGCCCCGGACAGCCAATGGGGAGTGCAACCGTGGGAAGACGCGTGCGAGGAAGCGGCCACCATTATGATTGATCGTTATTATCGAGGACTTCGAACCACCCTGCTGTCAAAGTCACTCGCGAGCAACCTCATATTGCATACGATAAATCTGGAACAACTTCTTTTTGGATTTAACAAAGACACGAACGCCGAGCAAATGGCGGCTATCATAAATAATTATTTTCCCTGGGAAGCCAATGTGGTGCGCGACCCAACCGTGGAAATGCTAAAACAAGAGGTGGACATGGGCCGCCCGGTTATCGTCCCTTTTTGGGGCAAGGCGGTTCATAACCCGTATTTTCGAGATGGAGGACCGGATTATCATACCGCGGTCGTAAAGGGCTATGACCAAGAAAAAGAGGAATTTATCGTAAACGATCCCGGAAACGGCTATGGGCTTGACTATCGGTATTCCTATGCTACACTTATGGACGCAATGCATGATTTTTTGCCCGGAAATAATACTAAATTCGGCCAAAAAGTGGTAATTTTCACAAGGCCGGACATCCGGGATTCCGCGGAAATCGACGCGGACCATGATGGGCTCTCAAAAAGCAGAGAGCTCGAATACGGTACATTACTTTGGCTTTCCGATACAGATGGAGATGGTTACAAGGACGGAGATGAAGCTTCGTATGGATACTCCCCAATTGTAAATGAATTGATTCTCCCGCATGGTTCACTCATAAAAACCAAGAATGAGCCAAGAGTATACTTGCTCGAAGCCGGAAAAAAACGTCTGATCCCCGACGAAAAAGTATTTCTTTCGCAAGGCTGGAATTGGAACGACATAAAAATTGTCGGCAAAACATTCCTTGATAATCTAAAAATGGGAGACACGGTCAGATAATACAGCATACCACTCACGAGCACCGCTCGGGGATCGTCTAATGGTAGGACAACGGGTTCTGGACCCGTTTATCTAGGTTCGAATCCTGGTCCCCGAGCAATGGGCGTGAAAGGTTGAAATTTATGGCACAAATACTCGACGGCAAGAGCATTGCAAAAAAAATCCATACCGAAACTGCGCAACTCGTCGCATCACTTAAGGATAAGGGAATAACGGTAAAGCTTGCCGTTATTTTAGTTGGAGATGATCCGGCGTCCGCGCTTTATGTAAAGAAAAAGGGACAAGCCGCAAAAAAAGTCGGCATGGAATTTGAATTACACGCGTATCCATCAACCATAACTCGATCGGCGCTAGAAAAAGAAATTAAAAAAATCCAAAAAGACACCAAACTTAGTGGCCTCATCATTCAGCTCCCTGTACCTGATGATTTTTATCCGGGAATTCTTGATGTCGTTGAACCACGCTTTGATGTGGACTGTCTCACGGAGTACAATCTCGGAAAATTGGTAATGAACACTAATGTAATTGTTCCTCCGACTCCGGGCGCCGTACTTACCATACTCAAAGAAATCGACGTGAATTTGAAAGGTAAAAAAATTGTGATGATAGGCGGTGGCGTGCTCGTCGGAAAACCTCTTTCCGTGCTTCTCATGAATATGCAGGCTACGGTTATCACTTGCAACGAATTCACCAAAGATTTGCATAAATACACACAAGACGCGGACATAGTCATAAGTGGCGTCGGGAAAAAACATATAGTTACAAAGGACATGATACGGGAGGGCGCGGTTGTTATAGACGCGGGAGTTGATTTTGAAAATAATCAAATGTTTGGCGACGTTGATTTTGAGCGGGTGCAGCACAAAGCTTCATACATAACTCCGACACCGGGTGGAATTGGGCCGCTCACCGTCGCGCATCTTTTATGGAATACCGCGAAGCTCGCAGAAATACAGGCAAACATTTTATGAAAAATCAAATAACCATAATTGTGGGCGCTCAATGGGGAGACGAGGGAAAAGGAAAAATTACGGATATTTTTGCCGGCGAACATGAGTATGTAGTTCGCTTTCATGGAGGCAATAACGCGGGCCACACACTGGTCGTTGGCGATAAGGTTTACAAGCTGCATCTTGTACCATCCGGTATTTTGCATCCGCATACCACTTCCATAATTGGCGCGGGAGTAGTCGTAGATCCCATAGTATTGCTTGAAGAGCTACCAAAATTGCGTGAAGCGGGACTCTCGTTCAATCTTAAAATAAGCGAACGCGCGCACATTATTCTCCCCTACCATATCGCGATGGACGAAGCGCTTTCCGGCCATCAGGCCGAGCTCGGCGCAGGAAGTACCAAGCGAGGTATAGCACCGGTGTACGCGGACAAAGTATATAGACATGGCGTTAGGGTCATAGACTTGCTCGACAAAAATATTTTCAGGGAAAAACTTGCCAAAGCATACGAATTTAACGCAAACATTTTGGAACATGTCTTTCATAATCCGATGAAAGAAACCGTGGATCAAATCTATGAAGATTACATAAAAATTGCGGAATTGCTGCGACCGTATATTACGGATACGGAAGTGCTCTTGCATAAAGCTTACATGCTGGGCAAAAAAATATTGTTTGAAGGCGCTCAAGGCATGTCGCTTGATCCGGATCATGGGATGTATCCGCACACAACGAGCTCAAACAATGTGGCGCTTCACGCGAGCGTAGGGAGCGGTCTCGGATTCAATTCCGAGGCAAAAATTATCGGGGTTGTAAAAGCGTATGTCTCCCGTGTGGGTCAGAGTCCTTTCCCCACAGAATTAACGGATGCTCTTGGCGATAGTATCCGAGAAAAGGGGTCGGAATACGGCACCACTACGGGCAGAGCTCGCCGCGTAGGCTGGATTGATCTTGTGCAAATTCGTCAGGCTGTACGCACAAGCGGCCTTACCGATATCGCGCTTACCAAGGCAGATGTGCTCTCCGGTTTGAATAAAGTTCGCATCTGCGTCGCATATTCCATACATGGAGAAATACACAAAGAAATGCCGGCCAGCCTTGCCAAAATGCGGGATGCTATGCCTATTTATGTTACACTGCCCGGCTGGGGAAAGCTCGACCAGCTTGACTTTGCTCGTTTGCCGCAGGAATTCAAGTGCTATATCCAATTCATCGAAGAAGAAGTGGGCTGCAAAATCACCATAGTTTCTATAGGGCCGGAAAGATCACAAACCCTTCGTCGCGATTGATACAAAATGTTACTCCCCTATGCATTATCCGATATCCCCACTCGATGACCGGTACAAAAACCAACTGCATGGAGTGGGAAATTTTTTTTCGGAATACGCGCTCGTTCGCTACAGAAT
>CAZKQL010000003.1:0-6280 GCA_964554925.1 uncultured Gammaproteobacteria bacterium | reverse complement strand
TGAAATTGAGTATCTCATCGCGCTCGCGGAAGAAAAACAGGTACCGGAAATCGCGCGTTTTTCGATACACAACAAACATGAGCTGCGCAAACTATACAGAGAATTCAATGGTAATGCATATAAAGAAATAAAAACTATCGAGCGCGTGGTGGAACACGATGTAAAGGCTATTGAATATTATCTGCGAAAAAAACTCGAAAACACTCCCCTAACTCTCTATATCTCTTTTATACATTTTGGCCTCACTTCGGAAGACATAAACAATCTCGCGTATTCCCTGATGTGGAAAGACGGCATCGAAAAATCGTACACTCCGCTTTTGGAAGAATGCGCAAAAAACCTCTACTCCTTTGCACATGATCACAAAAATCAACCGATCCTTGGCAGTACGCATGGTCAGGCCGCCACACCCACCACACTCGGCAAAGAATACGCAGTTTTCTTTAGCAGATTGAATAGACAGATTCTTCAGCTAAAAAATCAGAAATTTCTCGGAAAACTCAACGGCGCCACGGGCACATGGGGCGCGCACTCCGCCTGTTATCCCAATGGTGATTGGATTAATTTTTCAAATACATTCGTGAGCTCGCTCGGCCTTGTTCCAAACAATTATACGACACAAGTCGAAAACAGAGATTCGCTCGCAGAGAGCTATCACATAATCGCGCGCATAAATACCATTTTACTTGATCTGTGCCGAGATACATGGCTCTATATTGCGAGAGGTATTATCAAACAGAAAAAAAATTTGCACACGGTGGGATCGAGTACCATGCCCCACAAAGTGAACCCCATCAATTTTGAAAATGCCGAGGGCAATACCGGACTCGCGAACGCGCTGCTCTATTTTTTCGCTGAAAAATTGCCGATATCGCGGATGCAAAGAGATCTATCAGACAGCACCGTGCTGCGCAATCACGGAGTGGCTTTCGCGCATTCTCTGCTTGCGCTCACACAAATTTTACAAGGGCTTTCCCGCATAGAAGCAAACGCCGAAATATGCCATGCTGAACTTGACGCGCACTGGGAAATTTTGGGAGAAGTTGTGCAATCAATGCTGCGAAAACGAGGGCATACCGATGCCTACGAAATAATGAAAGAAAAAACACGGGGCTCCCGTATGACAAAAGAAAACTATTTGGCGCTTCTCGAATCACTGCCATTATCGGAATATGATAAAATAGAATTATCAAGGCTGACTCCCCATACATACACAGGATTGGCTCCCACGATTGTTGATATGCTGGCCATATGAAACCGATTATCATCATTCCCACCTACAACGAAAAAGAAAATATCCAAAAACTGCTTTCCCGCATTTTTTTGCTGCATATTCCCGATTTGGAGATTATCATAGTCGATGACCATTCTCCCGATGGTACTGCCGAGCTTGTAAAAAACATACCCTCGCCTTGCCCCTTGCATCTTATAGAGCGAAAAACAAAAGCAGGGATCGGTTCAGCATACATTACCGGATTCAAAAAGGCACTCGACCTTGGTGCGGATAGAATCATTCAGATGGACGCAGATCTATCTCACGATCCGGATGACGTGCCCAGATTATTGCAAGTGGATGCGGACTTGGTTATAGGATCGAGAAAAATTTCCGGCGGCGAGACTATAGGTTGGGGTTTTATCCGCACAGCCATGAGCGCCGGAGCCATGTGGTTTTCACGTCTGCTTTTACGCTTACGTCCCAAAGATGTCACCGCCGGATTTCGCTGTTTCAAACGAACAGTGCTAGAAACGATTCCTCTTGAAGATATAAAAAGCAATGGGTATGCCTTCCAAGAGGAAATGCTGTACCGAACACAAAAAATGGGTTTCTCTATAGAAGAAGTGCCGGTCATGTTCATAGATCGTCGCAGGGGAAAATCAAAACTAAGCAAAAAAGACATTGTAGAATTTTTTGTCGTAATGATTCGGCTCCGCATGAAATGGTAAATAGCTTGTTGACCTGTGTCCCTCCCAACCGTTCGCGCAAGGTTACATTTGCGCGACAGCCACAGGTCGCATAGTATGTACGGTTCTGCTCTGCGGCCGCCACCATGGTATTCGACGCATCTGCCCAAACTATATACAGCGATGTGCCTCTTCTTCCGATGGCAGCAGCCACAGTCGCTTCCGTAGTCCCATGCCGGAACAATACAGAAACTCCAAGCAGAACTTATCCGCCTTTCGCGCCCCTCCTCGCGATTGGCTCTAGATATACTATAGCAGATGGGTTCAAAATCGATTTAAAAAAGACCCGTAAGGGTCTCTTTTATTTATCCACACTTTCTTTGATTTTAGGCGTATAATTTCCCGGCTCCGTACCAATCTATCTTTCGAGAGATATACATTATTACTCCGAGGATGACAAACAGTGCGATACTTCCGAGAAGCAATGCAAAGTCCTGAAGCTGCAAAAGTACATACACAAAGATATAGAATACGGATAGGAGCCCGCCCGTAGTCAATGCTCTCGACCAGCTTCCGATTACGCTTTTACTAAACAAGGTAATCATGCCGATAATGCCGATACTCGCGACAACATATGCCCATCCGAATCCAATATGTTCTGCCAATGAGAGCAAAAGTGTATAGAACACGACCAGCGCAAAACCAATCAATGCATATTGCACCGGATGGATCTTTCGCTTAGCGGTAAGCTCTATAAAGAATACCATGGTAAATACAAGGGCAATCACCGCCATAGCGTATTTTGCCGATCTTGTTGATTTCTGATACAAATCAACCGGCACAAACAGGCTCACGCCAAAAGTCCCGGCTTCAATATTGCCCTGTACAGTGCCATCGGCCATATAGGGTTTTGTTAGATAATATGCCGGGTCAGTAGTAACCACCGCGATATACTCGAAAGGAATTATGATGTTGTCATCCGTTTTCCATTTTGAAGGAAAATTTCTATTCAAATCAAGTACCTGCCATGTAGCCGTAAATCCTTTTTCCGTGATGTTGTGTTCACGTGGAAGAAATGCTCCCGCAAAACTTGGATGCGGCCAATCAGCGGTCATAGTAACCGTGGTTTCTTTGCCGACCGGTACAAACGCCAATGTCTTGCTGCCCCTTAGTTTCAGAGCAACGGAAAAATTGTACTGCTTTGCAGCGGGAACATTGCCGGCATCTGACGCGACAACATCAACCTGAACCGGAGCATGCGCGCCACTGTTTACCGCGTCCACCGTAGCACCCGGGCTAAATTGAGTTTTTTTGCCGTTCCAGTCCAGAGTTATTTGTTCTTCCACACCGCGCATGTCCGGAATTCCAAGCACTACAAACGCTCGTTCCCAGTTTACAGAGCCGGCCGCGATCCCGAGTTCAGCAATGTTTGGAATGCTGAAATTTCCGGTTAACGCGATATCGCTATTGTATACAGGTACATCATAAATACCGCGAGAACGAATTTGAGTTTTCACATTTGTGTTTATCGCAACTTTGTCCGGTAACGCGTATATGTTTTTGTTGGTCACGAGGTTTGTTTTCGGATTTACTTCCGTATACGGAATAACAAGTATAGGGCCAACCGCAGACTGTGCTCCTCCCCACGAAGACCCGACTTCTTGTATGGTTTGATCTTGGCGCGAAGAACGTTCGTTTATCAAACCCTCGACCATTGAGGATGGTATTATAAAAAGTACAACCAGAATTACTATAGCGATGAGTTTTAGCGTAATGGAATTCCTCTTTCCACCGGTTTCCCCATCGCCCCCTCTGTTGATTTGATCCATGATAGCCATAGAAATATAGATTAACTGCTAATGAATATACTATAGCAAAATGTCCTGAAATTACCAATATTCAAAAGAAAAGACAGTTCTACCGCCTTTTCTTTATTTTAGAGAGCTTATTCGATCGTTCCATGCATGCCTATCGCCGGAAACTTCGTAATCAGCGATCCTGTTACCGTGCTCGTTGATGTCGGTACCGCATCATACACCGACGCGTCCACCGTCTGTACAGACAACTGCAATTGCTCGTTCAATCCACTCACCACTTTGTATTTATTGGAATTGGTTACAAAATAAACCTGCGTAGTTCCGGACAATCGTATCAGCATTCCGTCATGAGGAAAGGGCGCAACTATAGGGGTATTCAGTTGTTCATAATTCGCCCAGAATACATCCGGCAAATCACGTACTTCTGATTTCCAATTCGATCCATACAAAGCCGCTGCCACCGACTCATCGACTATTTTTCTAATTCTTCCGCCAGGTTCTATAGCATATACCGAAGGCGAAAGCACGGTTTTTATCAGATACGATCCTCCGCGATAGTTTACTCCAAGCGGACGCTCTCCCGGCGATGGATAATCATCAATACATATATTTGCTATGACTTTGATATTGGAAAAATCCCTATACCAAGTAAAGTAAACCGACTCATGAGGAAAGTACATCCGCCGTTTGTTATCATTCAAAAGATACACCGCGGAATGATTCGGTACTTTAAACAAATCTCCCGGCATAAGTTCCGGACAACCTTCGGTTACCGCGTCGGCCCGCATATACCATGCGGACGCCACCACGAGTCCTCCAAGCATAATCACCGCCGCGTATATGTATTTATTAATTTTGCGTTCATATGTATTTTCCATATTGCACCTAATGAACCTTGAGAGCGCACAGCTCTTTAAGGGTATATTATTAACCTTACAATATTTGCGACGCTCGCTGCGTTTATTTCTTACCAACTCTTCCGTGAAATGATAGAAATGCGGTACACAAAAACTCCCCTTTCGGGGAGTTTTTTATATTCGGTATAACGAATTACCAGTCACTTTGGTTGCTTCCGCCACCATTGTAACCGCCACGATCGTTACCGCCGCCGAATCCGCGTCCGCCACCACCGCGTCTGAAACCACCGCCGGTACGAGGACGATCCTCTTTAGGGCGAGCTTCATTCACGATAATAGTGCGACCTTCGAATTCTTTTCCATCGAACATTTCGATGGCAGCGTTTGCTTCTTCATCGGTAGACATTTCTACGAAGCCAAAGCCTTTTGATCGGCCTGACATTCTGTCCATGATTACTGAAGCGGTAACTACTGTTCCAGCTTGAGCAAAATATTGCTTCAAGGTGTCATCAGTCGTGCTGTAGGAAAGACTTCCTACGTATAGCTTTTTAGCCATAACACTTTTACACTTACACAAATAAATTATCTTACCAGTCGACCTTTCTTTTCCCTTACTTACACTAACTTGATTTACTTGTGTAAGGACGGAGGAATGTACATGTTAAGTTGAGTTACAGTATAGCCTATTTTGGAAAAAAAGTCAATAGCGGGCTTGTGGCTATAAAAGCACCAAACTGCAGATAAATCCATATAGAACCACACTGATCATATCCTGAACTACCGTAGCTATAGGCCCGGCACCCGCCGCCGGGTCCTCTCGTAAAGCCTGTAATATCTGGGTTATCACCACCGCTACGATAGGAGCCGTCGCAATGGTGGCAAACATGGAAAGTCCTACGCTAAAGGCCAAAAGGTCATCCCCCAGCCACCAATGAGCGATAAAGCCTGATATAAGGGCAAAAAATAGGCCAAGAGCCAACCCGACGGCTGATTCCTTTATAAGGTACAGGTGGAATTTGGCCTTCTTGCTTTTGAGGGCTCGCGCGTAAATAGACTGGGTTTGCGTACCTACGGCATCTGCCATGTACACAATAAAAGGAAGAAAAAAAGCTATCCGTATGTTATGCGCGAGCACTTGCTCAAAACGCGAGGTCAGGAATGAAATCAAAATACCAAGTATCAAACCTATAAATAAGGGCGGCAATCGCAGCCGAAGCAATGTGGTGATTGGCTCGGTCGCGTCATTAACGTATTCGATATTTTTTTTGTGTGCCACAGAATTTTATCCAAAAAATAAAGTAATCAACTTAATAATACTCTTGTTTATACAAAATATCAAAAGATTTACAAACATTATGCAGCGAATTTTCCCAAATCCAAATACTCGTCCACGCGAATTTCTTTTACAAATTCGGCCATGTGGCTGATTAAAATCATACAGCCATTATATTCATTCAATGCTTTCGCAATCACCGGAATATGTCGGAAATTTATATGGTTTGTGGGCTCGTCCAAAATCAGTAGTCCCGGCTTCATTAGCACCAATCGAGCGAACGAAAGTAATCCTTTTTGACCTTCGGACAATTCACCGATGCTGCGATCCATCATGTCACCCGTAACAAGAAATCCTGCCGCGACAGACCGCATATCCTGCGTATCAAAACCCGGAGCCATTACATTTTTCAAAGAATCAAACACCGTGTC
>CAZKQL010000002.1:23752-30414 GCA_964554925.1 uncultured Gammaproteobacteria bacterium | reverse complement strand
CAGTTGGTAAGAGCGTAGGATTCATAACCCTAAGGTCGGGAGTTCGACTCTCCCCCTCGACACAATACAATACCGGCATAGCCGGTTTTATTGTTTATATACGGAGAATGTCCTGTCCTTTGCTATTTTTATTTCGAGTTTTTTTCTCGCGTCGCCCTTACTATCAAATGAAATTAAGCCGCCCATGCCCGGATAATCCTTTGTCTCATATAGAAACGCTTTGATACACGAACTATCTTCTCCGCATTTTTTGAGCCCGGCTGCCACAAGCATGGCAGCATCATATCCATTTGCGGAAAATGCCTCCACACCTTCATCGTATCTTTCGTTGTACAGTTTCACAAAAGATTTTGCCTGCTCGTTTAAAGGATCAAATGCGGAAGAAGTGAAATAAATGCCTTCCGCTGCATCTCCCGCTATTTGCCACAATTCAGGCACTTCAATGCCGTTCATGCTTGCGATTTTTGAGGGTATACCCAATTCTCTTATTTGTTTCACCGCGTGTTCCGCGGCTTGGCCGCCGATATAGATGAGTTCTGGTTTTGCGTTTTTTATTTTCGTAAGTTGGGTTCTAAAATCCGTGGCACCTTTTTCATAAGATTCTATTGCAACGATTTTGCCTCCCAGTCTTTCGAATTCATTTTTGAAACTGTCTTTGTAGGCAACACCGTTGTCCAAGTTGATATACAGAATGGCAGCGTTTTTTATGTCCAATTCGTTGTATACGAAATTGGCCATCTGCGTTCCGTGCATAGCTCCGGATTCACTGTTTCTGAAAATATAGTCGCCCGCGTCTGAGAGCGCGGGCACCGAAGCCATTGACGCGAACATAAGCGCTTTGTTTTCCTCCGCTATGGGGGCTACAGCCATAGCCTCAGAAGAACATTGCGGTCCAAGCAATATTTTTATTCCTTCGGATAGCAATTTATGCGCGGAAGCTGTGGCCCTGGCCGGGTCGCACTGGCTGTCTTCATACACGACTTCCAATTTTTTTCCGTTTATACCGCCGTTCCCGTTGATTTCTTCCACAGCCAATTCTATGCCGTGTTTTACGCGTGTACCATGAATGGCGGTTTCTCCGGTGAGAGGAACAATTGATCCTATGGTTATTGCCTGCTCCTCATTTTTCTTCGGATATGCAACATACAAAATCAGAATAGCTAGGAGCAAAAGAGAAATAAGCAAAATATTTTTTTGTTTCATAAGAGATATACAGATTATTATAGATATACAGAAAAACCCCGCTTTTGACAGGGTTTTACTTTTTAAAAATTTAGACTTGTGGCGCGGGAGTTTCAGGCATTTCACCGGTCGGAGCCGGAGCAGCTTTCTTTCCCTTGAGTGAATCCTTTAACCCTTTCCCCGCTTTGAACTTTGGTACGGTAACGGGCGGGATCTGAATTTTTTCTTTTGGGTTTTGGGGGTTGACTCCGATGCGTCCCGCGCGAGTCTTTGGGCTAAAGGCTCCAAATCCCGCGATATTTACGGTGCCGCCTGTCTGAAGCGTGGCGACAACCACGTCTACAAATGCTTCAAGCATTAATTCCGCTTCTTTTTTTGAGACGCCCGCCTTTTCGGCGATAGATTCGGCCAAAGATGCTTTATTCATACAAATGTAAGAGATAATGTTCTTGATTGCATTGTAGCAAAATCAAAAATTCAGGTCAATAGAGCCAAATAAAAACCAGCTCTCGGCGAATGCGAGGCATGCCCCGTCCTGTACTCGAGGGCGGGGGTCTTTCAGAACTATGCTCAGAATTATCGGGCGTATTCGATACAGCGGTTTTCTCTGATCACGTTTACTTTTATTTCTCCGGGGTAGGTGAGCTCACCTTCGATTTTCCTTGCTATGTCTTTTGCCAAATTGTACGCGCCGTAGTCGTCGACCACGTCTGCTTTTACAAATACGCGAATTTCTCGACCGGCGGACAAAGCATAAACTTTGTCTATACCCGGGAAATCAGTCGCGGTCTTCTCGAGCTCTTCGAGACGCAGCACATATTGTTCGTGCGTGTCGCGTCTTGCGCCGATTCTGGAAGCCGAAATGGCGTCTGCCGCCATGACGATTTTTGTCAAAGCAAGCGGAGGGTTGGTATCATGATGCGTGAGGGCGGCTTCGGCTATATCGTTTGGCAATCCGAATTTGGTGAGGATTTTGTGGCCAACGACAGTGTGCGCTCCCTGCGTTTCGTGGTCAATCGCTTTACCGATGTCGTGGAAAAATCCCGCTTTTTTTGCCATAGCCGGATCAACTCCCAATTCCTCGGCCATCATGCCGGCGATATGGCCCACTTCGATCGAGTGGTTGAGCACATTTTGGCCATAGCTTGTACGGTACTTGAGGCGCCCTACAATTGAAACCAACTTTGGATCGAGTCCGGTGATACCCATTTCATATACCGCTTCTTCCCCTGTTTTTTTGAGATCAAGCGCGAGTTCGCGTTTTGCTTCATCAACGTATTCTTCGATTTTTGCCGGCTGAATACGTCCGTCTTTCATTAATTTTTCCAATGCCAATTGGCATACGCGGCGACGAATGGGAGAGAATCCGGACACGATAAGCATTCCGGGTGTGTCGTCGATAATAAGTTCGCAGCCGGTGATTTTTTCCAGAGTTTTGATATTGCGCCCTTCTTTTCCGATAATGCGGCCTTTCATTTCATCGCTGGGCAAATTGATTACCGTACCCGTGTTTTCATTTGCATGATTTGCCGCGCAGCGCTGCATGGAGTCGATCATGATGCGGCGCGCTTTTTCTGTCAGTTCATCTCCGCCGTCTTTTTCGAGTTTGGTAACGCGAGAATGGAGCGTGAGACGACTTTCATCTTCCACGCGGTTCAGCAATTCTCCAAGCGCCTGTTCTTTGCTGTACCCGGATACTTGTTCCAATCGTTTGCCGATTTCTTCTTTAAGGCTGTCGATTTTTTCTTTTACCTGTCGAATTTCTTCGGCTTTTTGTTCCAATTTTGTTTTGCCTTCTTCCAAAGCCAAAAGCTTTTGGTCAAACATCTCTTCGCGCTTTTCGAGGCGATCCTGAAGCTCACGAAGTTCTTTTCTTCGTTTTTCTTCTTCCAATTTCGCATCATCGATTACTTTGATGCTCTTTTCTTTGGCTTCAAGCAAGGTTTCGTTTGCCTTGCTTTTGGCCTCGGTAATGATCTTTTCCGCCTTCGCTTCCGCGGAATTTACCTGGCCTTGGGCGATTTGTTTCCTTATGGCGTATCCGACTGCGACACCCGCTACAATGCCGAGCATTGCGGCAAGCAGCGCGTATATAAGTGTTAATGACATACAAAAATACTCACAACGTGAGATGTAGTATCAATAACCAAGAAATGACTAGCGAGCGCTAGCAATGAAGTTATACAAGAATTCTAGAGTATGGTATGTCTGAAAATGGTCTTTTTTCAGCATAATGCAGAGTAATTTCTTCGCTACATTGAGCAACATTTCGTGTTTTCAATACTAATTTTCACGTTTTAGACTTAAAACGTGACTATAATGTATCAAAACAACTCGCTTTTGTCAATGTATTGTTTTGGTATAGAAATTGGTCTGTGTATGCTACAATAGCAGCATTATTATGCACACCCACGAGACAAACAAAACGCAAGGTTGGGGAGTGGTGGATGCGGCCGGATCCGAAGTCTGGGATACCAAACCGATTTTTGCGTCTCCGACGTTTACCAAAAAAGACAAGTTATTGCTTTACCTGTATCCCAAAAAATACTTCCTTTTTACCTATTTGCAAAAAGCAATGAAACAAAAGGCAAAAAAAGCCAATCTTTTGGCCGATCCTTTTCGAATTTTGGATCTTGGTTGCGGGACAGGCGCTGCAGTTATTGAAATGAAAAAAATGTTTGGGCGAAACGCGGAAATCGTTGGGCTCGATGTGGTACAAATGCAGGTTGATGTGGCAAAACTACGGGTCAAAGAGCAGGGGCTTCACGCGGAAATGTATTGGTACGAGGGCAAACAATTCCCATTCAGCGACAACACGTTTGACGCCATCTATACAAGCGATGTTTTGGGCCATGTGGAAAATGTCCCGTATTGGCTGGATGAAATCCATCGTGTGCTGCGGCCGGGCGGAGTTATCGCCATGTTCGCGGAGTCAAAGCTCGGGAAGCACGCCGGGCTTCGGAATTGGCTCCTGAAGCAGGGAATAAATACGGATCCGCACAAGGAGTTTCATATTTCTTTATATTCAAAACAAGAATTAAAAGAATTGGTGCTCGGGGCGGGGTTTGATATAGAAGAAATGTATGGCTCGGTATGGGCGAAATTTTTGGTACATCCTGACGAATTGTATCCGGCACTGCAGCGATCGCGTGGCTTGAAATTGAAACCGTTTAAGTGGGCAAATGCCGCTTTGTATTGGTTAAAGAAAAAAACTCGTCCTTTCTCGACCGCTGCATGTGAATTGTACTCTTTTTTTGAAATGCTCCTCATCGGACGTTGGGTGGAGAGTCAAGGTTATGTGATATTGGCAAAATCGCGTAAAAGGGATGGATAACGGGGGCGGGTTGGTGGGCTTGATTTTTGCTCATGTCTGGTGTATCTTGTTAACTACTATCACTTATAACTAAACCTATATGAATCTTTGGCATGATATTTCAGCAGGAAAGAAAATTCCGGATGAATTTAATTGTATTATTGAGGTACCGACCGGTTCTTTTAATAAGTATGAAATTGACAAAGAAACAGGGCTCATCGGCCTTGATCGAGTAAACTATGATGCCGCACCATACCCATTTGACTACGGTTTTGTGCCACAGACTTTGTGGGATGACGGGGACGCGCTTGATGTAATGCTGCTCACCACTTATCCTTTGGACGTAGGCGTCATGGCAAAGGCTCGCCCGGTCGCGCTTATGGAAATGACCGATTGCGGAGAGTCTGACGATAAAATTATCGCGGTTCCCGCAGACGACAAGCGGTTTGATCATGTACTGGATCTAGCGGATCTAAGTCCACATATGTTGAAGCAATTCAAACTATTTTGGGAAACGCGCAAAATGCTCAAAGGCGAAAAACCCGGTGACTATGTAATTACCATCAATGCGTACAAGGGCAAGGAAGCGGCGTTTGACGCAATAAAAAAATCGATTGAAATGTATAAGTCCAAATTCGCTAAATAATACCAAATGAACGTAACAGAACTCGCGCGAAAATTAAGCATCAATCAAAAAGATTTGCTCGATGTGTTGCCCACATACGGTTTTGATATTGGTCAAAAAGCAATCAAGATAGACGATCGCGTGGCACAACAGATTATGCGCAAATGGCGTTTTATCAAACGAGATTTGGAAGAAAAACGCAGAAAAGAATTTGAAGAACGCAAATTAAAAGAACGCGAACTGCGCAAACAAATCGGCAAATCGGTAACCATACCGGCGCGTATTACCGTAAAAGATTTATCCGAGCGTATGGAATTGCCGGTAACGCAGGTAATCATGGAACTCATGAAAAACGGAATTCTCGCCAATCAAAATCAAGACATTGATTATGATACCGCGGCGATTTTGTCCGAAGAAATGGGATTCAAAGTAGAGCGCGAAGAAGCGGGGAAAACAGCGCCGATAGACGAAGCGCATGTCGCGCATCTCGAAGAAGCGCTTGCAAAAGCAAAACATTTGGAAAAACGTCCTCCGGTTATAGTTATTATGGGTCATGTCGATCACGGTAAAACCTTGCTGCTCGATACCATTCGCAAGACAAATGTGGTAGCGGGCGAGGCCGGCGGTATTACACAGCACATCGGGGCGTACCAAACCATTTGGAAAGATCCGAAATCAAAAGTTGAACGTGCGATTACCTTTATCGACACCCCGGGACACGAAGCGTTTACCATGATGCGCAGTCGTGGTGCAAAAGTCGCGGACATTGCTATTCTTATCGTGGCGGCGGATGACGGAGTAAAGCCGCAGACAAAAGAAGCGATTGATATTATAAAAGCCGCAAAATTGCCGTTTGTGGTTGCGGTAAACAAAATTGATAAACCCGGAGCCGATCCGCAAAAAGTGCGAACCGAATTGTCTCAACACGGAATTCTCACCGATGAATGGGGTTCAGATGATAGATATTTCCGCAAAACAACAAACCAATATAGACAAATTGCTTGATATATTACTACTGGTCGCGGACATGCACGAGGAACAGATTCAGGCAGATCCTGAACTTCCCGCTGCCGGCACCATTATCGAGTCTCATGTGGACAAAGGCATGGGACCGGTAGCGACCGTGCTTGTACAATCAGGAACGTTGCACAAAGGCGATCCATTGGTGGTGAACGGGGAAATTTATGGAAAAGTGCGCGCCATGAAAAATCACAAGGGCGATGACATGGAAACGGCTTCGCCATCGGCTCCGGCGCAAATTCTCGGATTTAAAGTAGCTCCAAATGTGGGAGACGTACTCGATGTGGGTAGAGCCGCGACGTCAGAAAATATCGATGTGAAACAGAAAAAAGTCCAGCAAACAGGAGCTGAGCGCGTTACGGTAACCGATGCCGCCATACTCACCGATGATGAGGAAAAAAAGAAAACCATCAATTTGGTTATCAAGGCGGACGTGCTCGGATCGCTTGAAGCGATTCTCGCGTCTCTTGGAAAAATCCAACATCCGGAAGTCGGCGTAAAAATTATCGGCAAGGGACTTGG
>CAZKQL010000002.1:22542-23734 GCA_964554925.1 uncultured Gammaproteobacteria bacterium | reverse complement strand
ATATAAACGAGTCGGACATTCAAAAAGCCGAGACTGATAATGGCATTTTGATCGGGTTTAATGTAAACGCAAATCCGACGGCGCAAGAAATGATTCGCGAAAAAGAAATTACATTTTTACAATACGATATTATTTACGATTTGATAAATTGGGTGAAAAAAGAATTGAACGGGCTCTTGGAAGATGAAAAGATTGTTACCGAACAAGGTAGCGTAAAAGTATTGGCCATATTCAAAAAAGCGAAAGGCTCTATGATTGTGGGCGGACGCGTGGAATTTGGTAAAATGCTCAAAGGCGCCAAAGTCCGTATCAAACGCGAAGGAGTGGTAATGGGAATCGGTACGGTAAAAGAATGCAAAATCGGTCAACAGTCGGTAAAGGAAGCGACCGAAGGCACAGAGTGCGGCATGGAAATTGAGACACACGAACGAATCGCCGAGGCTGATGTTTTGGAAGTGTATACCGAAGAGCGCAAAACACGAGAAATTGTGTTTAAATAAAATATTAATAACTATAATTTTATGGCAGAATTCACTCTTACAGACGCTAGTTTTGAAAATGACGTTTTAAAATCGGAAGTGCCGATTTTGGTGGATTTTTGGGCGCCGTGGTGCGGGCCTTGCCAAATGATGGGGCCGATTATCGAAGAACTTGCAAGTGAGTATGACTCTTCAAAAATAAAAGTGGCCAAATTGAATGTTGACGACAACCCGAGCACTGCCGGAACATACCAAGTCATGAGCATCCCCACATTCATCATTTTTAAAAACGGAAAAGTTGCCGACAAAATGAGCGGTGGCGTGAGTAAGCAAAAAATGAAAGAATTCATTGATAAAAATATATAATTTTAGGATTCACCAAATCGAACAGAAATTTCAAAAAATTCCGCAGCAGCGGGATTTTTTTATCCCCATAGAATTTGGGGAGTTTTTGATTTGGTATTATACTTACCTCGTATTTTAACTTTTGTTGTCTATGAGAAAAAATTATTTGTACGCGATCATTGGTGTGATTGCGTGCCTGGTTATCGCCGCGCTCGTTTCATTCATTTTTTTGGATTTTGATACTCGTATGGCCGGCTCGTATGGCGAGCAGGTAGACACATTTGGTTTTGATGAAAAAGGGGCACCGAGTTCTGCTGTGGCTGACGACAAACTATCGCTTTCAGGCCGGGTTTTTGCTCCGCAAGAGC
>CAZKQL010000002.1:22180-22467 GCA_964554925.1 uncultured Gammaproteobacteria bacterium | reverse complement strand
AAAACGCGGTGGATGGAGAAAAATCCGCGCAAGACAGATTGATTATAAAAACAGGATCGCTTTCCTTGGTGGTAAAAGATGTTCCCGAAGCGCTAAAAGCCATCACGGCGTATGCGGTCAAGAACAATGGTTTTGTGGTGCACAGTGAAATAATAGAATATAATTTCGCGCCGCTCGGAACCATAACCATTCGTATTCCTTCTGAAATTTTTGACAAAGGCGTTTCTGAAGTCAAACAATTGGGAGAAGTAAAGAGCGAGAGTGTCAATGGACAAGATGTTACCGAA
>CAZKQL010000002.1:15469-22109 GCA_964554925.1 uncultured Gammaproteobacteria bacterium | reverse complement strand
GATTTGGATTCCCGCATAAAAAATTTGCGTGCGGCTGAAAGCCAATTTTTGGCAATCATGCAAAAAGCGGTTAAAATAGAAGATGTGCTCGCGGTGCAGCGAGAGCTTACCAATGTGCGCGCTCAAATTGAACAGATTGAAGGCCGCATGAAATACCTCAAAGAAAGCGCGCGGCTTTCTACGCTCACGATTTCCGTTTCGACCGATCCGAGCCAGTTGCCCGTGGTCGACACAGATGATAAATGGCATCCGCTGGCTACGCTAAAGGACGCGGCTCGTTCTTTGATTGATGCTCTGAAAAATCTTGGTGATTTCGTTATTTTGTTCGTTGTCTATATTCCCATTGTCTTGGTTTGGGTACTTGGACTCTGGATTTTATATCGTATTGGGAAATTCGTATATAAACGTATAGAAAGACATACCAATTAGATTTGTAGTTAAGGTAATAAAGCCCCGTTCTATGCATAAGAGCGGGGCTTTTAGTTATACCCACTTGACTACCGCGGTGGCTGGATTACACTATAGCTATATTTTTATTTATTTCTCTTATGCAAAATCCTTTTGAAAACGCAATGACGCAGCTCGACAAAGCCGCAAAGATTATGAATTTGGATCCGGAAATTCATGAAATCCTTAAATATCCGGAAAGAATTATTACGGTGTGGATCCCTGTAAAAATGGATAATGGAAGCATAAAAATTTTTACCGGATACCGATGCCAGCATAATTCAGCGCTTGGCCCATACAAAGGCGGCATTCGTTATCATTGGAATGTAACGATCGATGAGGTAAAAGCATTGAGTTTTTGGATGACTATGAAGTGCGCGGTTATCGGCAATCCGCTGGGCGGAGCAAAGGGCGGTATTATTGTGAATCCGAAAGAATTATCGGTAGGAGAACTTGAACGGCTTAGCCGCGGGTACATTCAGAAAATTTGGCGCGATGTGGGTTCTGACAAAGATATTCCGGCTCCCGATGTATACACCACACCGCAGATTATGGCGTGGATGCGCGATGAATACGAAAAATTGGTCGGACATGCGGATCCCGGAATGATTACGGGAAAACCGATTGAAGAAGGCGGTTCGGAAGCGCGTGGATATGCAACGGCACAGGGCGGATATTATGTACTCCGTGAGACCGCAAAAAAATTGGGAATGAATGCGTCAGAGACTTCTGTCGCTATTCAGGGTTTTGGAAACGCGGGAAGTTTCATGGCAAAAATTCTAGCAAAAGACGGATATAAAATTGTCGCGGTGAGTGATTCAAAAGGCGGAGTCATGAATAGGGAAGGGCTCGATATTGCCGCGGTTGACGCGCACAAAGAACAAACCGGTTCAGTGGTCGGGGCATCAAATACAACACCGATCAACAATGATGATATTTTGAAACTTGATGTCGATGTGATTGTTCCTGCCGCTCTTGAGAATGTGATTACAGGCGAGAATGCGGGTGAAATAAAAGCAAAAGTGATAATTGAACTCGCAAATGGGCCGGTAACTCCGGAAGCGGATGAAATTTTGTTTGGAAATAATGTTTTGTCGGTTCCCGATATTTTATCAAATGCCGGTGGCGTGCGCGTGAGTTGCTATGAATGGGAGCAAAATGTAAAAGGGGAACACTGGAGCGAGGCCGAAGTGCTCGAAAAATTGGAGCGCAGCATGGTGGACTCGTTTAATAAAGTTTGGGAGACGAAAGAAAAATTTGCAGTGGAGATGCGTTCCGCGGCATTTATTTCCGCGATTGAAAAAGTAGCGGGAGAGATGAAAAAGAAATCGAATTCTTGAAACTTCATCGAAATAAAATTTCAAGGGTTCGCGCGGGGGAGCATATAGCTTCCCCCGCGATGTCCCGAGCATTATGCTCGCGGACGCCCTCCTTGTCGTGTCGTTGCGGCCGGCGGTGTCGGTGCGGTCGGGCCTGTGCGCCGCGGCTCCGCGTCCGGTCCGGTCGTGCGCGGCGGGTGGCTCGGTCTGCGCTCGTTGGCGTACATCAGATTGAGCCGGTGGAATTTGAAGTCGGAGCTGTAGACCAGGGTGGTCCATGCAGCCCAGAAAAGCATCACCGCGAGCCAGTCCGGCATCTCAATGAACATGAGGTACAGCGTCAGATCCGGATCCTCGGTCATGTATCCAAGGAGGTATCCAACGCCGAACATATCTACGAACGTGATGATTCGATACATCACGCGCGCGAATTTCTGTTCTTCCGCGTCATGCCAGACGAGCATGGACTCCACCTTGCGGTTCAACCGCAGGTATATCCACAGCGCGAGCGCCGCCGCAAAGAAAGACAGAAGCACAGGCCAGAGGTCCTTGAACTTCAGCATGTTCGGGTGGACGAACGGCCGCTCGTCGACGGCCCGCTCGTGCGTGCGATTGGGATCTTTGCAGACACCCCATCCCATGGGCTTGTAGCCGTCCCACTCGGTGGCGCATCGCCAGATGGTGGGGTCTTCGTCGGCCGGCACCGTCATGAGCTCGATCTTCGGCTTGATCTCGCCCGTGTAGGCATCAAAGTGCGCGGGCCAGTAGTGGAGATACCCGAAGTGCAGCGTCGCAAACAACACGACGAAGCACTTGATGACCATGCCGAATACTCGGCCGCCACTCGGGTTCTCCCAACGATCCTTCCGTGTCATTGTCTTACTCCTTTCAACCTTTTTCCCTCAATTATCTCTAAAGAATTAAAGATAATAGTCAGGAGCCGGTGTCGATTCGTGTTGTCGACAGCGGCGGCGGTATGAGAGTGTCGCGAGATTCGCTTGCTCTACATGGTGATGTGGATTTGTGGTTCAAACCCTTTCTTGGTCTGCCTTGTGGCGCGCGAGAGCGTGCCGCAGACGAATGCGCCAATTCTTGGCTACATCCACGAGGACAAGAGGATTCCCCAAGCGGTCGAATACCTGTCGCGGGCTCATGTCACCTTCGGTGATTCGGAAGTCGGTGGCATCGAGAATTTCCTCGTTGAGATGGGCTTGCCCCCATTTCACGGCTTTCATACCATCAATAGCCATTGTGCCGTCTGCATCGTATCGGACGATGCTTCGGGCAAGGAGCTGCCGCTCTATTGCCGCGTTCAGCCGTTGTTTTACGGTCAGCCGGTCGCAGCGACCCGCATCCACTTCCCGGATGATCGCTGCGAAGTTGTGCATCTGCTGCATGGTTAGCGACAGACGATGCGTCAGCGTTAGGGGCTTTCTCGGCTGCCTATCGGGCGTTTTCGGCTTTGTCGTTGCAGCGGGCGTTTTCGCAGAGCGGATGGGTTGTCGCCGAGCAACGCATGACTCTCTTATCGATTCCAGCAGCTGCCGTGTAGCCTCTATAAACGTGGTCAGCTCGTCTTGAGACATGAGATCGAGTTCTGCGTCCGAAGCACTGAAGAGTTGTCTCGTGAGATCCGGCGGTCCACTTTCAAGGACACAACACGCGCGAAACTTAATGCGTTCCGCCGCTTTCAGAACTCGCAGTCGGTTTTCATCCGCCTCGTAGACGCGTTCGTACGCTATCGGCAATCCCATGTAGCACAATTCTCGCGTTTTAACGAGACCGCCATGATTAGGATTGTAGTGCTTGCTCGGCCGCGTGCGTGTATGGCTCAGCTCCGGATGCACCTTTGCCAGTCCGGATGGGTCTACGGTGGTCGCTCCATGCAAGAGTCGCATCGGTTTTGCTTCCGGATTCAACTCGCCGATGTCGTTCGGCATGCCAAGCAGCCATTCGCGGGGAGCGCCGGTCTTCAGAACCGATTCACGGCCAAGCCGCCTCGGGTAGGGATCGAACAGACTTATGTATTCTCCGCCGCCGACGTGCGCGTACAGATACAATCGCAGCCCGTATTCGATGCAACTATGTATGGCCGCTTCGTCTTCGGACGGGCCGGCTCGTACGTCATCGTATATCTCGTGCAGCATGTCGAGAAGTTCTTCGGATCTTCGCGCAACGCGGGAGAAGTTGTAGCCGTGCACATAGTACGAATGGCGTTCGCTTTCTCCCATGTCGTTGAACGCACGGAAGACGCGCATTTGTGCTATGGCGTCCGATGTCAGGTCGTCCTCGCAGAGCAGGTCTTGCCAAGAGCGACCATTGTGGTCGACAACAGATCCTATTTCGAGGATCGCGACGATGATTGCCATGTCGCCCTCTATGCCGAACTCGATTGCTTTTGCGAGCATGAGGCCGTAGGGGATAGCGATCCGCATGTCTGCAATTTCGTCGCCGAGATCGGTTGGCAGGCCATCGACATCGATGCATCCCTGCATGCGAAGACGCGAGAGCGCGTACTTGCGCGCGTCCGCGTGGATGGATTCGAGATCCTTCCCGTCCACGAGGAGCTCTAGGACCTTGCGGTCGACTTCCATCTTCCGCTTTTCGGTCGTTGGCTTAACTATGGCTTTGCATGCCATGCCAAACTCCTTCCAATGTAAAGAACCAAAACAATCACCAAAATCACAAAGGATCCGGCTTGTCATAATCCACTGAGCTCATCATGGCCAAGCAGACCTGACACAATACTATTTTTTTACGATTTTGTCAATAATTTGGCTATTTCTTGCAAATTTAGCTTTATTTAGCTACCATTGGGGTACTATGGATACATTTTTAAAGGACATAATCAAACAGGGCGGGGCTATCGCGAAGGACTATTTTTTGAAGGGGGTTACCTTCAAAACAAAGAGCCATATCGGTGATTTGGTCACCGTGGCAGATCAGGATGTGAGCGATTTTTTGATAAAAAAAATCCAAGAGAAATATCCGGATCATGGTATATATTCGGAAGAACAAAAAGACGTGCTCAATCCCGAAAGCGATTATTTGTGGATGATTGATCCGATTGACGGGACGCGCAATTTTGCAAACGCCATCCCGATATGGTGCAGCATGGTTGCGCTGTTTTATAGAGACGAACTTATTATGTCCGCGGTCTACAATCCGCTGTCTGATGAATTATTTTTTGCAGAAAAGGGAAAGGGAGCGTCACTCAATGGCATGCCCATTCATGTAAATAATGTTGATTCGTTTGACTACGGCTACGGAGCGGTGGTTCGCGGTACACATGATATGGAAAATCCGCTCGCGTACCAAAATGAATTTGCTCGCTTGTCTGCTCGGATTGCAGAGGACACGACTGTCTGGATGCATAATTTTGGAACGATGCTTTTGTCCGTATATGTTGCAACAGGCGCAGTTGATTTTTATGCCGCGAACGCGGGATTTGATCATGATTTTGCGCCGGCCGCTTTGATTTGCAGGGAAGCGGGTGCACTTGTTACGGGAATTGATGGAACCGACTGGGTGAGAGGTCGGAGAGACTTTATTGTCGCGAATCCAAAACTGCATCCGAAAATTTTGGAATTGTTTAAAGATTAATTATGAAAGATTTTTTTGTACAAACGGTTAAGGAAGCAGGAGAGTTGGCGTTATCTTTTTATGGAAAAGAATTACATGTACGAACAAAATCAGATGCGACTGATCTGGTCACTGACGCAGATATTGCGGTGAGTAATTTTATTACCAAAAAAATTCAAGAAAAATATCCAACGCATTGCATTATCAGCGAAGAGGCAGCGTGTATAAACGAAGGGGCGCGAGATGTTTGGTATATTGATCCTATCGATGGCACAACAAATTTTGTGCACAATATTCCGCTCTGGTGTGTAATGATTGGGTACAGAAAAGATGGAGACACCAAAATGTCAGCAGTGTTCAACCCCGTCAGCAACCAATTATTTTTTGCAGAACTTGGCAAGGGAGCATTTCTCAATGATATGCAAATTCATGTTTCGGATGTCGATTCTCTGGAGATAGCACAAACACACATGGTAATAAAAAAATCCGGTGTAGGCAGTGAAAAATTATTTAAAGTATTTGAGTATATTTATAATCATGCAAGAGCCACGCCCAAACGATACGGAACTATGTTTTCGGTATGTCATTTGGCAAGTGGAGCGGCAGACGCAATCATCATGAATAGCGGTATGGATCATGATCACGTGGCCCCTGTTTTGATTGCGCAAGAAGCGGGCGCGGTCGTAACAAACGCCGATGGAGAGAATTGGAAACCCGGTATGCGAGACGTGATTTATGCAAATCCAATTCTACACAAAAAAATAATGGAAATTATACATAGCTAATTTGATATGGCCGACCAAAACTACAATCCAAAAGAACTAGAGGCAAAATGGCAAAAAAAAATGGGAAGAAGAGGGTTTGTATAAAACTCCGGAAAATGTTTTGCCCGAAAATAAAATGTATGTTTTGCCGCAGCTTCCGTACCCGTCAGGCAGCGGTTTGCATGTGGGGCATGCGGAAGTGTATACCGCATGTGACATATACGCGCGCTATCAGCGGATGAATGACAAGAAAGTTTTGCAAGTGATTGGCTGGGACGCGTTTGGTTTGCCTGCAGAAAATTATGCAATCAAAACAAACGTGCATCCAAGAAAAAGTACCAACGATGCAATTGATAATTTTCGCAAACAAATAAAAGCGTTGGGAATTTCCGTTGATTGGGAAAGGGAAGTGGGATCGCACAATCCGGATTATTATAAATGGACGCAGTGGTTTTTTCTTTTGATGTACAAACGTGGTTTGGCGTATAGAAAAAATCAATCAGTAAATTGGTGTGATAGTTGTAAAAC
>CAZKQL010000002.1:9617-15459 GCA_964554925.1 uncultured Gammaproteobacteria bacterium | reverse complement strand
GAAAATGCGAAAGATGTGATACGCCGGTAAGCCAACGCCAGATGGAACAATGGTATTTGAAAATTACCGATTACGCGGATAAATTGCTCGAAGGATTAGACAGAATTGATTGGCCCGAAGAAACAAAAAAACGTCAGCGTGATTGGATAGGAAGAAGTGAGGGAGCGGAGATTGATTTTGAAATCGTTGGAACGAATAAGAAAGTTAGAATATTTACCACACGGCCGGACACAATTTTCGGAGCGACGTATATGGTACTCTCGCCCGAGCATGGATTGGTTCATGAACTAAAAGATAGGATAGAGAATTGGAAAGAAGTCTCGGAATATATCAAGGCTACTTCATTCAAGACGGAATTCGACAGACAAATAGAAACAGAAAAGACGGGAGTAGAACTCAAAGGCATAAAGGCGATAAATCCGGCAAGCGGCGAGCCTGTGCCCGTTTGGATTGCTGATTATGTTTTGGCAGGTTACGGCACGGGAGCAATTATGGCGGTACCGGCTCATGACGAGCGAGATTTTGCATTCGCGAAAAAATTCGGTCTCGAAATCCGATTTGTAGTTGGGACAGAAAAAGCCGTGTACACAGTTATTGAAAAAAGCTTGGCGAAAGACGCTTGCGAACGATTGGCGGAATTTGGTGTTGTCAGTGTAGAGAGAGAGGATAAGGATTGGGGTAAATTTTATAAAGTTACGGTAGATAGAAAAAAAGAGAAAATTTTTATTGAATTTTTGAAGAAACATTTATTGCGAGAAGCTCAAGACGGCGGATCATGGTACGCGGACAGTGTCGGAACTACGAATAATGCGGTATTTAATGGTGTTGATTTTGATATTTCCACGTTCGTCGGGTTAGAGAAATTCAAAGAACATGGAAGAATCGTGGGTGTCCCGGAAGATCAGCTCGATCTGGATCTTACTTGTTTTACAGAGAATGGTATTTGCGTGAATTCTGATTTTCTAAATGATTTGTCGACGCCGGAAGCTAAAGAAAAAATCATTTCATGGATTGAAGAGCGTGGATTGGGCGCCGGAAGAGTACAATACAAACTCCGCGATTGGTCAGTTTCACGACAGCGTTTTTGGGGCGCGCCGATTCCGATGTTACAAAATGAAGCACTTGAAATAGTGCGTCCACAAAGTCCGGATTTTGTTTTGAATTTGCATGCATGGGGGAGCAATCCGCGAGCCGAATATCATGGATGGCTCGATACAATGTTAACTGATCAAAATATACGATCAGTTACGCCGGCGCTTCCAAATACAAATGAGCCGAATTTTGAGGAGTGGCTGCAGGCAGCTAAAGATGCATTGCCCGATGATACGACAAATACTGTTGTAACAGGCAGATCTCTCGGCTGCTGGACCGCGCTCGCGCTTGCGCAAACCGCGCGTTTTCGAAAAATTATTTTGGTTGCACCGGTAGCACCGACCGAGGAATGGTATGGCAGATTTAATCGTGAGGGATGGGACGCCGCGGAAAAGAAAATCGCGGAGGACTTTGTCGACACAAAAAATGGAAATTTGGATTTTGAGAAAATAGCAAAAAATGTCGATGAAGTTGTCGTGTATCTTTCGACAGATGATCCGTATATTCCACTCGAGGCGACCAAAGCGTTTTTTGAAAAAAATATCCCGAATGTTCGTGTCATCACACAAAGAGAAAGCGGACATTTCGATGCCGGCCATGGGTATAGTGAGTTTCCTCATCTTCTCGAAGAAATAACAAGACCGATCGCCTTGCATCTACGGCCAATTCCTGAATCAGATCTTCCGGTAATTTTGCCGGATGATGTTGATTTTAAACCGACAGGACAATCTCCATTGACTTATTCAGAGGAATTTAACGCCGGTGTGGAAGAAAAATATGGGGCAGGTTGGAAACGCGAACCGGATACATTAGATACATTTATGTGTTCAAGTTGGTATTATTTCCGTTATTTGGATCCGCACAATGACGGGGCATTTGCATCGTCTGATGCGTTAAAAAAATGGATGCCTGTAGATTTTTATCTTGGCGGGGCAGAACATGTGAACGGACATTTGTTGTATTCTCGATTTATTACCAAAGTATTGTATGACGCAGGCTATATTGATTTTGATGAACCATTTTTGAAACATCGTCATCAGGGAATTATTTTAGGTGAAGACAATCGAAAAATGAGCAAGCGCTGGGGAAATGTAATCAATCCGACAGATGTGGTTAATGAATACGGAGCAGATACGTGCCGCATGTATGAGATGTTTATGGGGCCACTCGAAGATACAAAACCGTGGAGTACCAATGGTGTGAAAGGCGTGCGTAGATTTTTGGATCGTGTATGGAGATTGCAGGAAAAGATTGTTAATTCTGTTTTGGAAGACAAAAGTATGGAAATATTACTGAATAAAACAATAAAAAAAGTTGGCGAAGATTTTGCTACTTTGCAGTTTAATACGGCGGTTGCGAAATTGATGGAATTGTCTAACGCATTTGGGAAATTAGAAACGATTACGGAACAACAATTTGAGACATTTATTATTTTGCTTGCCCCGCTTGCGCCGCATATCGCAGAAGAAATGTGGCAGAATCTTGGACATAAGGATTCCGTGACTACACAAACATGGCCAACTTATGACGCGTCGAAATTGATCGATGATATGATTACGATTGTCGTACAAGTAAACGGAAAAGTGCGTGCGAATTTGGAAGTCTCAAAAGATATTTCTGAAGATGAGGCAAAAGCCGCTGCGCTTGCTGACGTAGATGTTCAGAAGTGGTTGGATGGAAAAGAGCCAAAGAAAGTTATTTATGTGAAGGGGAAATTGGTGAGCGTGGTGGGGTAAATTTCAATATGGCCTCAATAAGACAATATTCAGCAGAAGATAAAAATACACTCGTTGCATTGATGGAGGAGTTACAGGATTATTTGGTTCAAATTGATACGATGAAAAGGTTGCGTCGACTTCCTGAGTGGGGGAAACATTATACGAATGAATTACTTAAGAAAATAAAAAAAGATGGTGGAGTTATATTTATTGCAGAGGCCGAAAATATACCTTTTGGTTTTGTTGCTGGAATCCTGAATAAGCAGAGTAAGGATGAATTATTGGGTTGCGTGCCCACAAAATCTGGCAGAGTAGTAGAATTAATTGTATCTGAAAAATATCGTAGTAAAAAAGTTGGCAAAATATTGATGAGTAAAATCGAAGAATATTTTAAAAAGCAGAACTGTGACATAATTCAAATCGAAGTATTTGGACCAAATACTCTCGCACATGATTTTTATAAAAAGCTCGGATATGGCGATAGGGATTTTGACATGATAAAAAAGATTCCATGACAGTTTGCATGTCGTTGCAATAAATAAAATATTATGGAACTAATTGATGTAGTAAATAAAAATAATGAATTGACGGGAACCACCGTAGTTAGACATGAAGCGCATAGCGAAGGAATACTCCATAGGTCTGCTCATATTCTGATTTATAATTCCAGGGGAGAAGTTCTACTTCAATTGAGAGCAAAAAATAAAAAAAAGTGGCCCAGTACTTGGGATGTATCTGTCGCGGGGCATGTTGATGCCGGAGAAGATCCCAAGAGAACTGCTTTAAGAGAGCTTGTAGAAGAAATTGGCTTGTGTATAGATGAAGGTGAGTTAGTATTTTGGAGTGTACAGAGGGAAAATAAAAAATTTGGGAATATACATGATAATGAGTTTGTTTATGTGTATTTACTAAGACATGACGAACAAATTGATGCATCGGTCTTGCAGGCTAACGAGGTTCAGGAAATTAAATTTATATCGATCGATACGGCTGAACAAGAAATTCGTCAAAATAGCAATTACGTCCCGCATGTCTATTGGTTTGAAATTTTGGATCAAATTAGACAAAAAAATAGAGGCAATTATGAACAAAATCCAAACTCTTAAAACTCTTTTGATTTTAGGTGCTATATATTACCTTATAGGAGCCGCTGCTCATTTTTTTGGTCTGTCGCTCTTTCCGTTTTATGTTTCCTCGCTGTATCAACCCTATCATGATACAGTTATTGCATTGGCGGCAATAATTATCGCCTTGTTGTTCCTTTCCACTGCCCATGACCCTATCAAAAATATCGACTCGTTCAATGTGATAATCATCGGTGGAATTATCGCTATTATTTTCAGCGTCGGGATTATTTTGAAAATAGACTTTATCCAACTTGGCGGGCCTGAGAAAAAAATACAAACTATGGTAGAAATGATAGGACTGACGTTTTATCTTGGCGCTCTAATTTACTTAAGGCCAAAAATATGAAAAGAATAAAGCATTATCTTGAGGAGACTATCGTGCAGATGCTATTCAACGCGATCGCAGCATTCTGGGAGCAGCCATTCCCAAAAAAGAAATTCAGGGAGGAGATGCATACTTTGTTAAAATCAGTCGAGCAAAAGCTCAATGACCAGATAGAAGAAGATGAGAGATTTTTTGATGAGGAATAATTCTACTTTATTCAACATATGGCCCAACCCACTATTCTCATCCTCCCCGGCTGGCAGGATTCAGGATCCGAGCATTGGCAGAATATTTGGCTTAAAAGGTATCCAAATGCAGTAAAAGTTGTGCAGACGGATTGGATGAATCCGAAAAAAGAAGAATGGGTAAAAATCCTTAATGAATACATTGAAAAAAATAGTAACAAAGATGTTATTTTAGTCGGGCATAGTTTAGCCTGCGCCACCATTGCTCATTGGTCACATGAATATTTTTTAAAAACTTCCGCGCGTATTAAAGGTGCATTACTCGTATGCCCCAGTGACATGGACGCGCCGAATTTTCCGAAAGAAATAAGTGGATTTTTCCCTATGCCTCTCGAAAATTTGAAATTCAGCACTATCGTTGTAGCGAGTGATAATGATCCTTGGGTCAGTATTGATCGAGCCAAATACTTTGCACAGCGTTGGGGGGGGAATTTGTAAATATTGGACCACACGGTCATATCAATACTGATGCAGGTTTTGGCGAATGGCCGGAGGGAGAAAAATTGTTACAAAAACTATGGAAATCCTAATTCTCGTTATCTTCACTTTTATCGCCTCGATAGTCGGCACGACCACTAGTTTTGGTACGTCCACATTTATGATTCCCGTCCTGGGATTTTTTTATCCGTTCGGCATAACGCTTTTATTTACCGGCATAGTCCACTTGTTCGGCAATGTGTGGAAAATGCTTCTCTTTCGTTCCGGCAGACAGTGGGCGCTTATTTTGCTGTTCGGCATTCCGGGAATTTTAGCCAGCTATTTTGGCGCCAAGCTGGTTCCGGATATCTCGGAAGTAATTTTGTCGCGCCTGCTCGGCGTATTTTTTATAATCTATGTTGTTTTTTTATTAAAACATAAAAATTGGAAAATTTCCGCTAACAAATCCATCGCTATTACCGGAGGCATTTTGTCCGGATTCAGTTCGGGAATTTTCGGCGTTGGTGGAGCCATACGCGCGGCTTTTCTTTCCGCGTTCAATCTCAAAAAAGAAGTATTTATTTTTACCGCCGGAGCAATCGGATTGTTTATAGACGGCGGAAGGGTGGCAACATATTTTTTTGACGGAATAAGATTGGAGAATACTATGCTTACGGCTTTGGCTATTGCCATTCCGGTTTCGTTTCTCGGGAGTTATGTGGGCAAGAAAATATCCGACAAAATTCCACAGGCACAATTTAGAAATGTCATTGCTATTGCGCTTCTATTGATGGCAATAAAATATATTGTTTGGCCGGGCGGGGGAGCCTCAAACAATACAGCCTCGGAAATACGCGACAGCAATATTCCGGCTTCTTCTGTAATTGATTATTCATCCCAATTCAACTATCGCCAAAC
>CAZKQL010000002.1:5840-9607 GCA_964554925.1 uncultured Gammaproteobacteria bacterium | reverse complement strand
CGGTTGCGGGCCATTTAGCGTGGCTGCAGTTGTGCGAGCACTCACCGGTCGCGAGATTGATTCAAAAGAATTCGACAAAAATATGGGCTGGAGACTTCCGGACGGTGGCACATTGCCTATTGGAATGGAAAAATTGCTTAAAGAAAATGATATTTCCGTAGAAATACCTGATATAAAACAACTCACGGATGAAGAAAAAATTTCGTTTCTTCAAGAAAAATTATCGCAACACAAACCGATTATCATTCTTGGGCAAGTGGGGGATTACGAACATTATATAACGGTTCTCGGCTTCGATGATTCAAACGATCAGTTTTATATCTATGACAGCTTTTTTGATAAAGAAAAAGAAGGATACACAAAAGACGATAATGGAGATTTACCGGGAAACAGAAATTTTACGTCATATGAATTGATGAATTTTTGGCGTGGCGGTGGGATGTATGGCGTCTATAATTGGTATGCGATTGTGGCGAGTAAGGAATGATTTTATGGATGAAATCATGATTTCTATAATTAAAGATGAGCATGAAATAGAAATTCTACATGATAAGAAATCTTTTAATTATACATACGACAACGCCACCATTGATTTGCTCAAGAAAAATTTTAGTTTACATGATAGCTTGTATTTAATTGCCAGACAGGAAGAAAAATTTGTTGGTTTTTGTTCTATAGACAGAGACTGGTGGGAAAACAATTATTTTTTTATTCGTGAAATTTTTGTCGATTTAAATTTTCAAAAATCGGGTATTGGGAGCGAGTTAATGAGTAGGTGCATAGAGTATGCAAAAGATAAAAAAGCCTTTGGAGTTGTTACCGAAACTGCTTTTGAAAATTTTCCTATGCAGAAATTATGTGAGAAGTTAGGTTTTACAAAATGGGATAATCCGCAATGGAAAGACGGGATTACGTATAGGTTAATTTTTTAGATATTGCGTTGAAAAAAGTCAGATAAAAAAAGAGACAAATTTTGTCTCTTTTTTTGGTGGTGGACAGAGGGAGAATCGAACTCCAAAAGCTGGATTGGTAATTCCGCTTATAGGACCACCTACTCTCTGCCCTTGCCCACCATGACTAAGTGTACAGTACAATAGGATATATGAAAGAGATTTTCTTAATTTTTTATTAAATATAAGCTTACAAACAACAAAGCTCCCTAAGGGAGCTTTGAAGTTCGGAGAGTGGATATAAGTCCACAAGCAGAATTACCAATGATAGTATTATTGCATTAGTTAGAAGATTTGTCAACTGCATCAATTTTAATGCCATTTCATTTTTAAAAGTTAAGAAAAATTTAATCTCCTCCATATCCCACATGCTATACTACATGCATGAGAAGGAGGATTTCAAAAAGCGAGATATTTTTTTGGCTCTGCATCGCCGCGTTGATTTGCTGTGCCCTGTATTCTGCCTTTGCATCTATAATCAAAAATTATCCGTATAATACAAAAGTTCATTTCATCGGATTTGTCGGCACCGAACCCGATGTGCGTACGGACGGCGTGCGCTATAGTATCAAAACAGAACAATTTGGAAATGTGTACACAAAATACGCATTGTTTCCGCGTTTCTATTACGGCGACGAACTAGATGTGTCGTGCAAACTCGTGAAGCCGGAACAAATCGAAGATTTTGCATACGATAAATATCTCGCTCGTTACAACATGTTTGCAATCTGCAGCAATGCGATAATTATCAAAATGGGCGAGGGGAAGGGCAATCCGGCCATGCGCGCCATATTAAAACTGAAAGAATCAGTCGCGGAACGAATAAAAATCCTATGGCAAGAACCCCACGCCAGTTTTATGGCAGGATTACTCTACGGATACCGCGGGGGACTCGGCAGTCTGAATGATTTATTTAGTAGAACCGGTGTTACACATATTGTCGCGATTTCCGGATATAACATTTCCATTGTCTCGACCATTCTCATGAAATTGTTCACGTATCTGCTCATCCCGCGCAAAAAAGCATTTTGGTGCATCGTCGCCGGAATTGCGGCATTTGTGCTTTTTACCGGAGCAAGCGCGTCTGTTGTTCGCGCCGGTGTCATGGGAATTATCGTGCTCCTCGCGAGTCAAATGGGCAGAAAATCACGCGTGTTAAATGTCCTTGTTCTCACTGCCACCATCATGGCGCTTTCAAACCCATATATTTTGCTCTATGATGCGGGATTTCAATTATCATTTATTTCTACTATTGGACTGATTTATCTCTCGCCAAAAATTGAGAAATATTTTAAGAAAGTTCCGGAAAAATTTGCATTGCGCGAATCGGTTACTTCGACATTCTCGGCGATTATCGCGACGCTTCCGCTTATTTTATTTCAGTTCAAACGGCTATCTATAGTTGCACCGCTCGTGAATGTACTGATTCTGTGGCTTATACCGTGGATTATGATGATTGGATTTTTTGCAGTAATTTTGAGTTATTTATTTATGCCCCTCGGAATTGCGCTTTCGTGGATCGCGTATATGACGATGGAATACATTATTCGCGTGGTGACATTTTTTGCTCACATTCCATTTGCCACATTTGATTTCCAGATTCCTATCTATGTCATGATTGTTGGATACGCTGTGCTTTTTTTGATTATGAAAAAATCTAAAAAAATCGTACCTGTATAAATATGAAAGTTACAAGAAAACAAATATTACTTTACATACTTTTTATAGCATTGCTTCTATTTGCCTATTTTTTTATTTTACAAGTAACCAAATATGTCGACTCGAAAGTGACTCGTGTTGACCAAAAATCAAATTCAAACTCAACAAAAATCACCTTCCTCGACATCGGACAAGGCGACGCCACCTTTATAGAATTTTCAAACAAGCAACAAATACTGATTGACTGCGCAAAAGATTCACGGATTCTCGAAGCACTCGGCCGCGCAATGCCATTTTATGATCGCAACATTGACTTTCTTGTTATAACCCATCCGGATCTGGATCATTATGGCGGCTGTATAGACGTGCTGCAACGATTTCAGATCAATACTATCGTGTATACGGACGCGTCAAAAGATAATCAATTTTTTGATGCATTTACACAAGAAATCAAAAATGAACGGCAACACGGCGCGATATATACAACAATAGACAAAGAACAAATTTGGAATATCGCCTCTACCACTATACATTTTTTATTTCCAAACGCGCCCCTCGAAACGACAAAAATGGAAGGAAACAATACATCAATAATTATAAAATTAACACAAGGCGACCAAGATATTCTGCTCACCGGAGATGCCGAAAAAGAACTCGAATCATATCTCATAAAAATGTATGGAACTCTGCTCGACGTTGAGGTTTTGAAAGTCGGACATCATGGAAGTGATACTTCCAGCATTCAACCGTTTCTAGAAGCGACTTCTCCTGACTTTGCCATTATTTCCGCGGGATCGGAAAACAAATACGGACACCCCACGCCCCGCGTTTTAAAAAGACTGCAAAATATGGGTGCACAGATATGGCGAACAGACACGCAAGGTGATATAATAGCGACCATAAATGAACAATCGATCAATGTTAAAAATCGTCCGACAAATTAGCATTGCAATTTTTTTATCCTGCGCGCTAGCACTTCCGGCGTATGCTTTGGATTTTGTTATAAATCAAGGTGTGTGGATGTCGAGTAAGACCGCTTTTGCGGGGGATAAAGTAAAATTATATACCGTTATTGTTAACAATGATTTTCAAAATTTAAATACTAAAGTTGATTTTTACAGCAGCGGTACGATTATCGGTTCTGCAGACGTAAAAAAT
>CAZKQL010000002.1:5105-5830 GCA_964554925.1 uncultured Gammaproteobacteria bacterium | reverse complement strand
GAGTATACTTTGCCCGAAGGCAGCTACACCATAGAAGCAAAATTGAGCAGCGTCGTGGGAGAAGATTTTACCGGAAAGACAATACAGATTCCGGATGCGGACATTTCGCAGTCCGTACAGTCTCCGTTTAGTATTGATCTTGATACGGATGGCGATGACGTTGGAAACAAAGACGACAATGACGACGATAATGATGGCGTGCTAGACGAAAAAGAAGAAGAATTGGGCACTGATAAATTAAAAGCGGACACAGACGGTGATGGATTGAATGACAAAGATGAAATAGACAAAGGATTTGATCCCAAAAAAAGTGACACGGATGGCGACGGACAAAACGACAAAGTTGATTTGTACCCCACGAATAAAGACGAATGGGCGGACGCGGACAAGGATGGACAAGGCGATAATGCGGATACTGACGACGACAATGACGGACTTCCGGATCATGAAGAATTGCAATTATCGAGCGATCCGCACAATCCGGACACCGACGGCGATGGGCTCACGGATGGAGAAGAAAAAGAACATGGAACAAGCCCCACAAAAAAAGACACGGATGGAGACGGACTCGATGACAAAACGGAAATTACGATAAATAAAACAAGTCCAAAAGACGCCGATACCGACAAAGACGGTCTCAATGATGACGTTGAAATAAACAAAACCAAAACCGATCCTACAAAAGCGGATACTGATGGCGATGGAATTAATGACGGTGACGAGAC
>CAZKQL010000002.1:1552-5047 GCA_964554925.1 uncultured Gammaproteobacteria bacterium | reverse complement strand
ATGTATTTCCGCTGGATAAAGCCGAAACACAGGATACTGATTTGGATGGCACCGGAAATACCGCGGACACAGACGATGACAACGACGGGCTGCTCGATACGGAAGAACAAACTCTGGGCACAAATATGCTTAAAGCTGATTCTGATGATGACGGGGTTATAGATAAAGAAGAAAAAGAAAAAGGGAGCAATCCGATAATGGCTGACACTGACGGAGACGGGACAAATGACAGCGAAGACGACAGACCATTGGTAGCCGACAAAAGTATCAACAAATTATTTCTTTGGATTGGAGCCGGACTGTCATTTTTGTTGTTTCTCGCGTTTGCCGTAGTCTATAGCAAAAAAGTCGATCAATATAATTAGAGTTTAGGGTATTTTTTTGCTATAATCAGCAGTGTATGGGTCTTTTTGGAAATAAAATGGAATCATACTTGGGAGTTGATATTGGCGCTGACGGCATCAAGCTTGTTGAGTTACGCAAAAACAAAGGACGTCCGCAGTTATGGACCTACGGAATCGTAGAGCGCGAGCTCGATATTCATGTGGGCCAAGAAGTAAAGCAGATAGGTGATCTTATAGAAGAGCGCACCGGGGTAAAACCAAAACAGGCACAGGCAAAACACAATCAGGCCGCAATCATGAGTGATGGCCGCGTGGAGGAATATGCCGGGCTTATCAAAGAACTTCTTAAGCGCTCAAAAACGCAGACCGTGCGAGCGACTTCCAGTTTGCCGGTTTCGCAGGTATTTCATACGGTAATAAATTTTCCAAAAATCGAACGCAAACAAATAGACGAAATCGTAAAAGCCGAAGTGGGAAAACTGTTGCCGCATCCGGTAGACGACATGCAGATAGTGCATCAGGAAATTCCGCTCGCTCCGGAAGAGGCAAAACGCTATACGCGGCTTCTCGTTACCGCGGCTCCAAAAGAATTGGTGGCATTTTACACAGCCATTTTCCAAAAAGCCGGATTGCAGCTTATGGAACTCGAGACAGAGGCATTCGCGCTTTCGCGCGCGCTCGTGGGCAAAGACAATTCGGTTTCCATGCTGCTCGATATGGGAGCGGAAAGAACCAATTTTTTTATCATAGATAATGGACTCCCCATGACGCACCGCAGTATTCAGATCGGCGGCAATAATATCGACGACCTTTTGGCATACAAACTTGGATTGCCGGTTGACGTGGTTTCGCAAATAAAAGTTGACATGTCGCGGGTGTCGGATAAAGAATTGCCCACAGATGTATTTGCAAAAGTGCTTTCTCCGATTGCAAAAGAAATTCAGTATAATTTTGAACTGTATCTACGGCAAAGCGGCAATCAGGGCAAACGACCCGAAAAAATCGTTTTGACCGGCGGCTCCGCGTTATTTCCGCCCGTGGTTGCGTATCTCAAACAACATTTTCCGCTTCGTATTTTTATCGGCGATCCGTGGGCTCGGGTAATTTACCAGGACGGGCTAAAGCCCATTCTCGACGAAATCGGGCCGCGCATGGCTGTTAGTATCGGCCTTGCCTTGAGGAATTTCAAGTAGTCTTAACAAAATGGCCGAAGTTAGCTATACTGATTGGGTATGTCACAAAAAAGAGAGCCGCGAGTTTTGATTATAGAAGACGACCCATTCCTTCTCGGAATATACAAGAAAAAGTTTGAACTTGAAGGTTTTAAAGTATATACAGCGGAAGACGGGGAGTCGGGTTTGTCAGCAGTCCACAAAAAACATCCGTCAATCGTGCTTCTCGATATACTGCTCCAAAAGCTCGACGGTTTTTCCGTATTGCAGGCGCTTAAACAAGATCCCAAAGTACAGCATATTCCGGTGGTCCTGCTTACCAATTTTGGCCAGAAAAAAGATGTGGAGAGGGGATTTGAGTTGGGCGCGGAAGATTATCTGATCAAGACCCATTTTAAGCCCTCGGAATTGGTTGATAAAGTTAAAGAAATATTACATAAGCATTCCTAAGAGAGGAGGTGATACGCATGAAAAAAGGTTTTACACTCATAGAATTATTAGTGGTCATAGCGATAATAGCCCTACTTTCAACGTTGGCGGTTATTGCGCTTGGTGATGCTCGACAGCGAACAAACGATGCCGATCGTTTGAGCCATATCAAACAAGTCCAGCTTTCGCTTGAAGCTTTTTATATTGATCATAATTCGTATCCGGTGACGAGCGCGGAAGGTGTTGTTTTGGGACTCGGAAGCGCGGTATGTCTCAACAAAGAAGGATTTAACGCCGCAAATTGCGCGGAGCCATACATGGCGCAAATTCCTCATGATCCGGGAACCGGTTCATATCGCTATATTTCGACCGAAGGAAGCGACTACACCATTCTTGCGGAGCTTGAAGCGGGGACAAAGACGTTGCAGGCGGGACCCATCGTCGTCACCCCATCCGGAACAAAAAATAAATAATACCCAGACCTATAAATTTAATACATGCCTTTGTTGTCGCTGTGCTCCTAGCTTAGCGTATTAGTAAATACGCTTCGCGTCGGTGCTCGCTGTCGCCGCGGCCTGTATTAAATTTATAGGTCTTTATAATATCGGGTGTTTATTTTATGCCACTGATTTTACTCATTTCTTTTCTACTCGGCGCCGCATGCGGCAGTTTTCTTATTACTGCCGTTTTTAGACTTCATGAAAATAGATCACTGCGAGGCAGATCAAAATGTGATGATTGCGGTACTGCTCTCAAGTTTAGAGATTTGATTCCGATACTAAGTTTTTTCTTTCTTCGCGGTACATGCGGAAATTGCAAAAAAAAGATTTCTTTTCTGCACCCGCTCGTTGAGTGTATCGTGGGATTGCTATTTGTTTTTGTCGCGTATATGCGTATTGCCAATGGTGGGGTGCATGTTCCGGCTTTTATCATGCGTGATTGGTATATCGTCTTTATGCTCGCGTTCATTTTCATATACGATGCTCTGTTTATGGAAGTCGAAGATAGACTAGTTGTCCCCGCGATTGCAACCATTTTTTTAGTTTCCGGAGTGTTTCAGTGGCAAACTTGGACAAGCATGGCGCTCGGCGCGCTTGTGGGAGGAGGCTTTTTTCTTATACAATATGTGGTGAGCCGTGGGAAATGGGTGGGGGCAGGTGATATTTTGATAGGCATTTTCTTGGGAGCAGTGCTCGGTATACCGCTCGCGATTGTTGGCCTCTTTGTTTCATACATCATCGGCGCGGCGGTTTCGGCAGTATTTCTTTTTTTGAAAAAAAACAAGGCGGGCGACAAGGTGCCGATGGGAGTATATCTGTCGCTCGGAATATTTTTGACTATGTTTTGGGGAGAAGATATGCTCCGCCGGTACACGAGTTTTTTGTAAGATATGGACAAAAAAATATTACAAAATAAAATAGAACGCTTGCGAAAACAAATCGACGACCTTCGGTATCGTTATCATGTTTTGAATGATCCGGAAGTGACGGACGCGATGTATGAAGGGCTCATGGACGAACTCAAGAAAATCGAAGAACAGCATCCGGAAT
>CAZKQL010000002.1:1148-1470 GCA_964554925.1 uncultured Gammaproteobacteria bacterium | reverse complement strand
GACGCAGCGAGTCGCGGGAATTCCCCTTGATAAATTTAAAAAAATCCGGCACACCGTGCGTCAGTGGTCTTTTAACGACGCGTTTGACGAAGAAGATTTATTAAATTGGGAGGAACGTAATCTAAAAATTCTCGAAAAACAATTGGGCAAACGGCCCGCGGATTTGGATTATACGGCGGAGTTGAAAATTGATGGGCTTCACATGGTTTTGACGTATGAAAATGGAATGCTCAAAACCGCGGCGACGCGGGGCGATGGAGTAACCGGGGAGGACGTCACGCAAAATATAAGAACGATTCAGTCGGTGCCGATTCGTCTGAAG
>CAZKQL010000002.1:0-1138 GCA_964554925.1 uncultured Gammaproteobacteria bacterium | reverse complement strand
CATAGTAGCGGAGGGGGAAGTTTGGATGAGCGAAAAAATGCTCAAAAAAATAAATGCCGAACGAGAAAAACAAGGACTCGTATTATATGCAAATCCGCGCAATATGGCCGCGGGTACCATTCGACAACTCGATTCAAAAATTGTAGCGGAACGAAAACTGAAATTGAGCGCGTATGACATATCCGCAGGAGAAACATGGGCAACGCAAGAAGAAGAACTTAATCGTCTGCGCGCGCTCGGATTTTTGACGGACCAAAACTGGAAGCGCTGCAAAAATGTTCAGGAAATAATCAAATTTTGGAAACACTGGGCGGACAAAAAACATTCGCAAGAATTTTGGGTGGACGGAGTGGTAGTCAAGATAAATCAAAAAAAATATCAAGACGCGCTTGGATTTACCGGAAAAGCACCACGGTGGGCGATTGCGTTAAAATTTGAAGCCGAGCAATCAACCACAAAAATAAAAGATGTGTATGTGCAAGTCGGGCGCACAGGAGCTCTGACGCCGGTTGCTCTTATGGAGCCGGTTCAGCTTGCGGGCACGACGGTTACGCATGCGACGCTTCACAATTTTGATGAAATCAAACGACTCGATGTACGAATAGGCGACACGGTGGTGGTGGAGAAGGCGGGGGACATCATACCGAAAGTCGTCCGCGTGCTCGACAAAATGCGCACAGGCAAAGAAAAGAAAATTCAAGAAATCAGCGAATGCCCGATCTGTCACTCGCCAGTGCGTCGCGCAAAAATTTCCGACAAAAAACGGGGAATTTCCGCGGCGCTATTTTGTACCAATCCTCGCTGCTTTGCGCAAGAACTTCGCAATACCATACACTTTGTTTCAAAAAAAGCATACGACATCGATGGACTCGGAAAGAAAATCGTAGAACAATTGATGAATGAAGGACTTATAAAAAATGTCGCGGATATTTTTACTCTTACCAAAGGAGCCCTCGAGCCGCTCGAGCGGTTTGCCGAAAAGTCCGCGGACAATTTGATTAAAGCAATCAATGACGCGCGCGAAATCAGTTTGGACAGGTTTGTATATGCCCTCGGCATTCGACATGTGGGAGAAGAAACCGCCGTGCGCCTCGCGGAATATTTTCGCACTCTCGAAAAAATAATGCAGGCGACGACC
>CAZKQL010000001.1:40052-40709 GCA_964554925.1 uncultured Gammaproteobacteria bacterium | reverse complement strand
TTGTTTCGTATGTGTTAGGCATCACCACCGTCGATCCGCTTCGTTTCAAATTACCGTTTGAACGTTTTTTGAATCCCTACCGTCCGAGTCCGCCGGATATTGATACTGACTTTGCCGATGACCGACGAGAGGACATGATTGAATATGTCACATCAAAATATGGAGCCGATCGTGTGGCGCAGATTATTACCTTTGGAACCATGGCCGCCCGCGCGTCGGTGCGCGATGTGGGGCGAGCGCTGGGTCTGTCGTATTCGTTTTGCGATCAAGTGGCGAAATTAATTCCCCCGGGAGCGCAAGGATTTCCCATGACCATCGACCGCGCGCTCAAAGAAGAACCGGATCTCAAAAAATTGTATGAAAATAATCCGGATGTTAAAAAGCTGATCGATCTGGCGAAGCAGGTGGAAGGCTGCGCGCGCCATACTTCCATACACGCGGCCGGTGTGGTTATTTCTCCCACACCGCTTACGGATTTTACGCCGGTGCAGCGAGAAGTCGGAGGAGAAAAAATTACCACGCAGTACGAAATGAAATCGGTGGAAGCGGCCGGGGTTCTCAAGAACGATTTTTTGGGAATTAGAAATTTGGCTATTCTCGGAAATGCTGTCGTGATTGTAGAAAAAACCACGGGTGAAAAAATCGATATTTATAATA
>CAZKQL010000001.1:37509-40042 GCA_964554925.1 uncultured Gammaproteobacteria bacterium | reverse complement strand
GGGTGAAACCATGGGCGTGTTTCAGCTCGGTGGATCGGGCATGACACGCTGGTTAAAAGAACTAAAGCCAAACCGCATCGACGACATCATGGCCATGGTTGCGCTCTATCGTCCCGGCCCTATGGATTCCATTCCGCAGTATATTGAACGGAAACATAACCCGGATAAAGTTATCTTTCTCGATGCTCGGCTGAAAAAGATTTTGGACGCGTCGTATGGACTGCTCGTGTATCAGGATGATGTTATGTTAACCGCGATTGAAATTGCCGGCTACGATTGGATGGAAGCCGACAAATTCAGAAAAGCCATGGGTAAAAAAATTCCCGAAGAAATGGCAAAACAAAAAGAAAAATTTTATAAAGGCTGCAAAGAAGTGGGGAAAATTAAACAGGATGTCATTGATGAATTGTGGAAGGGTATTGAACCGTTCGCCGCGTACGGTTTTAATAAATCCCACGCAGCGAGCTACGGAATTGTTGCGTATCAGACTGCGTACATGAAGGCTAATTTTCCGGTGCAGTATATGACCGCCGTGTTGCAGGCGGAAGCAACCGACACGGAAAAAGTCGCGGAGATTGTGGGAGAATGCAATCGTATGGGTACACAAGTTTTGCCGCCGGATGTAAATGAAAGCTTCAAAAATTTTGCCATGGTTTCACGGCCGGATGAACCGGGTCGTATCCGCTTTGGTCTTACGACTATAAAAGGACTGGGAGATCATATTTCTGATGTGGTGTATAGAGAGCGTAAGGAACATGATTCATACAAAAATTTGGAAGATTTTCTCGAACGAATTCATGATAAAGATTTGAATAAAAAATCTCTTGAGAGCCTGATAAAAGTTGGCGCTCTTGACGCGTTTGGGTATGATCGCGGTGTCTTGGTTGCAAATATAGAACCGATTTTATTTTTTGCCAGGCAGCACAGAGAAAAAGCGGTAAGCAATCAAAATTCTTTGTTCGCGGGTACGAGCATTACGCTTGACTCAAAAGTTTCATTGAAAGATGCTCCCGCGGCCACCATGGACGAAAAATTGGTGTGGGAAAAAAGTTTGCTTGGATTGTATGTGTCATCGCATCCTTTCGCGCCGTTTGAGTCATATTTCAAAGACAAACTTATTAAGTTGAATGAAATAGAAAATACACCGCGCGATAGCTGGGTAACGATTGGCGGTGTGGTGGATTCCGTGGAGCGCAAAATTACCAAAAAGGGAAGCGTGATGTTGTTTGTGCGTTTGCTCGATCAGAGCGGAACCATGGAACTCTTGGTTTTTCCAAAAAAAGTAGAAGAAACAAAGGACGCGTGGAAAGAAGGAATGGTGGTGTGCGTGGTTGGCAAGACGCCGCGTGAAGAGGGAGAAAATAAAATTTTTGTGGAGAATGTGTATGCATTGAACGAGCAAAACGCGGCGCAGATTAGCAGGCAGGTTGGTTTGGGGAATTCCCTCTCACATTCCGAGCCTGCAAAGGAAAAACTGATTGAAATTTCGCTTTCAAAAGAAGAGATAAAGGAATACGAAAACGAATTGAAACAATTATTTACCGAACATCCGGGCGAGTATCGAGTATATTTTAATATCGCGGGGAAAAAAATTCGGACGCATACTAAAGTGAACGCGGACGGTGGATTTGGAGAAAAGTTATCCGCGATAGTGGAGGATAGATTTAGTGTGTTTGAATAACATTAAAATTTTGTAAATAAAAAAAGTCCTTGATGGAGGATTTTTTTTATTTACAGAAAGTTTTGGTTTTTCGTTTTGGTTTTTCGAGTGCCCGCCCAGCTCTCGGTGAGGGCTGGGCGGGCGAGGAGAGGGAGGGTGGAGTGCGCAGACAGGATCGCGCGATGAATCGAGTATACGATGTGTTACTTGTCCTTGCTCCAGAGCTCGCTCACGGATTCGCCACAGTGGCATCGACGGATCGCTTTCGCGAAGAGGTGCCCGACCGGCAGAACTTCGAGCTTGCCGAATTCTTTTCCGACAGTCGGGATAGTGTTCGTGACGACGAGCCCCTTGATCCCACTTTCCTGAATCTTGACGGTAGCTCCGCCGGAGAGCACAGGGTGGGTGCAGCTCGCGGTGACCGAGAGGGCGCCTTCTTTCATGAGGAAGTTCGCGCCTTCGATCAGCGTGCCACCGCTTGCGACTTCGTCGTCGAACATGAGGCAGTGCTTGCCTTTCACCTCGCCAATGACGCTCTGTGGCACGGCCTTGTCATCGTCGCCGTAGCGTCGCTTGTCGATCATCGCCATCGGAAGTCCCAGGCGCTGAGCGAACGGACCGGTCTCCTTGGTATGCCCGGCGTCGGCAGACACCACGACGTGATCCTTGAGATCCTTTGCCTTCCAGTAGTCCGTCATGACACCGATGGCGCTTAGCGCATCGGCAGGAATGCGAAAGAAGCCCTGGATCTGCGGCGAATGCAGATCCATGGTGAGCACCCGATCCGCTCCGGCAGTCTGGATGAGGTCGGCCATGAGGCGCGCCGTCACCGAGATGCGCGAGAAGCTCAAGGCAAACGCGCATCCCATCTTC
>CAZKQL010000001.1:31013-37499 GCA_964554925.1 uncultured Gammaproteobacteria bacterium | reverse complement strand
ATGCGCGGCTTGTCCTTCTTGTCGCTGCGCGCGTAAGGGAAGTACGGCAGCACGGCGGTCACTCGTCCGGCAGACGCATGTTTGAGCGCGTCGATCATGATGAGGAGCTCCACGAGACCTTCGTTGACCGGCGGTGCGCTGGTCTGCACGACGTAGACGTCAGCTTCACGCACGTTCTCTTGGATCTGAACCATCAGATTCTCGTTCGAGAAGCGGACGAATCTGGCCTTTCCGGGTTCGATGTCGAGGAAGCCGCAGATCTCACCGGTCAGCTTCGGGTGGCTTTGCCCACCGAAGACGGCAATTCTTCCATCCATGGGAAATCCTCCTGTATGTACACAAAACGACCCTCCCTCGGGTCGTTCTGCAAAGATCTGCTCCAAATATAGATTGTTTGGGGTTTGTCGTCAAGTCGGTTTTTCATACACTTCCCAATTTGGATTTGCCGCTACATTTTGCCATAACGTGAATTCATTTTTGAGCGCTTTGTAATATCCAGCGACTGCAATCATCGCGCCATTATCCATACAGTATTGCAATTCGGGATATAAAAAGGGGAGGTCGATATTTTCATCGAGCGTTGCCCGCAATTTTTTGTTTGCCGAAACTCCGCCCGCCAAAATTACGGTCTTATCGCTTGTTCAAAACTCGCGCAAAAGTCATTGATGGTAATGTCGTTACTCAATGACTGTCCAAACCACAACGACATTTTTCTGAGTGGATTAGTCGGTATTGCCGCGAGCGAATTATCCCGCAGCCAATACAATGCGGCGGTTTTGAGTCCGGCAAAACTCATATCCAAATCATGACTGTCAATCATGGGTCGGGGAAACGGAATTGCATCAGCACGACCCTGCATGGCCAATTTTGAAATTTTTGGTCCACCCGGATATTCGAGATCAAGCAATTTCGCGACTTTATCAAATGCTTCGCCTGCCGCGTCATCGCGTGTTTTTCCGAGTAATTCATAGTCATCATGATCCTTCATCAGGACCAATTCCGTATGCCCGCCGCTCACGATTATGCATACTGCAGGGAATTGTATTTTGTTTTTTGTATTTCCCAAAAGTACTGAATGAATATGCCCGCTGATATGATTTGTCGAGACAAAGGGAATATCCCAGAGATACGATAACGCGCGGCCTGCTTCTGCGCCCACAATCAAACCCGTAATAAGTCCGGGTCCGGTGGTAGCGGCAATTATTTGCGGTTTTTCGTCTTGTAAAATTTCTTCCACCAATGGTATGATCGCCTCGGCGTGATAGCGTCCGGCGATTTCCGGTATGACACCGCCGTATTTTTTGTGTATATCAATTTGGCTCGCGGTTTTTTCGCGTATAACGGAAAATTGGCCGTTATGGGCTTCCACCAGCGCAACAGAGGTATCATCGCAGGAGCTTTCGATTCCAAGGATTTTCATACATTATTTTCCTTTGCGTACTTTGGGTTTAGAAAGTTTATACAATATCAAGTCTACCAATTATAGACCAGTCAGAAGAAAATTAAAAACGGCTGATGCCGTTTCACTTGTAGCGCCAAGGGGAATCGAACCCCTGTTCTTAGGATGAAAACCTAATGTCCTAACCACTAGACGATGGCGCCATATAAAAATGTGGAGCTAGTATATAGAATTTATGTTTTCGCGTCAATATCTGTTTGTCCCTATAAACAAAAAAAGCCCGTCTTGGCTTCCTAAAAAGTGTTCGGGCTGGGTGGCCTGAACGAAGTTGAATCAATTTGACGTTTCCGTCAAAATCATCTCGATCGTCCAGGCCACCACTGCCGGCTCCTAAGTTCCTCACAAGCCCCCCTGTGTTTGAGGCGCCATACCTGGTTGACTCCAGCCGAGTTGTTCGGTGGCCAGGCACAGAGCCTTAACAAAGAGAGGTCAATCGAGGAGCACAGCACAAGCTGCTGCGCCAAATTTTGTACGCCGTGGCCAAAGCCGTGGCGTTAAAAAGTCGCTAATGCGTGTGTAGGAGAAAAGAGCAGTCTCTATAGATCGCCCTAGCAGTTGACGACCCAGAGATGTGGCGCGATCGTACCCTTTTTGTGTAGGATTGTCAATAGTGTGTACATCCTCCATTGACAAAGCAGCCCTACCCGGCTACTATATGGCCATACAACCGCAGACAGCAGCTCTCCGATAATCGGGGTTAAATAGGCTGCCGAGGTGCTTACTTCTGTTTTTGACGCAGCCGGCCTCCAAGCCCGCAAGTCAAAAACAACAAAGGTCGAAGCGTTCGAAGTCTGTGGTTTATCAAAACCACATTTTTATTTTGCTATGGCAAAAACAAGACAACAAAAAGAGCAATCATACGCGAATTTGGTCACAGCCCTCAAGGCATCCAAATCAGCGGTGTTTGCCAATTTCCAGGGACTCACGGTGAAAGCTACCGAAGAGCTCCGCGGGAAATGTCGCAAAGAGCAGATCAGTTTTGTAGCGAGCAAAAAAACCTTGCTCAAAAAAGCTCTTAGCGAAGTCGGACTCGATGTGGACACCAAATCGTTTGATGGTGGTGTCGCAGTGGTGCTTGGCACTTTGGACGAAGTAGCGCCCGCTCAAATCGTTGCGGAATTTGCAAAGACTCATGACGCGGTCAAAATCTTCGGAGGAATCCTCGAAGGAAACGCAATCAGCGGTTCCAAAGTGGAAGCTCTTTCCAAACTCCCAAGCAAAATTCAGTTATACGGCAAACTTGTCGGCACGCTTAACGCTCCGATTTCCGGATTCGTTAATGTGCTTGCCGGCAATATGCGCGGTCTTGTTACGGTTCTTAATGCAATTAAGGATACAAAGGCCTAATATATAATTATTATTTTATGTCAGAAGAAACAAAAGTAGTAGAAGTGCCGGAGAAATTCAAAGCACTTGTAGAACAAGTCGAAAAAATGTCTGTGCTCGATTTATCTGAACTCGTTTCCATTCTAGAAGACAAGTTCGGTGTGAGCGCATCAGCTCCCGCAATGATGATGGCAGGTCCTATGATGGGCGGCGCGCCGGCAGAAGCTGCAGCAGAGAAAACAGAATTCACTGTTGAACTAACAGACGGAGGAAGCAACAAAATCGCAGTTATCAAAGCAGTAAAAGCGGCAACAGGACTTGGTCTTGCTGACGCAAAAGCTCTTGTTGACGGCGCTCCAAAAGTTGTAAAAGAAAACATGAAGAAAGAAGAAGCTGAAGCTCTTAAAAAAGAGATCGAAACAGCCGGTGGAAAAGTAGAATTGAAATAAGAATTCCACAAATAAAAAATCCTCGGTAGTTCCGGGGATTTTTTGTACGCGGTATCCTGTTGAGTTAGAATCTTCTTGGATGACCTTGCGGCGGTTCGGACCACCCTCCCATTCTTTTTGATTCTGCTTCTTTTTCCCGAATTTCGCTTTCCCGAATTTTTCTTTCACGAATCTCCTTCTGATTTTTTAAATGCAACTGAATTTCCACTTCCATTTCTTGGTCGCTTAATGGTTTTTCCATTTCTTCCAGCATTTCCATTTCTAGTTCGGTTGCATACCCCTTGTTATTTATTTCGCGTAGCTCTCGAGCAAGTTTTTTCCGTTTTCCTATAATCAAACTTTCTACGATTTTTTTCAAATTCGCGACTTCTTCTGCTGTAGCGGTCTTTTTTTCGAATTTATATTGAAGCACATCGTAATCACGATATGGTATATCATCTTCATCTTGCATATAGCTGTACTTTTAAAGTAAATTAATTCTTTTGAAATTTGTATAATTTATTCGCGTCTAGCACATATATAATTCCTTCCGTTTCTTCCACATGCATCGATATTGGCTTCTGCCACTCGTCCGCAGTGAATTGTTTTTTGAAACGACCTTCTTTATCAAAGAGTACCACACGTTTGGTGCTTCCATCAAGCACATATAAAGTATCTGTATCAGCGGATGTCCACAGAGCGTCTACCGAGCCGAGCACTGGGTCAAGGCCGACAATTTCAAATGCTTGCTTTTCTCCTTTGAACAATCGCATGATTTCTCCATTTGATGTTCCGATAAATACATTTCCATCTATGGTAACCGAAGTTGCTTTGGAAAGATCAAGCGAATTTCCCGTAATCCACGGTGTTCCCTTGTCATAACCGGTTTGAGTTCGATTGTGTTTGTATAATTGAGCATTTTTGGTATCGAGTGTGTAGAGTTTTCCATTGTACATGGTCATGGCGCCTATATACGCGTCATCTTTTGCGTACGCAATTTCCTTTGGCGCGATAGCCTGTGTTAGAACAGAGTACGAAGCGAGCTTTGATTCTTTTGTTATGAAATATCCGGTTTTATCGTCGCGATTAAACGCGGCTATTGCAAGTCGTTTGATGGTATCGAGGACTTGTTTTTTTTGTGTTTTAGTCAATAGGTCAACCGTCACGATTTCATTATAATCAGATCCAAACACCAGCATTTGATTTTCCAATTTCAGTATTTGCGTAAGAGCCGTATTTTCGGCGCCGGTATCAATTGCCGCGATCAGCTCCGGTTTTACTTTTGTTATATTTCGCAAATTTTGCAAAAAAGATTCAAGCGCCGCGCCAAGTTCTGCGTTTTTTTCTTTTTGAGCTTTTGTCCCGTTTGGTAATTCCTTTAGTATGGTTTGAGCTTCTTGCAGAAGGGTGAATGCCCGCGATTTTTCATTGTAAACCAGCGCCGCTTCCGCCGCGTCCTTTTTATCGACTATTGCTTGTATCATGTTTTGATAATTTTGGTCGGCCTGTTCGCGGTGTTCTTTTTTCTTTAGATATCCTAAACTTCCCAAAAATGAACCGGCAAGAAGAATCGTGACGACAAGGATAATTTTACTGGTAAGCGGGAGATGCTTAAAGAAATTTTTTTGATTTCGGATTCCGTTTTTCCAGTTCTGTATGGTTTTTGCTCTGCCGTTTCCATAATTCCCGAGGAGCGCGAGGAGCGTCTTTACCACATAGCCGATAAGTCCGGAAATTTTTCGTATGATAAGTATGAGCCCGGTTCCGACAAACACCAGCGCGTGCCCAAGACCGATCAGGCATTTTCCAAAAAATGTTTCGTTTGTTTCTTCTCTTTCGCGTCGGTGGTTGGTTTCAACACTGTATTGCTTATGGGTGCGAGCGGCCCCGCCCTCGGTGAGGGCGTGGTTTTTTTTCTCCTCGTTTCTGCTTTCTTTTCTTTTTGCCAAACGTTCTTTTAGATTTGAAAGCACGGGGGAGAGAGTGTTTCTTCCGTGGATTTTGTGGAAGCCATGAGCTGGTTTAGCGATTGTTCCGAACCGCGCTCTTGCCCCATGGGTATTTTGCCGGTCTTTGGCTTGTCGTGTTTGTCCGTAATATGCACGATGAGTCCTCCAAACGAGAAATCATGCCGCAAGTCATGCAAGACTTTTTGTATATGTGTCGCGCTCTCTTCTATTTTTCTCGTTCCCAACAATTTGCTCATCCTGTCTTTTGAAAAAAATTCGGTGAGATGGGGAGTTGCCGCGATAATGTAATCTCCGGGGTTGATGTTTCCTTCTATGAGTTCTGAAAATAACTGTACGCCGGTACTTTCCGAATTTATTATTTCATTGATGGCCAGGTTGCCCTTTGAATTATAGAAAAGCAAAACATGCGGCTTACCGTGATACGCAAGAGAAATGGAATTGTCGAGTATTACTCCCAAAATGCAATGTACTTCCGTGTCTTCGTATTTTAGAACATGATGTGCTCGCCGGTTGATGTTTTGTAAAATTTGTTCCAATGTCTGCGGCTCTTCTATTTGTTCATGGTAATACTCGGCTTCCACTTCATCTATTATTTGCTGCAGCGATTCTATTTGGTCTTCGTAGCCATTATTGATTTCGGCGATCACAAAAAAGAAACCGCGTTCCTTTTCTTTTTTTGAGACCGGTTCCGCTATATGCAAAAGAACGTGGGAGCGTTTGTGGTCCTTGCCCTCAACAAAAAATTCTTGGAGTTCCAATACATGGTCCATATCCTACGTTTTGACTAGATACAGTAAAATCATTATACTACAGCGGGAGAAAATCTTACATATGCTTGAACAATTATTTGGTTCAAAAACGCGCCTAAAGGTGCTTCGTATACTCTATCGGGAGCCGGATAAGGCTTTTTTTGTACGGGAACTGGGCAGATCCGTGGGTGTACAGATAAACGCCGTACGTAGAGAATTGGAGCTGTTATCGGCAATCGGACTAGTAAGAGAGATAGAAAAACAAGTATCCGATCCTGCCGAAAGCGGCGCAACGCTCCGCAAGTACTATCAGCTCGACCGCAGTTGCATCATATACGAGGAATTGCGGGCGCTGCTTTTGAAAGAGCAAATCATGGGCGAGCAGGAATTTATAGAAGAAATAAAAAATAAAACGGGTCAGGTTTTGCTTTTGGTGCTTACCGGACAATTTATGCAAGCCGCCGAAGCGCCCACGGATTTGCTGGTTGTGGGAGAATTAAAAGCACGGTCACTTTCCAAAATAATAGATGAGTACGAAAGAGCTTTCGGATTTC
>CAZKQL010000001.1:27059-31003 GCA_964554925.1 uncultured Gammaproteobacteria bacterium | reverse complement strand
ATCCGCTACACCACCATGACCGAGCGCGAGTTTGGCGAACGGCGTTATGTGATGGATAAATTTTTGTTTGCTATTTTTGAAGCAAAGCATATAAAGGCGGTAAATTATTTGGGAGTATAACTATGTATATAATGATAGACATGTCTGAAAAAGATGTAGTGGCTGTCAGTATATTTGACGAGCAATCAATTAAGCACAAAAAAGAAATGACCAAAAATCGCGACTTGTTGCCCCTTATAGAAAAATTTCTTCTGGAAGAGGGGGTTAAACAAGAGGATGTGCAAGGTATTATGGTGGTCGTCGGATCCGGAAGTTTTACGAGTACCCGCATCGGCTGTGTCGTCGCAAACACATTCGCCTACGCCATGAAAATTCCAGTACATACCCGCAAAATATAGCGGAGAGCCAAATATTGGATAGAATTTACATGCTCACCGATTACCAAAAATACAGGTTATTTGAAATGCTTCCCGGACTTTCCGTATGGATTACTCTTATTGCCGCCATAGTGCTTTCTTTCGTGCGGCCGCTTTGGATGATATATTTTATCGTTATTTTCAGTATTTATTGGGTTTTGAAAGTTATCAATTTTTCTTTTTATCTTTTGGTGGCGTGGCGCAGATTCAAAAGGGCTCGGTCAATTGATTGGAAAGACCGGCTGTATCACGAACTTGATAATTGGCAAGACAAACGTCACGTCATTTTTTTGACCTTGTTTGATGAAGATTGGGCGGTGGTACACACGTCAATTGAAAGTATAAAAAATTCAGTATACGAGAAAGATCGCGCTGTCATTGTAATCGCGGGAGAAGAGCACAAAAAAGAACATTTTGAAAAAATTTCGGCGCAGGTAAAGGAAACATTTTCCGATGCTTTTTACGACATAGTTTGCGTCATGCATCCAAAGAATTTGCCCGGGGAAATTCCGGGAAAAGGATCAAATTTGCATTACGCGGAGCGGCATATGAAAGGATATATAGACGCCAAAGGGTGGAATTATGACTCTGTAATCACGACGGTGTTTGACATCGACACGGTTGTGCACCCGCAGTATTTTGCGTATCTTACCTATGTGTACTGCGTTCATCCAAATCCGACGCGCAGCTCGTATCAGCCGATAGCACTGTACAACAATAATATGTGGGAGTCACCGGCGGCTCTGCGCATCATGGCTTTTGGTACCACATTCTGGATGTTCACTACCCTCGCGCGCCAAGACGCGCTCGTCACTTTTTCTTCCCATTCCATGAGATGCCGGATTTCATGAAAAAAGAATTGTCAGTGAGGATTCACGAATTTTTTACCAGTGTTTGTTGGCGTATGATGGCGATTATAAAGTAACGCCGCTCTATATTCCGGTGTCCATGGACACGGTGCGCGATGATAGCTGGATTACGAGTATAAAAAATTTGTACAAACAGCAGCGACGCTGGGCATGGGGAGTTGAACATGTTCCATTTTTGCTCTGGGAATTCAGCAAAAAAGGCAAGCGGATTCCATTTTGGAAAAAATTCAAATGGATATTCGTGGAATGGGAAGGCAAGTGGTCTTGGTGTTTGGTCGCGGTCATTATTACGATTGTCGGTCGGCTACCTATGTGGGTGGCATCGGGATCGGTGCGTGAGAGCGCGTTTTTTTTCAACGCGCCGCATATGTTAAGCAACCTCATGACACTGTCCATGATAGGTATGATATTGTCCGCCACATTCAGTATGCCGCTTTTGCCAAAACGACCCGATTCACAGCCCACGCATAAATATCTTATTATGCTGTTGCAGTGGATACTTTTGCCGATTACGCTTATTTTTGTGAGCGCGATTCCGGCGATTGACGCCACCACGCATCTCATGTTTGGCAGATACCTCGGGTTTAACGTATCGCAAAAAAAGCGTGATAATCGCAGCGTTGCGATCGCCTCTCTGTCAAAATAGGACAAATTTTAATATACATACTATGCTAACAACAAAAAAAAGAAGAATTTGGCCGTATGTATTGCTGGGTTTTGTTCTTGTTTTTGGATATGTATCGTTTGCAGCCTATACGTTTATAAACGATCTCAAAGAGCAGCCCGCGAAGCTACTCGAAACCGAGTTTGTGCAGACAATCATTAAGAAAAAAATCGGAGAACAAAATGCCGGATTGTTTGCATTCGCGCCACACGTCCTCGGGCTCGAAAAACCTCGAACGTTTTTGATTTTGTTTCTGAATGACACGGAAATACGTCCGGGAGGCGGATTTATCGGCGCGTACGCGACGGTGCGTATGCAAGGCGGCAAAACCGAAGTGTTGAAAATGGAAGGAACTGAAGTTTTGGATTTGGCTTCTGATTACGGAAAAATGCCTGATCCGCCAAAAATTTTGAAAGACCAACTGAAAGTTATCAAATGGTTTTTGCGTGACAGCAATTGGTCTCCTGACTTTGCGGTAAATGCACAAATGGCCCTGGATTTTTATGCGCGTGAAAATGGCGTGGCGCACGCGGATATCGGAAAATGTGGTGGAGACATTGGAGCATGAAGTTGAAATTGGTTTTTTGGATAAGGACATCGCGCGGAAAAATAGAAAAGGAATAATGGAACCGCTTATGCATGAGATTTTGGCAAAGCTTGCTGACAATGTATTTACTTCGTCCGATGCGTATTTTTCTCTGATACAAAAATTGGGCAAAGAAAAAGATATCATGGTGTATTCAAAAGATGCTGATTTCCAGAAGTTAATTGAAAAGGCGGGTTTTGATGGTAAAGTGGTCGATACAAAAGGAGATTATCTTATGTGGGTTGACGCGAATTTGGCGGCACTCAAAACCGATCACGCGATAGAGCGAGAGTTAACCCGCACACTTGTACCGCAAGACGAAGGTTCCTTTATCGGATCCGCGACTATGAAATATACGCACAAAGGAACTTTTGATTGGCGGACAACGCGTTATCGTGATTACGCGCGCGTCTATGTACCCAAAGGTTCATATGTAACTTCGGTCATTATTTCAGACAGTGACGGAACGGGGAAAGTGCTTCCGCATGACGAAATAGATCAGGGAGAAGAGAACGGTTACGCGTGGTTCGGAACTTTTTTTGTAACTGAACCCGGACACACAAAAGAAGTGGCTTTCGTATATAGCCTGCCGAATACAATTAAAGAACAAATACAAACCGGATCATACACATTATTTGTTCAAAAACAACCCGGAATCGGGGCTCCACGCTTGACCCTTGGCCTTGATTTTGGTAAAACTATTACGTCGGCAACTCCCGCGGAAGTGTCTGAAAAGTGGGGAGACGCCGCATATTCCATTGAAACTGATTTGGCGATTGATCGCGAATTTTCGGTGAAATTTTAACCTTATGTGGATTAAAAAAGTCGCAATTGACCTTGGCACCACCAATGTCCTCGTTCATGTTCCAAAACGAGGCATTGTTATTAATGAGCCGTCCGTGGTGGCGGTTTCAGTGGATGATAATAAAATTCTTGCAGTGGGCGCGGAGGCAAAAGAAATGATCGGCCGCACGCCGGACAATATTGTGGCCGATCGACCTCTCAAAGACGGCGTGATAGCAAGTTACAAAACAACCGAAGCAATGCTTCGTTATTTTATCAATAAAGCTATTGGCGGTATACGATTGTTCCGTCCCGAAGTAATGATTGCGGTTCCGGCGGGAATTACCTCTACCGAGCGGCGCGCGGTAATTGACGCGGCTATGGCGGCGGGTGCGCGCGCAGCATACATTATAAAAGAACCGATCGTCGCCGCGATCGGAGCAGACATCCCGATTGGCAGCGCGAGCGGACACATGATTATTGATATTGGCGGAGGTACTGCGGAGATTGCCGTACTGTCTCTTGGCGGAATTGTATCCTGCGGTTCGGTCCGTATTGGCGGAAACAAATTTGACGCGTCGATCGCCGAATATATTCGCAGAAAACACGGACTTGCGATAGGCGAA
>CAZKQL010000001.1:7782-27037 GCA_964554925.1 uncultured Gammaproteobacteria bacterium | reverse complement strand
GCGCGGAAGAAGTAAAAATTCGTGTTGGCTCGGCCATGTTTATGGACAAGCCGCTTTTTATGGAAGTGAAAGGACGAGATATGATTGCGGGGATGCCGCGCACCATTACGGTGACAAGTGACGATACGGTCGAGGCATTGCAGCATGATTTGGAAGGGCTTGTCGAAGCGATAAAAGAAGTATTGCACAAGACTCCTCCGGAACTTTCGGCGGATGTTATGGATAAAGGTATCATAATGTCCGGCGGCTCGAGTCAGCTGCGTAATCTTGATGAACTCTTCGCGGAAGCGACCGGTGTTGCATGTTACCTTGCCGATGAGCCGCTGCTCTGCGTAGCAAAAGGGACCGGTATCGCGCTCGAAAATTTGGAGAATTATAAGAGAAGTATTTTGGCGACAAAGTAGATAAGGAATTTTTTCATGACTCAAATACAAGACGCAATACATCGCTTACAAAAAGGCGAAATGATTATTATCGTTGATGACGAGCATCGTGAGAACGAGGGCGATCTTGTCATAGCCGCGGAGCATATCACGACCGAGCAAATGGCGTTTATGATTCGCCATACCGGGGGCGTGGTGTGTCTTTCACTTTCACCGGAAATTGCGGACAAATTGGAATTGCCGCACATGGTCAACAAAAATACCAGTAAACGCAGTACTTCTTTTACGGTGAGTATTGATGCCGCACATGGAATTGGAACCGGTATTTCCGCGCAAGATAGAGTTACCACCATCCAATCCGTTTTGAATCCGAATACAAGACCGCAGGATCTTGCTCGTCCCGGACATGTGTTTCCACTGCGCGCGGAAGTCGGCGGCGTGTTGTGGCGTGCCGGGCACACGGAAGCGTCGGTTGATCTGTGTCGAATCGCAGGGCTTCGCGAGGCCGCGGTAATAAGCGAGCTTATGAATGATGACGGAACGATGATGCGAATGCCTGAACTTGCCGCGTTCGCGCAAAAAAATAATCTCTTGATTATTTCGGTTGCAGACATCATCGCGTATCGCCATCAAAATGAAACATTTATCGAACTTGCAGCGCAAAGCGAATTACATACTGAAACAGGCGATTGGTCTGTGCGCGTGTATAGTGATCAATTAAAACATACCGAACATGTCGCGCTCGTAAAAGGAGAAATAAAAAAAGATGACCCGGTGCTGGTGCGTGTGCATTCGGAATGTTTGACCGGTGATCTTTTCGGATCAATGCATTGTGATTGCGGTGCACAGCTTCACCAAGCCATGAACATGATAGAAGAAGAAGGAAGAGGAGTTTTGTTGTATATGAAACAAGAAGGTAGGGGAATTGGATTAGTGAACAAAATAAAAGCATACGAACTTCAGCACAAGAAAAAAATGGATACGGTGGAAGCAAATAAGGCTCTGGGATATCCTGAAGATTTGCGTGAGTATGGTGTGGGCGCGCAAATACTCAAAGATATCGGCTGTGGACGAATCAGACTGATGACCAATAACCCGAAAAAAATGGGCGGCATATCCGGCTATGGCATAGAAGTGCTGGAACAAGTGACGATAGAAATCGCGCCAAATGGGATAAATAATGAATATCTAAAAACAAAAAAAATAAAGATGGGGCATTTGTTGAGCCTTTTTTAATTTTTGGAATATGTTCATGGAGCGCGCGATTGAACTTGCAAAAAAAGGAATCGGATTTACTTCTCCCAATCCTGTTGTTGGCGCGGTTATGGTAAAAGGCGACAAGATTGTTGGCGAAGGATATCATGCAAAGGCGGGTAGTGAGCACGCGGAAATTGTTGCGATGGGGCGTGTCTCAAAATCAACGTCATTAAAAGGTTCAGCTTTGTATGTGACGCTCGAGCCATGTTGCCATACCGGAAAAACTCTGCCCTGCACAGACGCCATAATTGCTGCCGGAATAAAAAAAGTAGTCTATGGCATGCGCGATCCGTTTAAAAAAGTAAATGGAAAAGGGGACCGAGCTCTGCGTAAAGCCGGAATTCAAATTGAACAAATCAAAAAAAATGATCCGCTCTATTATCAAATTCGTGAATTGAATCAGCCGTTTATAAAATGGGCGACGACCGGACTGCCATTTGTTACACTAAAGGCCGGCATGAGCCTGGATGGAAAAATTGCAACGCGAAAAAGAATTTCAAAATGGATTACGAGTGAAGACGCGCGTAAGGACGCGCGAATTGAGCGCGGCAAATTCGATGCGATTATTGTCGGAGCCGGAACCGTTGCGGCGGATAATCCCGAACTCGCGGCGCATGGAATATATGCAAAGAAAAAATCATTGCGCGTGGTAATTGATCCGGAATTATCAAGCCGTATTACTTCAAAAGTTTTTCGAGATGAGCATGTATTTGTCGCCACTACGGAACGGGCATCACAAGAACGGCGCAAAAAATTTGAAAAAAAGGGAATTGTCTATAAAATATATGGTGAAACTAGAGTTTCGATTCCGGCTCTGTTAAAATATCTGGGATCGATGAACGTGTTGTCCGTATATGTGGAGGGTGGCGGTTCTGTGCATGGATCATTTGTAGATGCAGCGCTCAAAGATCATCGTGTGATCGATCAATTTTTATTTTACATCGCCCCAAAAATAATTGGAGGCGCTGATGCGCTACCTGTAATTGGTGGAGTTGGCGCAGATAAACCGAATAATGCAATCAACTGTGCAAAGATTTTTATAGAACAAATCGGGAATGATATAAAAGCGATGGGAGTGGTGAATTTTTACTAGTGATGGAGCGAGGGGGAGTCGAACCCCGAGAAGCCAATTTGACAATACTGGCTGCGGAACCGGCCGCACTCGCCCCGTCCCCACCAAAGTGATTATACCAAAGGTGCATTAATTTTTTTTAAACTTTCGGATTAAATAATTATTAATTTTTTTGGTAATAACAAAATCAGCCTTTTGTGGCTGATTTTGGGGATTCTTGCAGAAAGTTCTGCGAGAATTATCAAACTTATATTTATATTACGATAATCTAGGTATTTTATCAAATAAAACAGAAAACTCCCTCTCGGGAGCTTCTGCGGATTCTGCGAACAGTCATTCGCAGCCAGTATTGTCATGTATTTACAATACAAGGTATGCTATCGTTTGTCAAGGTAATACATTAACTATGATAAAGGCAATCCTTTTCGACTGGGACGATGTAATAACCCTCGGGTCAACCAAGGGTTATTATGTTTGCTATGAAAATACGCTCAAAAGACTGGGCATAAAGGCGCTCGATCAAAAAGAATTTTATGCGCGGCTGGATAAAGTGTGGGGGCAAACGTATAAAGAAGGACTTGCGGCATTGCTACAAGAACGTCCGGAACTTGTTGAAGAAGCATGCGCCATATACAAAGAAGAACTATTCGGAGATACCTATATGCATGAATTATATGTACTCGATGGAACCACAGAAACGCTTATCGAGCTTTCAAAAAAATATAAGCTGGCAATAGCGAGCGGAGTACACCCCGATATTCTCAAAAATACGATCATGCCCGGATTTAATATTCCACAGGTATTTTCTGAAATGATTTTTTCTTATGAAATTTCGGATCCATCAATGCGCAAGCCTCATCCATATACCGCATATGAGCTTATGAAAAGACTGGGCGTGAGTCCGCAAGAAACGGTTGTGGTCGGTGACGCGGCTAATGATGTGTTAATGGCGCAAAGGGCGCACTGCATACCTGTTACGGTATTGACAGGGCATCTGAACACCGAACGAGCACAAGCATTGGGCGTGAAATATATAATTCCTGATGTCCGCGCGTTGCCGGAATTTTTGAAAACTATATGAAACTGGCTATCGACGCATCTCGCGCGAATAACGAACAGCGAACAGGCGTAGAAAATTACGCGTTTCATGTTATACAGGAATTAAAAAAAATTATTCCTCAAGATGTCGAAGTTGTTTTGTATTCTCGCGAAAAATTGAAAGGTTCACTCGCGGAACTTCCGCCACATTGGTCGAGCAACGTTTTGGTTTGGCCGCCAAAACGATTGTGGACGCAGCTTAGACTTAGTTTTGAAATGCTGATAGACAAACCGGATGTTCTATTTATTCCCGCGCATGTATTTCCGTTTATACATCCGGCAAAAACAATAATGACGGTACATGATATTGCCGCAGCGCGATATCCGGAGACATATAATTGGTTTGAGCGGTGGTACAGTACATGGTCTGCGCGCTATGCGGTCAAAAAATTGTGGAAAATAATCACGCCGAGTGAATTTACGAAAAAAGAATTGATTGATTTTTGCGGTCTAAAAAATGATCTGCAAAATGACTCGGAAAATGCAGATAAAATAAAAATCACCCCGCTTGGTCTTGATGAAGAATATTTTGTGCCAAGCAATGCGCAGGATATACAAGACACACTCAAAAAATTCGGAATCGTGAAACCGTTTATCATGTCGCTCGGACGTCTCGAGGAAAAGAAAAATACGCATCGAATTGTTGAAGCATTTAATTTGGTAAAAAAAACGCATGACATACAGCTTGTCCTTGCGGGCAATCCGGGTTTTGGATACGAAAAAACATTGCAAGAAATTCTAAACAGTCCGCATAAAAAAGATATTATCCAAACAGGATGGATCAGCCAAGCCGAATCAAAACATTTGCTTAACGCAACAAGCGCTTTTGTATTCCCAAGTTTGTATGAGGGTTTTGGGCTTCCGGTACTTGAAGCGTTTGCAAGCTGCGTGCCTGTCGTTGCGGTAAAAGGACACAGTGTCGAAGAAGTGGCGCAGGATGCAGTCCTATACGCCGATCCAAATTCCTCACAAGAAATTGCGGGCAGTATAAAAAAATGTTTTGAAAATGAGATTGCGCGCAATCTTCTTATTGAAAAAGGCAAAGAACGAGTATCTCAATATACTTGGAAAAAAACCGCGCAGCAAACTGCGGAAGCGCTTCTGTCGTAATGCTCATAACTATGCTATTCTACGGTGTATGAAAGACAGCATTTTAGGACATTCAGACATCATTCAATTTTTTGAAAATGTTATCGCGCATGACTCGCTAAGTCATGCGTATTGTTTTATAGGCAGATCGCATAGCGGTAAATTAACCATAGCCGAAGAAATAGCGGCGCGGATACTGAACACAACAAGAGACCGCCTTTATATCATGCCGGACATGACAAAAGTTTCTCGTGCAAGAGAAGAAAAAACCGAAAAATTAAAAAAAGACATAGGCGTAGAGCAAATACGAAACACCATACAATTTTTTTCTCAAAGTCCTTTTGTTAAAAACGGCTACAAAATACTCATTATCGATGAAGCGGAAATGATGAGCAAGGCTGCGGCGAATGCGTTACTCAAAACCCTCGAAGAACCACGTGGAAAACGTATTATTTTTTTGCTTTCCGAGAACGAGCACGCGCTGTTGTCCACTATCCGGTCGCGTACCCAAAAAATATATTTTCGTCCTGTTTCTTCACGCATATTACGCGAGTACACACTGCGGCATGGAATGGATGCGGAGAAAACGGAGGAGCTTGTGCATCATGCGCATGGTCTGCCCGGAGTTTTGATCAATTGGCTGTCCGACCAAGAGCAATTTATAAATTATAAGGCCGAGCTCGACCGCTTCCGTTCCCTGCAAGGCAAGGCATTTTACGAAAAATTACAAACAATCGAAGATATGTTTGGCGACAAAACCGATCATATCGCGGCGCGCGATGAGCTCATGGATAATTTGGATATTTGGCATACGAATATAGACGAATTATACGCGGGATTGTCCCCAGCGCGTATCGTTGAATTGCATGACTGGTTTTTAAAAACAAAAACGCTTTTGCGGCAAAATGTGCATCCCCGTTTATTAATCGAGCATATTGTGCTACAATTGCCTTAGTATCTCAGTATTTTATCTTTACTATGAAAATCACTATTAAATTAGTGGCTATCGCTCTATTGTCGGTTCTTATCGGAGCCGGTTGTTCTCTTGGCGGCAGCAAGGGCCCAAATACATCAGGTCCTGCCGGCATGTTTATTTCCCAAGACAAGGGAGAGAAGTGGCAGCCTATTTCATTTGTTCCGACGGTAAAAGGAAACGTGAATTTTTCAGGAACAAGCGTGTTTAGAATAATGGGCGATCCAAAGGACGCAAAAACATTATATTGGCTAAGCCGAGGACAAGGACTTTTGTACAGTTATGACGAGGGGCGTTCTTGGCAACAATCGGTTGAGCCGCTCAATCAAGGATTTGTATACGATATCGCGCTTCATCCGACCGATAATTGTACGCTGTACGGCACAAATGGCCGACATGTGTACAAATCAGAGGACTGCAGCCGATCGTGGACCGAGGTGTACACAGAAAGCAGATCGAGCATCATCGTGCGCGGACTCGCGTTTGATCCTTTTGGGGAACACCATATATATATGCTCATGAGTAACGGCGATTTACTGAAAAGCGTGGACAAGGGAACAAGTTGGGCAACCGCGCATCGGTTGGGGCAAGAATCAGTAAAAATTATTTTCGATACTCACAAAGAGGGTCTTGCATATATCGCGACACGACGGGCAGGACTCATGCGTACGCTTGATGGAGCCAAGACCTGGGTTTCACTCAAAGATAATTTTCAGAAGCGTGCGGGCGTGACCGATTATCGTGGCTTTCTGATGTATCCAAGTGAGCCGGATCATATATATTGGATATCAAAATTTGGCATTTTGAAGTCAAAAAATGCGGGTAATGATTGGGATCAGATCGAACTCATAACACCTCCTGGTAGCGCGCAAATTTATGCTTTTACCGTTCATCCGAAGAACGACAAAATCATGTACTATACGGCTACGATTAACGACAGATCGACCCTGTATCGCAGTGAAGACGGCGGCAAGAGCTGGATTACGAAGCGTCTTCCTTCCGGACAGTTCCCGACCGTGCTCTATGCTCATCCGGAGCAATTGGACTGGGTGTATCTCGGGTTTACTATTCCGCCAAAGAAGTAGCTTTACTTTGGGAGTAAAATTTGTTAGCTTATTGTGGCTGCCGGATAGTACATAAAAAGTACATCTGCAGCCTGCTATCCTTATTATGAATATACAATATATAGAACAATTCGAAAAAACCATCGAGCATCTCAAGCACGAAATCAGCACTTTGCGCACGGGACGAGCAACTCCCGCGCTTGTTGAAGATATTACGATAGAAGCGTATGGAGTACGACAGCCATTAAAAACGATAGCATCTATTCAGATACCCGACGCAAAGACCATACAAATACAGGCATGGGACAAATCCATTCTTGCAAATATTGAAGCCGGAATTCGCGTTTCGCCGCTCGGCATGAATCCGGTAAACGATGGCGTATCTATTCGTGTCAACCTTCCGGACCTCACCACGGAGCGCCGTGCTGAACTCATCAAGGTATTGCATGCAAAATTGGAACAGGCCCGCATTTCAATTCGCAAAATCCGCGAAGAAGTACGCGCGTATATTGATACATCGGAGAAAGAAAAAGAAATAAGTGAAGACGAGAAATTCAAACTGCAGGATGATCTTGAAAAAGATGTAAAAGAATACAACGAAAAGATAAAACAAATCGGAGAAGAAAAAGAAAAAGAGGTAATGACGGTGTAGCGGCCGTTTTGGCCACAAGACCGTTTGAGCGGTCTTTTTTTATCAAAAAAACATATGGCAGTAACACTTGACACAATTGTATCTCTGGCCAAGCGCCGCGGTTTTATATACCCGGGTTCGGAGATCTATGGCGGTTTGGCGAATACGTACGACTACGGGCCGACCGGAACCGAACTTTTGCGTAACATAAAAAATTTGTGGTCACGAAGCGCGCGGACATCGTCGGACTTGACGCGAGCCTCATATCGCATCACAAAATATGGGAAGCTTCGGGTCATACGTCTTCGTTTGCAGATGCCATGATTGATTGTAAAAAATGCAAACTTCGCATGCGCGCGGATCATTTGATTGAGGACATAATAAAAAAACAAAATAAGCCGCTTGTTATCGATGGCAAGGAATATTCGAATGCCGAATCTTTATCTACAAAACAAATGGACGGAGTTATTGCCGGTGAGCATATCGTTTGCCCCAACTGTTCGGAATTTGATTGGACCGCGGTTCGCAAATTCAATCAATTATTTCCGGTTCAGCTGGGTTTGATAGAAGGGGAGGGTGGCGCCGGATATTTACGCGGGGAAACGGCGCAGGGAATGTTTATCAATTTCAAAAACATTACATCATCGACCCGCGTCAAATTGCCGTTTGGAATCGCGCAACTAGGCAAAAGTTTTCGCAACGAAATAACGCCGGGCAATTCCATTTTTAGAACCATAGAATTTGAACAAGGAGAAATAGAATATTTTTTTGACCCAAAACAATCGGATTGGAATGAATTGTACGAAGCATGGAAAACCGCGATATGGGATTTTGTCACACATAAACTGGGTGTTTCAGAAGAAAATTTGCAATGGCGCGAACATAGCGCGGAGGAGCGTTCATTTTATAGCAAAATGACGCAAGATTTGGAATACAAATTTCCGTTCGGTCAAAAAGAATTGTGGGGTCTTGCGTATCGAACGGATTATGATTTGACGCAGCATCAGGAATTTTCCAAAAAAGATTTATCAATTGTCGACCCGCAGACCAATGAAAAAATTGTGCCGCATGTAATTGAACCTGCTGTCGGGATGAATCGTTTGATGCTCATGGTTTTGTGTGATGGATACAGAGAAGAAGAGGGCAGAGTTTTCCTAAAAATCCACCCCTCGATTGCGCCGGTAAAAGCAGCCGTATTCCCGCTCGTCGCGAATAAACCTGAATTGGTAGAAAAAGCGCAAAGTGTATATCAGATGTTGCAAGGGGCCATTGACGGGAAAATCGCGTGGGATGATCGCGGCAATATCGGAAAACGTTATTTGTCGCAAGATGAAGTAGGTACACCGTTTTGTATTACGATTGATTACGAAACGCTTACGGATAACGCGGTAACGGTACGACATCGCGATACAAGCAGCCAAGAGCGGGTCGCGATTTCCGAATTACAAAATTATTTACAAAAATATATTTAATTTCTTTGTCTATGTTTGAAGAGTATACACTCAAAAATGGCGCACGGATTATTTTAGCTCCACATGATACAGCGTCCACGACGACGCTCGTTACTTATCCGGTGGGTTCTCGTTATGAGCCCGAACATTTGCGCGGTGTTTCTCATTATATCGAACACATCATGTTCAAAGGAACGCAAAAAAGAAAGAGCGCGTTTGAATTGACTCGCGCGATAGACAGGCTGGGTGCGGAATACAACGCGTATACCGGAAAAGAAGAAACCGGATATTATATAAAAGCGGACAGCAGTTTTCTCGATACGAGCATGGATATATTGTCGGACATGTTGTTCAATTCGGTATTTGACGCAAAAGAAATGGAAAAAGAAAAAGGTCCGGTGATAGAAGAATTGAAAATGTACCGCGACAACCCGCTCATGAATATAGACAATGTCTTTGAAGAAACTATGTTTTCGCTCCCGCTTGGTGGAGACGAGGGCGGAACAGACAAACATGTCGCAGGCTTCAAACGCCCGGACGTGCTCGCGTACAGAGATAAATACTATGATCCGGGCAGCATGATTATAATTGTAACCGGAATGATTCCCAGTTCCATCCGCGCATTGATTGATTCATATTTCGGTTCCCATAAAAAGAAAGTCAAAGCATCGAACTCGTTTAAAGCGGCAAAACTCGCCGGAACCAAGAAAGACGATCGTATTTGCGTGCAAGAAAAGAAAGTTGATCAAACACAGCTCATGATGGGATTTCCCGCATTCCCACACGGCCACAAAGATATGCATATTTTGTCGGTCATGAATGTCATTTTGGGAGGCAGCATGAGTTCACGGTTGTTTGTAAAAATTCGTGAGCAGCTTGGGCTTGCATATGTGGTACGAAGCGGACACGAGCATTTTAGAGACACCGGATATGTGTATGCCTCTGCCGGACTTGATGCAAAGAATGTAAACAAGGCCATCGCGGTTATTGGAAAAGAATTTGAAAAATTATGTACCACGCTTGTCGGCAAACAAGAATTGGCTGACGCAAAAACGCATTTGCGCGGTGCCCTTACCTTGAGTATGGAAAATTCAAGCAATCAAGCCGAATGGTATGCAAAAGAAGCACTGTTTCACAAAACCATAGAAACTCCGGAGCAGTATTTGGCAAAGACCGATAAAGTTACGAGAGAAGATATTACGCGCGTGGCAAAACAACTGTTCAAAATGAATCAATTGCGCGTTACCGTGATTGGAGACATTACTTCAAAAAATGTGGTATTCTAGAGGTAAGGAAGGATTAACCCCCACACTATGAAAACCTATATTGTCGCGAATTGGAAAATGTATTTGAACGCGGAAGACAGCTTCAAAACCGCTCAACATATCAAAGATAACTTGCCCAAGCGCGACAATGTGGAGCTTATCGTATGTCCAAATGCCCTTGCCTTTAACGGTGTGCGCGATATTCTGAAAGATTCGGTTTCCTATGGCGCTCAAAATGTGGCATGGACACCGCTCGGCGCGTATACCGGCGCCATCTCCGCGTTACTGTTTTATCAGGATGGCGCCCGATACGCGCTCGTCGGACATTCGGAACGCCGCTATATTTTTGGTGAAGATAACGAAGCGGTGCGAAAAAAAATGAACGCGTGCATAGACACCGGGCTTATTCCCATTTTGTGCATTGGCGAGACGCATGATGATAAAGAAGAAGAAAAGCAAGAGTACCGCATCAAAAAACAAATTATGAAAGCGCTCGATGGTTTGGATCTGCAAGGTATTGTTCCGCTTGTCGCCTATGAGCCGGTTTGGGCCATTTCGAACTTTGGCGTAGGGCAGCCCTGCGATCCGGAATACGCAAATAACATGCACGAGATTATAAAACAGGAATTAAGAGAATATACGGACGCGCCTATTCCCGTACTGTATGGGGGCAGTGTGAACAACGACAATGTCGCGTCCTATGTCGCGCGAGAACATATTGACGGAGTGTTGGTGGGAAGCGCCTCTACAAATGGGCATGTACTCCTCGATTTGATAGAAAAGGCGGCGAATTGTTAACTATAATTATGTTATTGCCATTACTCGGAATCGGAATATTCGGCGCAGCGCTTCTCGCAATCGTTATCCGCAAATTGCCGCAGTTGAGTTTGCTTGATATCGATACATTGCCCGAAGTGCAGCAAGGCAAGACAAAGGATACTCTGTTAAAAAAACGCGCCGAGAAACAGGCTCAAGAGATGAACCTCAAATTGAAAGAAAGATTAAAGCCTCTTATTCGTTTGGCTGCGAACATACAAAAGGAATTCAGAAGTTATGTTTCAAAAGTCCAGCGCACCGTACATCATGAGGCGCGGCGAATGCGCAAGGAAGCCCCGGTAGAAAATATTGTCGCGGACATGCCGCAGGCAGTCGTCGCGGATACGCAAGAGCGCGGTCAGTTATTGCATGCTGCGCATATGGATGTGGAAGAACAAAATTATGTGGAAGCGGAAAAGAAATGCATTGCGATAATAAAGCAAGATCCGCAGTGCGTCGAAGCGTATCATATTTTGGCTAACGTATACGCGAAGCAAGATCAAATTTCGGAAGCGGAACAGACATACGAATTTATTTTGCAGCTTGATTCGCGCAACGAATTGGCATATGTGCGTTTGGCCGAAATCGCGGAGGGCAGGGGAGAGCTGCACAAGGCGGTTGATTATTACCAGGAAGCATTGCTTATAAACGATAATATATCGACACGTTTTGCAAAGATGTATGAACTCCTCATGCAACTCGAAGAATTCGATACGGCTCTTGAAGCGGCAAAACAAGCCGTTCTACTAGAGGGAGATAATCCAAAATATCTTGACAATTTGGTCGAAGCTAGTATAATAGTCGGGGATAAAAATTTGGCGGAGTCCACTCTGGAGCGTCTTCGCTTGGTGAATTCTGAAAATAAAAAATTGGAAGCGTTCAGACAGCGTGTAAAGGAAATGCGCTAAAGAATGGCTTTCATCTATCCTAATACGCCACCTTAGCTCAGCTGGTAGAGCAATTCTTTTGTAAAGAAGAGGTCCTGGGTTCGAATCCCTGAGGTGGCTCGAGGTTAACAGTCAAATGTTGATCGTTTACAATTAACAAGAGGGGGTATGCACACTAAATTAAAGGGTGATATCGGGCAGTTAATTGCGGCAAAGGAATTCTTGCGCCGAGGATGGCATGTTGCCTTTCCTTATGGTGAGAATATGAAGTATGATTTGATCATTGAAAAAGAAGGTATAATGAAAAGGGTCCAGGTAAAGGCATGTTTTCCTAAAAAAGGCTCTTTGAGAATAAATTTTCGTTCATCGAATAATTGGTCTGTAGTGCAGTATACAAAATCAGATTTTGACCTTGTTGCTGCAGTTGATTTGGAATCAGAACGAGTTTATTTTATACCTCCTGATAAATTCAGCTCATGCATGCTGAATATCAGAATTGATCAAGCAAAAAATTGTCAGATGAAGAACATCAACTTCGCTGAAAATTTTTTGCAAATTACATGATGGGTCGGTTCCAGAGTGGTCAAATGGGGCAGACTGTAAACAATTGCAGCTTCACGGGGAAACCTGTGGATGAAAACTTTGGGATAACGGTGAAAGCTGTGTCTATATAGATATGCCGATACCGTGGGAACCCCGACTATGTTGGGGGCACCGTAGAGACTAGATACCGAAGCACCTTCCGTCAATTTGGCGATGGTGAAGATATAGTCCGCGCCTTATGGAAACATAGGGGTTACATGAAATCTGCTGGCGTACGCCTTCGCAGGTTCGAATCCTGCCCGGCCCACAAAAGAAAGTCGCTGTAGAGCGGCTTTTTTGTTTACTACAATGTAGTACACATTTATATCGCAACCTAAAAGTAAGAAATTTCGCAGAGCCTCGTCGCCTATAATAGAGGTGGAAACAAAGGTAATGGTCGACCTTTGCTTTAATCCACCGTTTATTCAACTAATTTATAATTATTATCATATGACTAACGTAACCAAGTTTAAGTATGCTGTTGGTTTTCTATGCGCGCTGCTATTTGCAGGTGTGGCACAGGCGCAAACAGGCCCAGATCCCGTTCTGAACACCCCAAGCGTTAGCGGCAATGAAAATAGCCGAGCGGAAGTTGCCCGCACCTACATAGGTAGGGATGGAAAAACATACACGGAAAGAGATTTTACGGGAAGCAGATTACGATTGTTTGGACTCGCGCGTGACGGTAAGGCGAATTTTTATTGGAGTCAGCCGCCAAAGTTTTATGATGGATTTGCCTTGTATGTTACCGAAGGAAATTTCAATGGAGGTCTAAAGAATTATGACCCAATTTACTTGAGCAAGGATACATTCTCTTATACCTATCCTTCGAGTACCGGAGTATCAGCCAGAACAAGAGTAAGCGCGCATGTGTACGCGTACATTGAACTTCAGGGCGGTGCGAAAAAATTCATACAACCCGGCAAACGCGCGTCAGTTATCGTTCTGCCCGGCAGACCCGTACCGCCACCACCTATCACGGTTTGTGGAGATAAGAGCGGTGGAGACGCGACATATAACGTATGCGTGGGCGATATGGTGACGCATACTCCAAGCGGTGCATTGATTACTCTAAAATCTCAAAATGGAGACTTTGGAAATGTGGAGATTAAGGATGAAGGAACTTTCAAGCTAAGCAAGTTCGGTTCGCCGCTTATTGTGGAATTGAATAATGGCCAGGTACTAAAAGTAGAGCTAAATCCGCGAGACCCACAAATGGACAACTCAACCGGTTCATTCCGACTTACCATTTCAACCGTTACTCAATTGAAAAAGGGTGATAAGACAGGATTGGCGGATGGAAGCTATGAGGTATTTGTCGGAGATTCATTGGCACACGCATCGTCAAGCGTCGGTTTCAATGTTGATTGGTATTTAAAGAATGGCTCTGAAACGGTTCAGCTATCGTTCGTAAATGTAACGGGAACGGTGACGGGAACACAGATGGAAACATTGACCATGGGTTCTTCAAAAGTTTTGACTGCTAATTCGGGAGCTCAACTCAAAGTGACGTTGGTGTCGATTTCCGCAGGGAATGTATTGACGTTCAGATTGGAAACGGTTCCGCAACCACCCCCACCACCAAGCGACACCTGTGAAGATCAAACAGGTGGAGATGGAGTGTACTCTCTTTGTATTGGTAGCACGGTGATGCACGAACCGACAGGCATAACACTGGAAGTCTTGTATTATCTACGCATTGGAAGATTTGCGCATCTAGGATTGGATGGCGCGGTACAGAATAGCGTGTATGTTTCGTATTGGTTGCCGGTTGTAGTTGACAGCAGCACAGGCAAGAAATTGAAAGTTACCTATTTGCCCGAGACCGATAATACTCATCTCATGATTCGACTTACCACTGTTCAATAAAAGCAATTCACAAAAACCACTCAACAGAGTGGTTTTTTCGTGGTATGAAAACGCATTTATTTTTGCTATACTCCTCCAATATAAATATGGAATTACCTTTTATTGCCGTTCTCGGATGGATCATGGGTCTTGTTACCGCCATTTCGGGAGGTGCCGGAGTTTTTGCGGTTCCCGCCATGCTGGCTTTTGGATTGCCGCCCATCAATGTACTCGCCTTAAATCGCATGTCAGACCTCGGTGTGGTATTTGGTGCGCTCCGAAGTTATATAAAATCAAAGAGCATTGATTGGCGTCTTGCTGTGCTTGTGGCGATTCCTTTGGGCATCGGGTCATTTATCGGTTCAAACATTGTAATTCGCATTCCGAACTACGCATTGAATGCAATAATTTTGGCAGCCGTGTTTGTCGGGATTTTTTTTATTTTAAAACCGATAAAAGAAAGGGGTGTGGCTGCGGGCAGCAAAATTAATCCACTCGGCTATCTCGCCCTAGCGGTCGTCGGTGTGTGGAGTGGCGCGTTTGCCATGGCAGGCGCGACATTCGCGGTTTTGGTGTTGGTTCATTTTTTTCGCAAAAATTTTCTTCAGGCCAGAAGCACCGATATTGTCGCCGCGATCCCCGAGACTATCATTTCCTCCACCATTTTGTCTATGAGTGCGGCGGTTTCATGGCAATTATTACTCACCATGTTTGTATCCAGTTTTGCCGGTGCGTGGGTGGGATCCCATTTGGCGGTTAAACATGGATCGAATTTCATAAAAAAAATGATGGTGGTGATTGCGGTTGTTATGATTGTAAAGGTTTTGTTTGATTTGCTGTAAGATTGACAAACCCAGACAAATTATGTACAATGTCGCAACTAATAAAGAGCTCTCGTCTTGAGAGCTTTTATGTCGAATATGGATATACGAAACATCGCCATTATCGCGCATGTAGATCATGGCAAGACAACTATCACCGACAAACTTCTCCGCCAAACAGGGGCGGTAATCGAAGAGGGGAAAAGCATGGACTCAAACGCACTCGAACTCGAGCGCGGTATTACGATATACGCAAAAAATACCACTCTCTATTATAAAGACGTAAAAATTAATATCGTGGATACGCCGGGGCACGCAGATTTCGGGTCAGAGGTGGAACGCGTACTTCGTTCGATCGACGCGGTGGTGCTTGTCGTAGACGCGCAAGAAGGGCCAATGCCGCAGACCAAATTTGTGTTGAAAAAATCACTTGAGCTCGGCCTTAAGCCATTGGTGGTAATAAACAAAATGGACAAACCCGCTGCCCGCCCGACCGAAGTGTATGACGAGGTATTGGAATTATTTATGGATTTGGGCGCGGATAATGATCAATTGAATTTTCCTTTTTGCTATGCGATCGGGAAGCAAGGAATTGCAAAGCGTACGCTTACCGATGATTCAAAGGACATGAGCCCGCTTCTTGATATGATTTTGGAATTTGCTCCACGATACTGCCGCGCCATTTCGTATGCAGCCATTTAACCTCGGCTACGATGATTTTGTCGGCCGTCTTGCGGTAGGAAGAATTTATGAAGGAAGGGTACAAGTGGGCGATAAAGTTATTATAAAAAAACCAACCGGAGAGACCAGAAACGGTTCAGTAACCAAGCTTCAGCAATTCAAAGGATTCGAACGGATTGAAGTTAAAGAAGCGCTCGCCGGAGATATTGTGATGCTCGCGGGAATCGCTGATATTGATATCGGCGAAACGATTTGCGTTGACGCCGGTCAGGAACCGCTTCCCGCGATTCATGTGGACGAACCAACGATTGCCATGGATTTTTTGGTCAACAGTTCTCCATTTGCGGGAAAAGACGGTAAATTTGTTACCAGCCGCCAAATTCGCGAACGACTTCATAGAGAATTGGAAGTAAACGTGGGACTGCAAATTGATTTTTCCGAATCTGATCGTTGTAAGGTGTACGGTCGCGGAGAACTTCACATCGCGATATTGCTCGAGCAAATGGCGCGCGAAGGATTTGAATTGCAAGTAAGCCAGCCCCAAGTTATTGTAAAAGAAATTGATGGAGTTAAACATGAGCCATACGAAGAAGCAACTATAGATGTTCCCGATGAGTTTGCCGGAATTGTGATTGAAAAACTCGGCAAGCGAAAAGGGAAAATGACTAACATGAGTAATAAAGCGGGACATTCTCGAATGCTGTTTGAAATTCCGTCTCGCGGACTTCTCGGGTATCGCAGCCAGTTTATAATGGATACGCGTGGTGAGGGAATTATGGCAAGTCAGGGTCTTGGGTTTCGACCATGGTCAGGAGATATTGAAAAGCGATCAGTAGGGTCTATGATTTCAATGTGTACCGGCAAGGCGCTTGGGTATTCTCTTGCAAATTTGCAAATGCGCGGCGTGCTCTATATCGGGCCGACGGTTGAGGTATATGAAGGAATGGTAATAGGAAATGTGGCTCGTGGAGAAGATATGACCGTAAACCCCATCAAAGGAAAACATCTTACCAATATGCGCGCGAGTGGAACAGATGACGCGTTGCAGCTTGTTCCACCGCTCGAGGTAACATTGGAGCGCGGCTTGGAATTAATTACGGAAGATGAATATCTGGAAATTACTCCAAAAAATATTCGCATCAGAAAACAAGCTCTTACGGAAAATGAACGCGTCCGCGCCGGAAGAAAAAAATAGGGACTGATAATTTGTTGTATTCATGCGTTGTCGCTCCGCCCCGCTCTATACTATAGGGCGGGGTTTTTAGTTATCAACACAATTCTTGAAGCTTGGGAAAACCTATGTTAAGGTACTTTTATAAATCAGTATTTTAATCAAAGCGCTATGAAAAAAATGAGTTTATTTTTTGGTCTTGCCGCGGCCCTCTTGTTGGTAGGAGGAGGATGCGCCAAATACAATGGTTCATCTACCGGCGACGCTACGGGTTCTAATCCGGAAGAAGGAATAGAACAGCAAGAAAAAATAAAAATTGGTGTCATGGTGCCCTTGACCGGTGATGCCGCGTCTTATGGCGAAAGTGTAAAAAAAGGAGTTGAACTGGCAAAAAAACAATTTAAGGCAGAGAATGTTGAGTTGGTATATGAGGATTCTAAATGTGACGGTACTCAATCAGTATCATCGATCAACAAATTGATTTCCATAGACAAAGTAGTAGCCATCATCGGAGAATTATGTTCTGATGCCACATTACCTGCAGCTCCGATTGCGGAACAAAACAAAGTCGTTATGATAAGCCCTGCATCTACCGCGCCAAACCTGACCCAAGCGGGCGACTATATTTTCCGCACGGTTCCAAGTGACGCGTCACAGGGAACGTTTGGCGCAAAACTTGTTGCCGCGAAAGAATACAAGAAACTTGCGGTATTATATGTTAACAATGATTACGGCGTAGGTTTTAACGATGTACTCAAAAAAGAATTTCCTAAAATGGGAGTTGACACCGAAGTCGTCGCGAGCGAAGCGGTGGAAAAACAAGCGGTTGATGTAAAAGCCCAGCTGACCAAAATCAAGGGATCTAAACCGGACGCGCTGTATATCATCAGTAATTCTCCGGAAACCGCGGTCGCTGCTCTTAAACAAGCAAAAGAATTGGGGTTGAATGTAGCGCTATTTGGCTCCGAGGGATTGAAAAATGATGTGATTATCAAAGGTGCGGAGGGCGCGGCAGACGGATTGATCGTTACGTCGGTCAGCACCGGATCCATTGGCTTTGTTCAGGCACACAATAGTACCTATAGCGAAAATCCGGGTCCTTTTTCCGCGCAAGCATACGATGCGTTCCAAGCGCTACACATTACCATCTCAAATGGCGCAAAGACAGGTGAAGAAATAAAAAGTAACCTGACCGGCATGAGTTTCCAAGGCGTGAGCGGTATGATTGAGTTTGACAAAAATGGCGATGTATCGGGGAATTACAGCGTATTTGTAGTAAAAGATGGAGCGTTTGCGGCGGAAGAAACAAAATAATTGCAAGAATCCATGCTCTATAGCCAATTCATTGCGAACGGGATTATTACCGGCGCCTACATCTCACTCGTAGCCGCCGGTTTTTCGCTTATTTATACCACCAGTCGCTTCGCGCATTTTGCGCACGGAGCAGTACTTACCAGCGGCGGGTATTTTCTGTATTCTTTGTTTGTTTTGACGGGATTGAATTTTTATGTTGCAGCTTTATGTGCCGTGTTTTTGACCGGTATGCTAGGGCTTTTTTTGCATGCCATCGTGTACAAACAGCTAAGAAATAAAGGCGCTTCGTCAGCGATTCTTTTGATTGCAAGTCTGGCACTCATGATATTGATTGAAAATATATTGCTGGCCATTTTCGGACCGAGCGTACGAACGCTTTCATTTTTGCAAGTACAGCGAGGGTTTGATTTATTCGGGGCCGTTATCACTCCATTGCAGCTTGTTATCGTTGTCACATCGGTTGTATTGTTGCTTTTGCTGTGGTTTTTTGTCCGTCATACCAAATTGGGGAAATTGATTCGAGCGGTTTCGGATAATCCTGAACTCGCGTCGATTTCCGGTATCAACACCGGTCGTATCCAAGCGGCAGGTTTTTTTATCGGTTCATGCATTGCGGGAGTTGCGGCGATTTTGGTGGGGCTTGAACAAAATCTGACACCGTTTATGGGGACGAATTTGATAATCAAGGGTTTTGCGGGAGCAGTAATTGGTGGCATACATTCTCTTCCCGGAGCGGTATTTGGGAGTTTTTTTGTGGGGATGGCGGAAAATATCGGCATTATTTGGCTGCCGTCGGGCTACAAAGAAGCGATTGTGTTTGCCATTCTTTTATTATTTTTGATTGTTCGGCCG
>CAZKQL010000001.1:0-7772 GCA_964554925.1 uncultured Gammaproteobacteria bacterium | reverse complement strand
AAACAAAGGAGTAAGATAGTCACTTATGCTGATAAATTATTTTATACATGTCGCGATTACCATTTGTTATTACACGATTTTGGTCGTGAGTCTCAATGTGGCGCTTGGCTATACCGGCATACTCAACCTTGGCCATGTCGCGTTTTTTGCGATCGGTGCGTATACATCCGCGATTCTTAGCATGCATGGGGTGCCATTTATTATTGCATTTTGCGCAGCGCCGGTTGCAGCCGGAGCATTTGGATTTTTGTTGACTATTCTAACCAAACGACTGAAAGGGGATTATGTGGCGCTCGCAACGCTTGGATTCAGTTTTGTAACCGTTTCAGTAATCAATAATTGGCGCTCGCTTACCCGCGGACCCTACGGAATTCCGGGTATAGAAAAACCAAATATATTCGGCTGGTATATACATTCAAACGCTTGGTACTTGTTGTTTGCATTCATTATCGCGGCATTGATTGTTTTTTTGGTATATAGAATTACGCATTCTCGCTATGGAACACTGCTCGAAGCTGTGCGCGATGACGCGATTGGTATTGTTGCTCTTGGAAAAAATGTATTCAAACTAAAATACCAAGCCATGATGATTTCCGCCGCGTGCGCCGGAATCGCGGGCAGCATATTCGCGCATTATATAACCTATGTACATCCGAGTAATTTCTTTTTGGCAGATATTATTTTACTTATCAGTATTGTAATTGTGGGCGGACTCGCGAGTGTAAAAGGAAGCGTGGCGGGAACCGTGCTGCTCATTTTCCTCACCGAATCTTTGCGTTTTATTGATCTGCCTTCTTCCATTGTCGGGCCGGCGCGGTTGATTATGTATTCTGTGTTGCTGCTTGTAATACTCATGTACAGACCTCGCGGATTATTCGGCCGCATTGATTTGTCGTAAATATGCTGGAAGTAAAACAAATCAAAAAATCATTTGGCGGAGTGGAAGCGATTCGCGGGTCTGAATTTGTGGTAGAAAAAAATAAAATCACGGCTTTGGTAGGACCAAATGGAGCAGGGAAGACAACACTGTTTGATATTATCGGCGGATTTGTGCGGCCGGATGCGGGTTCTGTGCTTTTTAAAGGGATAGATATCACCAAACTCGAGTCGTTTGAACGGGCGAATTTGGGAATAAGCAGAACCTTTCAGCAGGTGCGGTTGTTTCGCTATCTGCGGATTTGCGATCACCTACAGATGATAAAAGACAATGCAGATACGCATTTGGTAAAAAATATATTTGGTTCGGATACTCCCGATTTGTCGGCTATGAAAAAATTGCTTGAGGAATTTGGTATAGAGCATGAGCCGGAGACTTTGGTAAGCGATTTGAGTTATGGACAGAGAAAATTATTGCATATCGCGATGGCTTTGCGTAAAAAGCATGATGTGCTCATGCTCGACGAGCCGGTGGCAGGAGTAAACAAAGTTTTGCAGGCGCGTATAGAACAAATGCTTTTGGATCTAAAAGAAAAAGGCGAAACGATTTTGCTTATTGACCATGACATGCAATTTATTCGCCGGCTTGCTGACCATGTTATTGTGCTCGATGCCGGAGTGGTGTTGACGCAAGGGAAGCCGGAAGACGTGTTGTGCGATAAGCGCGTCCTCGAAGCATATTTGGGTGAATAATATGAATGCATTTTTGAAAATAGAAAATTTAAACGCGGGGTACAATGATTTGCAGATTTTAAAAAATGTGGATTTGGAATTGGAACAGGGTTCGATTACGGTCTTGATGGGCCCGAACGGTGCCGGCAAATCCACACTTTTGAAATCTGTTTTTAATCTTACAAACATTACAAGCGGGCATATTTATTTTAAAGGAAGTGAAATAACGGGTTTGCCTGCCTACCAATTGCTGCGGAAAGGCATTGCTTTTGTACCGCAAGGAAAAATAAATTTTGATACCATGAGCGTGGAAGATAATCTGCGTATGGGAGCTACGCATATACAGGATAAAGAAGAGCTACAAAAGCGGCTGGAAGAGGTACATGAGATATTTCCAGTGTTAAAAACAAAATGCCGGCATTATGCCTTTGCTTTGTCCGGAGGCGAGCAGCAGATGCTGGCGATTGGTCGGGCATTGATGAGCAGGCCAGCGTTATTGCTCATGGACGAACCATCTTTGGGATTGGCGCCCAAATTGGTCAAAGAAGTTTTTGAAAAAATACGGCTTATAACAGCACATTTCAATACCACGGTGCTTATAGTAGAGCATAATCTAAAGAGTCTCATGGACAAGGCTGATTATGGCTATGTTTTGGTTCAGGGAGAGGTTGTGGCTAAAGACAGTTGCGCCTGCTTAAAGGACTCTGCTATAATGAAAAAGGTATTTATAGGAGGATTTGATTAAGTTATATTTAATATTCCTATATGGGTGAATTAGAAGAAGGACACTTTGAAGGGGATGGACATATGCATGGAGCTGATGACGAAGGTGCAGAGACGCATTTTACGCGTCCGCCGCTTCCCGGTAGCGAATCGGTCGAAGCTGACCTCACAGAAGACCAGCGAACAGAAATACAAGAATTAGCGGATGAAGAAGGCATCTCTTTTGAGAGAGCGGAGGCATTGTTTAGAAGCGGGCAAGTATAAGATACTTTCCACATCTTCAAGTATTTAAGTTACTTTAACAACGTATTCTATGCACAAAGGCGGCTGCGCCGGCGCAAAACTGGGCTGGTTGCTCATGTTCGTCGGTGCTCTTAACTGGGGTCTTGTAGGCCTCGGCGGATTCTTTAAAGGGGATTGGAACGTGGTTCATCTACTCCTCGGAAGTTGGCCATGGCTGGAATGGGTAGTATACATTCTGGTCGGACTTGCCGGTCTTATGTCACTTTTCCACTGCAAATGCAGCAAATGCAAAATGGCAGCTGCAGAAATGCCAAAAGCATAATTTTTTCAGACATAAAATCTCCCTTCGGGGAGATTTTTGTATATCCGAAATTCTATTGACATCAAAAACCTGTTCTTATATACTAATCTCCACATAAAAAGCACGCCTAGCTCAGTTGGTTAGAGCATCTCGTTTACACCGAGAGGGTCGGGGGTTCGAATCCCTCGGCGTGCACGATACTAGCCCGCCCCAGAAGGGTGGGTTAGTTTATACGCCGTCATAGCTCAGTTGGTAGAGCGCGTCCATGGTAAGGACGAGGTCCCCGGTTCAATTCCGGGTGACGGCTCAAATAAATTTTTCATCATAGATTTAATTTGGCTGCTTTGGTATACTCATTTTGTTGGAATTTTTGGTGTTATTTACTAGACACAATATGAAAAAAGACAAATTGGAGCGTGCTAAAATTGCTGCCTATAAAGAAGTTACAGAACAACGAAAAGAGAAGATCGCTTTGCTATACCAGAAGTTGTCAGTCGCTAAAAGGAATCTGGATGAGCAGTCTTTGAACTTAAAAGGTACACTAAAATAGTATGACTCCCCGAACACCCGAATTTCGTCAGTTTCTGTCAGCTTCATTGGATCCCGATGAACTCTCCGCTGAAGTTCGTTTCGATCCGAGATCCAGCATAGATGTTGAAGAATCGGAGAGAAAACGTCTGCTCGAGGAATATGAAAGAAGACTCGTGGATTTGACCTCGATAGTTGACGAGTTTCAAGAGCGGGTTGCGGATATGGACGACAGTGAATTTGATCATGAATTTGCGCGCTTAGAATCCGAAGTTAACAGATTTGTAAATGAAAGTGGTCACACGTCATTTTTAATGAGGCCGTTGCTTGAACTTAGAGAAGATACACCGGAGAATAGTTTGGAGAAATATCAACTTTCCGGTTTTTTTCCAGTTCGAGAAGTTGGCGCTCTCTCTGAATTCAGGGAAAAACGTATTATGTGGTTTGAGCCAAGAAAGGAAGATATTTGTCGTCTTATCTTTGTGGCCCAAGAACTGCATGCTGAACGTGTCCGGATGGGTGAGGCTAGTCCGGATGACCCCATATCCATCGTAGATGTTGGCGGCGCGAGTGGAGCAATGGGGGCATTGTGCAACGACGTGGCCAGAGAGAATGGTTTGAAAATTCATTATACCGTTGTTGACCCGCACAGGGAAATTGTTGAACAAGCGCAGTCTGCGTACGGAGACGAAATAGCTTTTGAAATAAAAACCGCACATGAATATGTGCTGCAAACATTGCAGGATGAGGGAGACAACGAGTCTATTGTAAGGATTAAAAGTTTGGATCAGGAGGTACAGCTTGTAGAAAGACGATACAAGGATTTTTTATTGTTGGCCAAAGGTGTGGAAAAAATCGGTGAAGATAAATCACGCATGTTTGAAGACGTGAAAGCAGACGTCTACCGGGTATTAAGGCAAGATTTTTCGATGGAACCAACTGTTAATAAAGAACCAAAAAAAGTATGGGATCTTTACCGTATAGTTGATGATACTCGAAAACAATGGCTGACGAATCAGCGTGACATAATCATCGCCGCACGAAGCCGATTTGGCGAGAAAACCCAAAAAAATTGACCTCGTGGTTAATTCATGGATGCCGAATCAGATTGATTTTACGCCGGACATTCGTATGTTGCGGGGTGCGGGTATTTTTTACGCAATATCCGGTGTGGGAGACACCGGGATTCAAGAGCGCGATTTTATGGAACCCGGTTTGGTATATTTGTATACTGCCATAGAGTCATCTCCCGACCCGAGACCCGGGTTTGAGTTCAGTTACAGCCCCGGGGTATCGTATGAATTCAGTAGCGCATGGATGGCAGAGGCAAGGCAAAATAAAGTTAGTTATTACCGCAGGAAGACCTCTCCAGGTGAACGGGATTGGGAATTTGATTGTGGGCAGCGGCATTTTTTGAATCAATGTGTTTTGCAGGTTGCCAAAGGTTATGAAAATCCATCAGCAGATGATATAAAAAAACATCGAGGTGTTGCCGCGGATGGTACCTTTCCTTGGGAGAACGATATGGATGAATTTGGCCGATATGTGCCAGACCCTATTAAACTTTCGCGTGAAGAAAAAAAATATCGTCCGATTCGTGTTGAATTACAACGATATGCGGAATCTGTCGAACGGGATATTGCCTTAGGGTCTGTCAGCCAATAAATATAATGACCGTATCCGTAACTATTATACAAAAACAACCCATGTTTATGAGTTGCTTTTGACCTTTCCCCCGACTGCGTGACGTATTCCTGTGGAGGAAGGTCGCTTGGTCGGAGGTATGTAACCTCCTAAGAATCAAAGAGCGTCTGTTGGCCGAAGATGTACCCGACGAGTCCGTCAGAAACCATGCGGATTTTTATCGTTTCGCCGAGATCCACACGGCGCATGAGTTCATCTTGCGTTTGGTGACCGATCCGCATTACACCACATGCTTTGTCGACGAGACTTCGTAAAGTTGCTTGTCGCTCGGCTATTGCTGAAGAGCCGTATCCGATTACATCTCCATGCGCGGTGTTCAAACTGTATCCATGCGTGGAAATGATGCCTACGGCACCGAGAGCGGCAAGGGCAGCAGCTTCCTCTTGGAGCAAATATTTGTCACTGTACCCGAGCACGAGTGCGATTTTTCCACGCAGAAGTTGATCGGTTTCCTCTAGCAGTGGGATTTGTCCTCGAGCGATTTCGTTCACCAGATATCTTATCCGTTCCCTAATGGGGTCTTCTCGATAGTAAGTACTCCAATCGATGACCCTCACGTCGCCTTCCACCTCAAAGGTTTTGTTCACAGCGGGTGAAGGGTCGCCGTAACCGTGGTGGGTTTTCATGAGTTCGGGTATACGTTTACCCGTTATCCCACGAAGCAACATGGACGAAGGGCGGACTTGAACCAGATACAAATCCTGCGCATAGTCCGGATGAACGTAAAATTCAAATTGCATCCCAAAATTCAGGCCAAGCGATTGTACGGCTTTGTATAGCTCGGAAGCCAGGCGCTCCGGCATGCCGTTTAGAGTTGTTCGCTTGTGGAAACCGGTTCCTTCCGATTTCGGATCGTCATCACTCCATCGAGTGATTTTGCGTGTTTTGCTTTCCCAGACAAAAACGGTTACTTCTGTGTCTCTGGTTGGGGAAGTATAGACTATGTGTCCATTATCGTTTCTGACTCGGCGTCCGAACGCAAGCCGAACGATAGGCTGCCGCAGCAAGTCGCTGTAGCCGATGTCGACAACGATGCCAATGCCCTCGACGCATTGCTGGAGCACTAGCGGTTGCCCGCTCGTGTGGATTTCACGGAGTTTGTTCCACAATTCTTTGCGATCGCAGGTATGCGATTTGAGCACTCCGGCACGCGGATCGAGCCAGTCTTCCGACGGATCAGAACTGCGCCATATCCATTTCGGTTTTTTTGATGGGGGAATAGGCACTCCGCCAAAAAAGCCAAGGTCTTCCGGCTCCCGCAATCTTCTGGCTTGCTCTTCATAGGTGAAAGCTGTCCACAGCGGAACAGAACAGTTGGGGATTTGGGCTGCCAAACATTCGCAAAGTGCGAGCCCGAATGCTTTGCCACCCCAATGCTCGAAGCAGTGCCGCATGATGATGCGTCCCATCCCGCGGTCGGGATGAAATTTGGCAATCCTCTCAGTGAGGCTGGCTACTTGTTCGGCCCCATGGCCGTAGTCCCAGCCATGCAGGTCAAACTTTTTCACACAAGCCTCCAGTCCATTTCTACATTAACAAAACTAGCCTATCATAAGAGTAGGTTTTATCAAAATAGGAAAGTTCCGCTGTAACTAAGATACCTCCTCAGGAAGACTCGAAACCGTTGAAACCTTAGCTTTTTTATTTTTTATAATGCGGGACATTTTTATATCAGCAAAGATGAGCACCGCACTCGCGGCGAGCGAAATTTGCATGTATATTGGATTTGGATCAACAATAAGTTTCATGAATGTATGACTATTTATGTCATTGAAATCTTCCATAAACAATGAAGCTACTATTAGACTAATTTGGGCGATGAAAAACCATCTGCGATCCGGTCGCTCCATAGCAGTTTTGCATCGGGAAAATTTTATACTTATATTCAGGTGTACAAGTCGCACAATTATATCTACGACTCCAGTCATCAATATGTATAACCAGCCAAAATTCATGAGCCGCGCGAGAAGACTAAAGATAGAAATAGCATATATTGCGGGAAGATTTATAAAAAAGTTAATCTTTTTAGTCTGCACATTTTGTGTATTTTTCATAGTGTACAATTTTATTGTAAACATTATAACATACTAAAAAAATAATTACCCATCGATCTTTACCCATTTCTCTCCAAAATCCCTAAACCCCGATTCATCAAAATTCCACGCCCCCGCTTCGGGAACGGGTATTTTTCCGAGCGCGCCTTCTTTTTCGATGGTAAATTTTACCGTCGCGGCAAGTCCGGATAATCGCGGCCGAAGTTTGGTCCAGAGTGCAAACGCTTCTTTTACCGGCACGGTAAAATGCTTTGCCCAATACACAGGATCATTTTGAAATAAATAATATGGACGCACACCCTCGATAGTTAGCTTGTTGAAAAGTTCTTGCAGAATTTCTACTGAATCATTCACTCCTCGCAAAAGCACGGTATGCGAAAGTATGCTAGCCATCGTTTCTTTGCGAAAACGATAGAGTACTGCAAGGGTTTCGTCGGTCAATTCCGCGGGATGATTTATATGTAACAAAATATACGGATTTTTGATGTGTGCCAAACCCGTATAATGCCAGCCTTGCAGCAGCCGGGGATTTTGGACAGGGAGTCTGGTTCCAAAACGGACAATATCCAGTTTTCCTTCTGTCTGCAAACGAGAAAGCCCGGCCGTTATTT